>CAYYZR010000032.1:0-9492 GCA_964476005.1 uncultured Halomonas sp.
CGCAGTTCCAGGCCGGGTGCGGCTTCGGGCTTGACCAGCGCGCGCATTTGACGGGCCATGCGGACTACCTCGATTCGACAGGGCATGCATTATAAATCCCCGCCCGATAGTCCGCCGAGGCGCGGAATCTGGCGGTCAGCGGGCGGTGTTCGAGAGCGCCCGCGCCAGGGCGGGAAGCCACTTGGTACCCGGCCCGGCCAGGTGCCAGTCCGCGATCCGGGAGATCTCGGTGGCCTCGGGGTTGATGTCGACCACCCGGGCGCCGGATTCGCGGGCGACGAACGGCAGGCTGGCGGCCGGCTGCACGGCGCCGGCGGTGCCGGCGACGATCATCAGCTCGCAGTTGCCTGCGGCAGAGAATGCGGTGTCCAGCGTGGTTGCGTTTAGCGCCTCGCCGAACCAGACCACATCCGGTCGCGCCAGGCCTTTGCAGTGATGGGGCGAGGGCGGCGGGCGCCGGTCGGCGTGACGGACGAGCCAGTCGGCTTCGATGATCTTGCGTGTTCTGGAACAGACGCTGCGCTGGATGTTGCCGTGCAGCTCCAGTACGCCTTCCGAGCCCGCCAGCTGGTGGAAGCCGTCGACGTTCTGGGTGATCAGGACGAAACTGTCGAAGCGCTGCGCGATCTCCGCCAGCGCAATGTGACCCGCGTTGGGGCTCGATTCGGCGATCAGGTTTCGCCGCCACTGGTACCAGTCCCAGACCAGCGCCGGATTGGCCTCGAAGCCTTCGGGAGAGGCCAGCTGCATCGGATCGTGTTTCTCCCACAGTCCGGTCTGCGCGTCGCGGAATGTCGGGATTCCGGACTCGGCCGATATCCCGGCGCCGGTCAGCACAGCAACGCGCGATGCCGAGCGCAGGCAGTCTGCCAGATCGGCAGGAAGGTCGTCGTGGTTCATGCCAAGGTCGCGTGCGTCGGGTTCGCACCATTATGGCTGGAGCCGGAAGTCGGAAGAAGTCGTTCCGGCCACTGACTACCGATCTCCGACCGCCGTATTTCCGTAAACCGGCCTTTCAATCCATGCATCCGGAATATTTCGTCGGCTGCGAGCCGGCGATGAAAGGGATGGCCCGGGCGCCGGGGCAGCCTTTGTCGGCCAGCAGGGGTTCGGGCCAGTCGACCCAGAACCACTCTATGCCGGCCGGCCACTGCCGTCTCTCGGGTTGTTGCGGCAGGGCGTCGAAAAGCTTCGCCCAGATCGGCAGCGCGGATTCAGCGCCGCTGACGCCGGCCGGGCTGTTGTCATCTCGACCCACCCATACGACGGCCAGCCATTGCGAGGTGTAGCCGGCAAACCATGCGTCGCGGCGATCGCTTGTGGTGCCGGTCTTGCCCCGAATGGTTGCGGCGCGCGCGGCGGGCCGTTTCAGTCGCCAGCTCAGACTTGCACCGGTACCGGTGGCGACGGCCTGTTCAAGGGCGAAATCAAGCAGTGCCAGTGCGCCACGTTCCTGAATTTGCCGCAGGCGCATGGGATACCTGGCGATTGCCTTGCCCCGGCTGTCCACTACGTCGGTGATAGCGCGCAACGGCGTTGAATATCCGCCGCTGGCGATTGGCTGGTAAAGCTGCGCGACTTGCAGCGGAGAGAGGTCTACCGCACCGAGAAACGCAGCCGGGTGGCGCGCCGAACCCGGTGCAACGCCCAGCTGTTCGAGCAGACGGAACAGGGCTTGTACGCCCACCTGAAGCCCGACCCTGACGGTGGCCTGGTTGTAGGAGTGCGCCAGCGCCTCCAGCAGCGCCACCGTACCGTGGCTGGTCTGGTCATAGTTGCGCGGGCGCCAGTCCTCGCGACCGCGTTGCGGCAGGCTCAGCGGCTCGTCGTCGACCGGCGTCACCAGGGTGAATCTTGCGGAATCGGTCAGCGCCAGCAGGTACAGGAACGGCTTGATGACGGATCCGACCGGGCGTCTTGCGTCCAGGGCGCGGTTGAAGCCGACCCTTTGGTAGTTGCGGTCTCCGACCAGCGCCCGGATTTCGCCGGAGTCGGGTTGCGCAAGCACGATCGCGCCTTGCAGGTCGCCGCCGGCATGATCCAGTTCGGTCAGCCCATCGGCCAGGGCGCGCTCGGCCCGCTGCTGGGCCAGTGGGCTGAGCGTGGTATGAATGCGCAGCCCTTTTTCGCGCAGGTCGGAATCGCGATAGTCGGCCTTGAGTTGCCGGCGCACCAGGTCCATGAACGCCGGATGGGCGCGGCTTCGGGCAAGATCGCCCACGCTGGCGCCCAGTGGACGTTTCAGCGCGCTTTCGTATTCGTCGCGATCGATCAAGCCGGTTTCGAGAAACATGCCAAGTACCAGATCGCGGCGAGCTCGGGCGCGTTCCGGATTGCGAACCGGGTTATACCAGGACGCGCCGCGGACCATGCCTGTCAGCAGCGCGATCTGGTCGGTGGAAAGCGATGCAACCGGCAGGCCGAAATAATACTCTGCGGCGCGCCCAAATCCGTGGATGGCCTGGTTTCCGCTTTGACCCAGGTACACGTCGTTGAGGTAAGCCTCGAGAATTTCGGCCTTGTCGAAGCGCGCTTCCAGGCTGATCGACATCACGGCCTCGTTGAATTTTCGCAAAAGGTTGCGATCTGCGGTCAGGAACAGGTTCTTGACCAGCTGCTGGGTAATCGTGCTGCCGCCCTGCACGACGCCGCCGGACCTGAAATTGCTGATCAGCGCGCGTAGTATCGCTTTGGGATCTATGCCGTGGTGGTAGCGGAATTGCCGGTCTTCCACGGCCTGGATACCGGCCACCAGCAGGGTGGGGAATTCCGCGATCGGCACCAGGGTGCGGTCGCGCTCGTCGAACGGCAGCAGACTGCCGAGTTCAGCCGGCGGCAGACGCACCAGTTCCAGCGCATTGCCGCGGCCATCGAGCAGCGCCGCGATGCGGTCGGCGGCGAGCGTGACCGTAACCGTGCGGGCAGGCTGTCGTCCGTCGGCGAATTCGATTTCGGGCAAGGCCAGCGTGTAGCGGTTGCCGCTTTGGGCGAATCTTCCGGGTAGAAGCGGCTGCGTCCTGCGCATGCCGGCGGCGTCCAGTTCCAGCTCCAGATCGGTGCTGGAGAGCGGTCGACCCGGATAAAGCTCCAGCGCCCGCGCGTAAACGCGACCTGCCTGTTTCCACTGCCGTTCGTCGAAGCGCTGCGAGGCATGCTGATCCAGGTACCAGATCCACGGGCCGAGGCAGCCGAGGCCCAGGCCGAGCGAGAACATCAGGAAGACCCAAAGGCCGACGCGCCGGCGCGATGTCGAGGCCTTTTGCCGGGCTTTATGGCTTTTTCGCTTCTTTCCAGACATTTATCTCGATGAATCCGGCGACATTTCCGGCGCTTACTGTATCGGAATCGTCGGTCGTCGGCTTGTCGATGCAAACCGGGAGCGCGTCCTTGGCGATCGCTCTCGGGCGACCGGCGGCTTTCTCGGAACGGCCCCGCCGGCAGTGTGACAGGGACAATTGAATGCGAGATAATAAAACGTTAATGACGTGTTTCTTCGGCTCGTTGAGGCGCGATCTTGTTTAACAGAGCTGCCGGTGGAGACCTCAACGGTGAATCCAGATACCTTCGCCCCCTGTGAGCGCTGTTCGGCGTTCGTGAAGGGCAGCGGAACATCGTGAATGAGTACTGATACCGGCAATGCCATGAAGCACGGGCCGAGCGCTTTGACCGCGTCCGATCTGGTCATTCTGGTATGGACGCGAAGTGCCAGCGAAACCGTTGATCCGGCCTGGGTAGAAGGACTTCGCTCTCAGTTGGCGGTACCCGTTTACGCCGTGGCCGCGCGCGTTGCCGGTGCGGAGCCGCTCGGGGCGAATCACGGCGATCTTGACGGAGCGCTGCGGTCACTGGCAAAACGCCATCCGCAATCTGCCGCACTGGTATTGCGCGCGGGTATGGGATTGCCGAAGCCGCTGTCGGTGCTGGGTCGATTGATACGGGCCCGAAATCTGCCGGACGTTACAGTTTTTCCGGGCAATTTCTCCAACCACCTCAATCCATTCTCCGCATGGCCGGAGCATGACGTTCCCGCGCATCCGGACCGGCTGGTTTACTGGTGTTCCGACGCGCGATGGGAAAGCGTTGCCGCCCCGGATCAACCTGATTGCCTGCTTGTCGGTCCCGCTCAGGCTCGCCACGGCGCCGCCGTGTTGCAGAGTGCTTCTGCAGGGTTGATCGACGAAGCGTTTGCCTTCGATCCGGAACAGCCATTGCGGCAAGCCATGGGTTCGGATGCCGACTCGATGGCGATGCCGCTTGGTCAATTGCGCCTCCGACTTCGCCGACTGGGGCTGTCCGGAGCATTTTCCGCCGCGGCTTGTGAACCGGATCTGCCAGTAACACTGCATATCGCACATAGTTGGGGTGGCGGTGTCTGGCGATGGATAGAGGACTTCATTGCCGGCGATCGTGACGGCATGAACCTGGTACTGGTAGCCGATGGTGACCTGTCGGGAGAAATCTGCGGACGGGGACTGAAACTGTTTGCCGGTGATATCGGCCATGGTCTGATTCGCGAAATTCCGCTGGCGCCACAAATCACAAGCACGGTCAAGTCGCATCGCCAATACGCGAGCGTGCTCAGGGAACTCATCGCCCGTTTCGGTGTGGGTCGCATCATGGTTTCGTCGTTGATCGGCCATAGCCTGGACTGTCTGAAAACGGGTTTGCCGACGATCCAGATCCTGCACGACTTCTACCCGGTCTGGCCGTTGCTCGATTTCGATCCATTGCCTTACATCGATAAAAACCGTGGTGTGGCGCGAGCAAAAGCGTTCGCCCGGCATGGCGATACGTTGCGCATGCAGCCGGCTGACCCTGATTTCTGGAAACGAATCGCGGATGCGTGGCGGCGTGCGGTGGAAAGCAACGATGTGCGCCTCGTTGCGCCTGCCGATCACGTCGTTCATCGCTGGCAGATGCTCAATCCCGGGTCGTCCCTGAAAATAACCAAGATTCCACATGCGTTTCGGCCTTTTTCAGACCGGCGCAAGGCGATTCGTCCCGACCCGACCGACCCCTTGCACCTGGTGATTCCGGGCCGTTTGACAAAGGGCAAGGGTTTGGCGCTGCTAGAAAAAGCGTTGCCGGAGTTGCGGTCACTGGCGCGCATTACAGCGCTGGGCTGCGGCCGGGAAGCATTCCGATTGTTCGGTCACGCCGGTGTCGACTTGATCTGCAATTACCGGCACGATGAGTTCCCGGCCCTGATCCGAAAGCTCAAGCCACATGCGGCGCTGTTTCTTTCGACGGTACCCGAAACCTGGAATTTTGCGCTGAGCGAGGTGCGGTCGCTGGGCTTGGTGCCGATTGCAACCCGGGTTGGAAGTTTTCCGGAGCGAATCCACGATCATGAGGATGGACTGCTTTTCGACCCTGATGCAGGCGCCCTGGTCGAGCTGGTCGAAGCCATTTCCAGCAACCCACGGATGCTTGATCCATTGGCGGCCGAAGAACGTCCGCAGCAGACCCCGCCGCAGCTTGTCGCCAGATTCAACGCACTGCTGCCCGGCAAAAGCGCCACGCGCATCGAGCCGCACGCTGTCGCGGAAAGCGCGGTGGTGTTGGGCAAGCTTGCCAATCAGCTCGCACAGCTTGAGATACGGCATGGCGAGGTGGTCAGCGAATGCGATCGGCTCGGTACCGAACTCGAGGCAAGAACAGAGTGGGCCGAGAAACTCGATCGCCAGTTCAGGGAACGCTCGAAATGGGTCGGATCCCTGAAATCGGAACTCGATTCGGCGCGCGACGCTTATGCCCGGTTACAGGAGGATTTCGAGCAGCGAACGGAGTGGTCGCTGACTCTGGATCGAGATTTGCAGTCGTTGCGGCAATCGTATGCAAGCCTACAAGGCGAATTCGAAGAGAAGATCGCATGGGCACGGGAACTTGACAGGGAACTTCAACGGAGTCGGTCGGACATGGCCGGCCTGCGAGCGGAGTTCGAGAAACGAACGGCGTGGGCCTTGGCACTGGACAGGGAGAAAGAAGAGTTGGAAACGGTACTGGGTCATGAAATCGAAAGGATTCGCGCCGAATTGACGCGTGAGCGCGAATCCCGGCAGTTGACGCAAGCCAGCTTGGACGATGCTCTTCTGGAGATCTCGATACGCGATGAGGCGTTGGCAGAGCGCAATGAGGCTTTGGCAGAGCGAGACCGGAAGTTGGCTGACGTCCATTCGCAGCTGGAACATCGGGATTCGCAGATCGAAGAGCTTCATGGACGCCTGGAGCATGTCGAAGCCGAATTCGGCAGAGTTGTCGCAAGCAGGTCGTGGCGCATTACCCGACCGTTGCGTTTCGGAGCGCGTCTTGGCAGGAATGTCCTGCGGCGTGGGGCATGGAACCCATTGAGATGGCCGCACCTGCTTGGCAGATTCTTTCATTACTGGAAATGGCGCGGTCTCAGGCAGGCCCTGCTGCTGTTGCAATCTCCACCGGTGTCGGCGCAAGAGCAGGTTTCCGTGCCGCTACAGGCGGTGCCGGAAGGCGGGCAGATCGCCGAACCGGTTGTATTCGAAGCGACCGCCCAGCCGAAAGTCAGTGTGATCGTGCCTGTATACAACCAGCTTCATTTCACTTCGGCGTGTCTGCAAAGCCTGGTTTCGGTGCAAAATCGCATCGACTTCGAAATCATTGTCGTGGATGACTGCTCCAGCGACGAAACCCGTGCCTGGCTCAAGCTGTGCCGCGGGATCCGTTTCCTGAGAAATCGCAAGAACCTGGGCTTCATCCGGACCTGCAATCGCGGCGCTCGTGCCGCCAAGGGACGCTGGCTCGTCTTTCTCAACAACGATACCCGCGTTACCGACGGCTGGCTGGATGCGCTGATCGACACCTTCGTCGAGTTCCCGTCTGCCGGCATTGTCGGCGGGCGGCTGATTTTCGCCGACGGCACGCTGCAGGAAGCTGGAGGCATCGTATTTCGCGATGCAAGCGGCTGGAATTACGGCAGGGGCGGGGAGCCCGATCGACCGGAGTTCAATTTTCTCAGTGAAGCGGACTACGTGTCCGGCGCCTGTCTTGCAATCGAGCGTGAGCGCTTCGCCGAACTGGGCGGATTCGACACTTATTATGTGCCCGCCTACTATGAGGATACCGACCTGTGCTTCCGCGTTCGCGAAAGTGGATTGAAGGTCTTTTATCAGCCAACCTCGACCGTGATTCACTTCGAGGGCGGGACATCCGGAACCGACGAGTCGACCGGCATCAAGCAGCATCAGGCCGTCAACCGCGAAAAATTCCTGACGCGGTGGCGCGAAACACTCCAGGAGTATCCCGAGAACCCTCAGGAGTACACACACCAAGTCGCCCGTGAACTCAGGTATCGGCGTTTCCCGCGACGTGCGCTCGTCATCGATGCGACGACGCCGATGCCGGATCACGATTCGGGGTCGGTGAGAATGTTCGCCCTGCTGCGATTGCTGGACGAGCTTGGCTATCAGACCAGCTTCATGCCCGAGAATCGGCTCTGGGTAGGCCGCCATTCGCGCGACCTGCAAAGCGTCGGCATCGAGGTCCTGACCGCGCCGTGGGTCCAGGACCCGGAAGCGTGGCTTTCGGAACACGGGGCCGGGATCGATCTCATTATCGTCAGCCGTCACTACGTCCTGAGTCCTATGCTCAAAATGCTGCGGACGTTGTGTCCAAGCGCGAAACTGATATTCGATACCGTTGACCTGCATTTTCTGCGCGAGCAGCGCGAGGCTGAAATATCGGGAACGGAATCGGCTGCCATCGCGGCGAAGAAGACGCGCAAGCAGGAGTTGGCCCTCATCGAAGCGACCGATGCAACGTTGGTCGTCAGTCAGTTCGAACAGCAACTGCTCCGATCGATTCTGCCCAGTGCAAACGTCTCGGTGGTGTCCAATATTCACACGCTTCGGGATCCGGGCAAGCCTTTCGAGGCGCGTCAGGATCTGGTATTCGTCGGCGGCTTCCAGCATCCCCCCAACCTCGACGCGGCGAACTGGCTGATCGAAGAGATCATGCCGCTCGTGCTGAACGAATTGCCCGACGTGACGCTGCACATCATCGGCAGCAGGATGCCCGAGAGCCTGCAGCAGCGAAAAGCGCCCGGCATCAGACTGCACGGCTTCGTCGCCGATATCGAGCCTTACATGACCGGTTGCCGAATCTCGGTCGCCCCGTTGCGGTACGGCGCGGGCGTCAAGGGCAAGGTCAATCAGGCGATGAGCCACGGTCTTCCGGTGGTCGCGACCTCATGTGCCGCAGAAGGCATGTATACCGAGCATGGCGTGGATATCCTGATGGCCGACGATGCGCCGCAGTTTGCCGCTGAAATCGTTCGGTTGTACCAGGATCGTGAACTGTGGCAAACGCTGGCGGAGAACGGGCGACTGAACGTCGAGCGGCATTTTTCGGTAGGCGCGGCGCGTCGGGCAGTCATTGGAACGCTTGAAAGCGTGGGTTTGACGGTCAGCGCAGACGGCGCACCGAACTGACGTTGGTAATGGACTGTAGCCGGCCCAGCAGCGTGCTGAGCTGTTCGAGATCCTCGACTTCCAGCGAAAGTTCTATGCTTACCGCCTCGGGCTGCTCGCCGCGATCGGCGTGCATGGCGTTGACGCCCAGGCCATGGTTGGAGATGACCGAGCCGATGTCCTTGATCAGGTCGCGCCGATCCCAGGCGTCGATACGAACGCGGACCGGGTAGCGGGTTCGGGCACTGCGCGACCAGTCGACCTGGATTCGCCGCTCGGGCTGGCGCTGGGCCAGGCGAAGATATTGACGGCAATCATCCCGGTGGATGCTGACGCCCCGGGTGCGGGTGATGAACCCGGCAATCGGGTCGCCGGGCAGCGGCTGGCAGCAGCGCGCCAGCTGATACATCAGGTTGCCGACGCCCTCGATGCGGATTTCGCTGCCCGAGCCGGCCGATTCCGGTCCGGCCGGGCGGCGGAACGGAAGCTCCGGCTTGTCGGTATCCTCAGCGGCGTTCAGCCGCAACGCCGACTGGCCGACCTGGGCCGAGGTGAGATCGCCGGCGCCGATGGCCGCGAGCAGGTCTTCGACCCGGCGGAAATTGTATTGTTCGGCCACCGGCCGGAGATCTGCGCCGACCAGGTCGAGACGCTTGAGTTCTCCTTCCATCGCGGCCTGGCCGGCAGCCAGGTTGTCGTCGAAGTTCAGTTGTCTGAAATAGTGGCGCACCTTGGCTCTTGCCCGACCCGAGCGCAGGTAGCCCAGTTGCGGGTTCAGCCAGTCCCGCGACGGGTGACCCTGGTTGGAAGTGAGCACTTCGACCCGATCGCCGTTGGCCAGCAGATGGGTCAGCGGCACGATGCGGCCGTTGACCTTTGCGCCGCGGCAGCGGTGACCGACCTCGGTATGGACGTGGTAGGCAAAATCCAGCGCGGTCGCGCCCTGCGCCAGGTCGATGACGTCGCCCCTGGGCGTAAGCACGTAGACGCGGTCTTCGCTGGTCAGCGATTCGAAGTTCTCGATCAGCGTTTCATCGTCCTGCGCCTTGTC
>CAYYZR010000032.1:9592-18773 GCA_964476005.1 uncultured Halomonas sp.
TCGCCGCCTTCTATCAGCTGGCGCATCGCGCCTATCCGTTGTTCCAGCGCGCTGTCTCGCGGCCCGCCTTCCTTGTAGCGCCAGTGGGCCGCGACGCCCAACTCGGCGTGCTCGTGCATTTCGTGGGTCCGGATCTGGACCTCGAACACGCGCCCGTGACTTCCGCGCACGGCAGTATGCAGTGAACGGTAAAGGTTGGGCTTGGGGTTGGAAATGTAGTCGTCGAACTCACCCGGGACGGGCTGCCAGTGGCTGTGCACCAGACCAAGTGTCGAGTAGCAGCTGGCCAGGTCGTCGACCAGCACGCGCACGGCGCGCACGTCGAAAAGCTGATGAAAATCGAGACCCTTGCGCTGCATCTTGCGCCAGATCGAATAGATGTGCTTGGCCCGGCCACTGATCTCGTGGGCAATGCCGGCGGCTTCGAGCTTTTCCGACAACTGCTGCATGAACGCGTCGATGTAGCGCTCGCGCTCGTCGCGCTGTTCGGCCACCAGCCGTTCGATGCGCGCGCAGGCCTCGGGATCCAGATAGCGGAATGCAAGGTCTTCCAATGGCCACTTGAGCTGCCAGATGCCAAGCCGGTTGGCCAGCGGGGCGTGTATCGCGCGCGTCTCGCGCGCCAGCGATCGACGGGTCTCGTCGTCGCGGGCGACCTGCATGCGCGCAAGCTGCCAGGCCAGCACCAGCAGCACCACGCGAACGTCGTAGATCAGCGCAAGAATGAGGCGCCTGAGGCCCTCGGCGCGGCTGGAGGAATCCGGCAGGTAGCGCTGGTCGAAATGCACCACGCGGCGAAATTGCTCGACCAGCGGACCGGGGCCATTGCCGCTCGAGCCGGGGTCGGACTCATGCCCGGCGATGATGGCGAGCGCGGCCAGCACCGTCGTTCTGTCCGGCGAGAGCGGATTGAGCGCCTTGAGCATGCGCTGGGCCAGTTCTGAATCGTCGTCGGACCGCTGCTCGACCAGCGCCGTCATCTCGATGATTTCGGGGTCGCCGGCGATCTCGGCAGGATAGTGGCCGACCAGGCGACGAAGCGCGGATTGAGATTTTCGGACCATGATGAGGCTCGGTCAGGGGGAAGTCATCGGTCCAGCAGGCCGGCCTCGACCAGGCGCTCGCGATAGCGGCGCTTGTTCGCCTCCATGTCGCGGCCCAGACGGTAAAGAAAGTCCCAGGCGTAGATGCCGGTCGCATGACCGTCATCGAAATGCAGGGCCACGGCGTAACTGCCGATCGGTTCGATGGATTCGATATTGACGTCGCTCTTGCCGGTCAGCAGTTTCGGTTCCGAAAGACCATGACCGCGAACCTCGGCCGAGGGCGAGTGCGTGCGCAGATACTCGCAGTCGAGTTCGAAGACCCGGCCGTCTGCGAATTCGCACACCAGAACGCCGCGAGCACGCTCCAGTCTGAGTTCGGTAAGCGCTGGTGCGGTCATTGCGCACCATAATAGGTTGGGGAACCGGGTCCGACCGGTAGATCGAGACCGAAGGTCCAGAGCAGGAAAAGCAGCGCCCAGCCGGTCATGAAGAATATCGAGTAGGGCAGCATGGTGGCGACCATGGTACCGATCCCGAAGTTCTTGTTGTAGCGGGTCGCCCAGGCCAGGATCAGTCCGAAATAGCTCATCATGGGCGTGATGATGTTGGTCGAAGAATCGCCGATGCGGTATGCGGTCTGGATGACTTCGGGCGAATAGCCGATCAGCATCAGCATGGGCACGAAAATGGGCGCGGTCACGGCCCATTGCGCCGAGGCCGAGCCCAGTGACAGGTTGATCAGGCCGCAGACCATGATGAAGAACACGAATACCAGCGGCCCGGTCAGGCCTATGCCTTGTAGAAAGTTGGCGCCGGTCACGGCCGTGATCGCGCCGATATTGGTCCAGCCGAAGTAAGCGACGAACTGCGCGGCGAAGAACACCAGCACCACGTAAAGGCCCAGCGTCGCGATCGCCGATGACATGCCGTTGATGACGTCGCGGTCGTTCTTCATCGTCCCGACGGTTTTTCCATAGGCAAAGCCGGTTGCCAGAAAGAACACGAATATCCAGGCCACGATGCCGCGAAAAAACGGCGAGCGGATCATTTCGCCAGTGTCGGGGTTTCTCAGCGGGCCCCATTCGGGCACCAGCGTGATCGCCATCAGCGCGAATACGCCGGCGGCCGCGAGCCCGGCGGCCAACAATCCCTTCTTTTCGTCGGATGACAGCGGTTGCATGGATCGACCGTCGAGGATTTCTTCGTCCGCTTCGGCGGCATCGTACTTTCCGAGCTTGGGTTCGACAATGAAGATCGTTACCAGCGAGCCGATGATGGTGATCATGAAGGTGGAGATGAACATGAAGAAATAGCTGGCGGTGGCGTCGACGGTGTACTCCGGGTCGATAAGCTGCGCGGCTTCCTCGGTAATGCCCGCCAGCAATGGATCGATCGTGCCGATCAGCAGGTTGGCGCTGTACCCGCCGGACACGCCGGCGAAAGCCGCCGCCATCCCGGCAAGGGGATGCCGGCCCAGCGAATAGAACACCGCCGCCGCCAGGGGCACCAGCACCACATACCCCATTTCGGACGCGGTGTTGGACAGGACGCCGGCAAACACGATCGCCACCGTGACGACGTGCTTGGGCGCGTTCAGCACGATCCCGCGTACCAGCGCCGACAACATGCCCGACTTTTCGGCCACGCCCACGCCAAGCATGGCCACCAGCACCACGCCCAGCGGCGCGAAGCCGGTGAAATTGGAGACCAGGTTGGTCACGATCATGCGCAGGCCGTCGGCATTGAGCAGACTGACGGCGCGAATCATGCCGTCGTCGGCGCGTCCGCTCATGCCCTCCGGGCGCGGGTCGGATACGGCAAGGTCCAGCCATCCGAACAGGCCGGACAGCAGCACCATCGTGATCGCAAGAAGGGCAAACAGCGTGACGGGATGCGGCAGCAGGTTGCCCAGCCACTCGACGGTGTCCAGAAATCGGGTGAACCAGTTACGGGATTCGCCGGTTCCGGCGTTGGAAGCGTTGTTCTCGGTCACGGGCGGACGTCCTGACGGATTTTCGAATCGCGCATCATAGCAACATCGTCGCGTGAGCTCCGGACAAAGCCGGTCGGGCCCTTGGCGTCAGGTTCCGCCGTTCACGGATTTGCCGGGATCTTTTCGGCAATGATCCGGAAGCGTATGCGCATCCTGTCGGAAACCCGGAGTGTACCTCCGGCGGCCGAGAACGGTTCGATGCCGAAGTCGGACTGCAGAAGGTCCATGGCGCCGCTGGCTGTCAGTCGAGTGCCCGTGCGTTCGACGGCAACCGGGACGACGATCTCGCGCACCTGGCCGCGCAGCCGAATGCGCACCGTTACATCCGGTAGCCATGCGGGTCCCTCGATGCCGGTCGATCGAATCGAGATTTCCGGGTACCGTTGCGCGTCGAGCACGCGCGCTCCAAGCATGTTGTTGCGTGTGCCGGAAATCGCCGCGTCGTCCAGTTCGGTTTCCAGCCCGGCATCGGCGCGCCACTGCGGCTTGTCGACTTGCAGCGCCGAAACGTCGACTCGCAGGTCCAGGCGAGCGCTTTGGTGCCCCTCGCCGAGCGCCACGATACCGCCGAAGACGCTTCCGCCGATGACATGGCTGTGGCCCAGGCGCGCCATCGGGCCTTCGGGATCGACGCGAATCCGCAGCTGCGATGCTTCCGGATCGATGCGATATACGTCTTCCCCCGCTTGCGGCGCCGCAAACGTCGGCCAGGCGACGGATGCGGATTCCTCGAGGTTGCGCTGCGGTGCGGCGGCGCAGCCGACCAAAAATGCGACAATTCCGACGCCCAGGACGGGCCGGAACGAGCGCGGTGACGATTGCAAAGGCAATCGCAATAACGGATTCAATGACAATCGCAACAAGATATTCATACGCAATGCCGTATCGTTTAACCACGATCCCGATGGTAGCCTGCCCTGATGAAAGTGCCGCTTCGAAATACGCAGCGTGCCTATGGGCTGATTGCCCAGGCGCTGCACTGGCTGGTGGCGGCCGGCATCACGGCCCAGTTCGTCTGGGCCTGGCGGATCGACGAAACCGACTCGATTCGTGCCCAGTTCACGCTGGTCAACCAGCACAAGTCGATAGGCATGACGGTGCTGGGCCTGGTGCTGGTGCGCCTGCTGTGGCGGGCGATCAATCGGCCGCCGCCGTTTCCCTCGAGCATGTCGGCATGGGAAAGGTTCACCGCATCGACGGCCCACTGGTTGTTGTACGCGCTGATTCTGCTGATGCCGGTGAGTGGCTGGATTTACACCTCGGCGGCCGGTTTCGGCCCGGAATTCTTCGGACTCGTCGACATCCCGGCCGTGGTCGAGCAGAACGAACGTCTGGAGAAGGTCTTCGGACAAGTGCACGGATGGCTTGCGGTCTGCATCGCGGCGCTTGTTTCGATACACGTGCTGGCCGCATTGCGTCACCAGTTCGTGCTCAAGGATGGATTGCTGCAGAGGATGCTTCCGCCATGGAAATGAGAATATTCCCGATTCCCGGCGCCTCGGCTGCCGCTGCGCTGCTGCTGGCGGCGACTTGTGGCGTTGCGGCCGAAGAGAAATGTTTCAGGGGAAGCCAGGACACCGGCGAGCTCGTGTTTTCCGGCGCCGTGGAAGAAACGAGCTTCACCGGCCGGTTCGAGCAGTTCGCGGTCGAATACTGCATGCCGGACGGCGGTCCGACGGACGGTCGGATCGCGGTGCGGGTCCAGCTCTCCTCGGCCGATACCGAGAATCCCGAGCGCGATGAAACGCTCAAGGGCGAGGCGTTCTTTGCAGTCGAGCAGTATCCCGAAGCGTCCTGGGAAAGCCGATCGATTTCGGCCGAGGGCGGGGCGTACGTGGCTGACGGCGAACTCGAGCTCAAGGGCATCCGGGCCGCGCAGGCAGTGAACTTCACGCTGACGCCGGACGACGACGATCTGGTCGCCCGCGGCGAATTCAGCATGCGCGGCGATGCCGAGATAGAACGCCTGCGCTTCGATGTCGGAACCGGGGAGTTTGCCGACCCCGAGTTCGTTCGAAACCGCGTCGACCTCAGCTTCGAAATCAGGCTGCTGGCCGAAGGCTGACCGCCGCCCTCCGGGCCATTCCGGTACGCGGCGGCGACGCGACCTTGCACCGTGCGCGCCGCCAGGCGTTAGAATCGCCCGGTTGAAGTTCTTGAATCAATCGGAGATCGCACGTGATGCTTACTCGAATTCGTTTTTTCCCGGCCCTGGCGGCATTCGCCGGAATACTTTTTCTCGGCGGTTGCGACCGTCCCGAGCCGGTCGCCCCGGAGCCCGAGCCTGGCGCGCAGGCGCCGGTCGTCGAGGAATCCTCCGGCTACGCCATCCCGGCGTTGCCGACGCCGGGATTCGACATCGAACGCTACTCGAACGACCTGCAGACCCTGGCCTCGGATGATTTCGAGGGTCGCGCGCCTGGCTCGCGCGGCGAGCGGCTGACGGTCAACTACCTGGTCGAGCAGCTCGCAGAAGCAGGTTTGCAGCCCGGTTTCGGCGACAGCTACCTGCAACCGGTGCCGATGGTCGAGCTGACCAACCAGGAGCGTTCTCAGATTGCAGTGGAGCAGGGCGGTGAAGTATTCGAGCTGGCCTATCCCGAGCAGATGATCATAGGCTCGCGCCGCCTGGGCACCGATTTCCACGGGGTCGAGGACTCGGAGCTGGTGTTTGTCGGTTACGGCGTCGTGGCGCCGGAATACGACTGGAACGACTACGCCGGTCTGGACGTGGAAGGCAAGACGGTCGTGATCCTGGTCAACGATCCGGGATTCGGCGCGCCCGATTCCGGGTTGTTCAACGGCCGGGCCATGACTTACTACGGCCGCTGGACCTACAAGTACGAAGAGGCCGCCCGGCAGGGCGCCGCCGCGGCGCTGATCGTGCACGAAACCGAACCGGCGTCGTACCCGTGGGAGGTGGTCACCAACTCCTGGTCGGGCGCCCAGTTCGAACTGGCCGCGCGCGGCGATGACCCGGTCATGGCGCTGGAAGGCTGGATCACCGTGGACACCGCGCGCGACCTGTTCGCCCGGGCCGGCCTGGACTACGAGGCGCAAAAGGAGCGCGCGGCCCAGCCGGGCTTCGATGCGGTCGGTCTGGATGCCCGGGTCACTGCGCGGGTTCGCAACAGCGTTCGCGAAGGCATGTCCTACAACGTTGCCGGGCGGCTGCCGGGTACCGCGCGTCCGGACGAGGCCGTGGTCTACATGGCGCACTGGGATCATCTGGGGCGCAACATGGCGCTGCCGGGCAGCGCGGGCATCTTCAACGGCGCCATAGACAACGCCTCGGGCACCGCCGCCGTGCTGGAACTGGCGAGGATGCACGCCGCCGCCGGGCCGGCCGAACGCACCGGGATGTTTTTGCTGGTCACGCTGGAAGAATACGGGCTGCTCGGTTCGCGTCATTACGTCAACGAACCGGCTTTTGCACCGGCCGATACGGTCGCGGCGATCAACCTCGACGCGTTCAGCTTCATGGCCGGCCCCACCGAGGACATGGTCGTGGTCGGCTACGGTTCCTCGGAACTGGAAGAAATCCTGGCGGCAACGCTGGAAGCCTCCGACCGCTACATCGTCGAGGAGCCGACGCCGGAGGCCGGCTACTACTACCGGTCCGATCACTTCAATTTCGCCCGTGGCGGGATTCCGGCGCTTTACGCCAAGAGCGGCGTGGAGCACGTCGAGCTGGGCGCCGAGCACGTGCTTGCCATCGAGCGCGAGTACCGGGATAACCGCTATCACAAGCCGGGCGACGTCTTCGATCCGGAATGGGACCTGCGCGGGATTGCCGAGGACGCGTCGGCGCTCTATCAGGTGGGCCGCTATCTGGTCGAGTCGGATGCGTGGCCGAATTGGTACGAAGGCAACGAATTTCGCGCCATCCGGGAGCGCCAGCGGCCCTGAGCCGGCGGCTCGAAGTGAGAGCAGTCTCAGTTCGCGGGGGACTTGCCTGAATATCGGGCAAGTTCCGGAACATTGGTATGTGAATTGCATTTAGATGGTATGACGAGCTCCTGCCATCATATGCATCCGGCGAGTGGATCCTCCGAAGATGTGACTGCAAGCGAAATCGGCCGCCTGGCGCGGGCGTTCGAGCATTCGGCGGCCGGCATCGCGCTGCAGTCCCCCGAGGGTATCTGGCTGGAGGTCAATCCGGCATTCTGCGCACTGGTCGGCTACTCGCGAGACGACCTGGTCGGCAATTCGTTCACCGCAATCACGCATGCCGAAGATGTTGCGCGAAGCCGGGAACAGCTCGACCGCCTGAACAGGAACGAAATCAGCAGTTTCCGTTTCGACAAGCGCTACCTGCATTCGAACGGTCGTGAGGTCTGGGTGCGGCTGGACGTGTCCATGGTGCTTGACGACCAGGATCGGCCCGAGTTGATCATCACCCAGGCCAACGACATCACCGCGAGTCGGCAGATTCGCGAGCAGCTCGCCGAAAACGAGGCCCGTCTTGGCTCGATCATCCGATCGATGGCCGAGGGCGTCATCGCCATCGAACCCGACGGAAGCTTCTCGGTTGCCAACCAGCGCGCCGCCCAGATTCTCGGCGCCGTGCCGCATGCGCTGGAATCTCTGTCGTTGTCCGATTTCGAATCCGATTGCTGGCGCCTGGACGGGACCCCGATGTCTCTGGACGAGTTTCCGGCGACCGTGACGCTGGCAACGGGTCGTCCCCAGCGTGAGGTGGTGATGGGACTGGAGCGGCCGGACGGCCGACGGGTCTGGGTCGAAATCAGCACCGAGCCGGTGCGTGCCGAAGGCACCGAAGAGATTCTTTCAGTGGTCGCCACGTTTTCCGATATCACGGCGCGTATAAGCACCGAGCGGGCGCTGCGTGACAGCGAGGAGCGTCTGTCGCTGGCCATCGAGGGCGCGAAGCTCGGCATGTGGGACTGGCACCTGGATACCCGCGAGTTGAGTTTCAACGGTATCGCCGAGCGCATGCTGGGCTTTCGAAAGAACGAGGTCGAGTCAAGTTTGAGATCGGTGCGCGCGCTGGCCCACCCGGACGACGAGACTCTTCTGGTCGATGAAATGGAAGCGCACCTTACGGGCGCCCGCCCGTTTTTCGAGACCGATGTCCGGATGCGGCGAAAATCCGGAGGCTACATCTGGACCAATATTCGCGGACGGGTGACCGAGCGCGACGCGCATGATCGTCCGCTGAGGGTCACCGGCATGCTGATCGACATCAGTCAGCGCAAGGATCTGGAAGCGCGACTCAACGAGTTGGCAACCACCGACGAATTGACCGGATTGTTCAACCGCAGGCACGCGACCGAAGTACTGAGACTGGAGATCGACAAGACCCGCCGGACCGGCGGATCGCTCGGATTGATCCTGCTTGACATCGACCATTTCAAGCAGGTCAACGATCGCTATGGGCACGATGCCGGGGACAAAGTGCTGGCCGACGTCGCGGCGTTGCTGCGTTCGCGCCTGCGCAAGACCGATTTTGCCGCCCGATGGGGTGGCGAGGAATTCGCGATCATCATGCCGGCGACCGATCGCGAGGGCGGACGAAAATTCGCAGCCGAACTGCTCGAGCGCATGCAGGAAATACGGACGCCGGACGACAATGGAGTATCGGCGAGCTTTGGCGTCGTCGATTACCGCGGCGACGAGTCGCCGTCGGAACTGGTCAAGCGTGCCGATCGTCTGATGTACAAGGCCAAGCACGAAGGTCGCGCCCGGGTGGAGGTCGAGAGCCAGGCCTGATTCTGCTCATTCGGCATCCGTTCTGCCGTCGTGTAGCCCGGTGCCGGCCGGCCAGGAGTGGCCAATGACTCGACCGGGTCGAGAAATCAGGCGCGCCCGGCGTCCAGATCGTGGGGCGAATGCAGGTACTCGCTGTCGATGGCCGATTCGCGCAGCAGGCCGACCAATGCGTCGATGCGCGCCGAGGCCGTCATCAGGCCTTCCATTTCCTCCTCGTCGGCCTGCTCGTCCGGAAGATGCGCATACAGCCAGAAATGCACGGCGCCTGCAATGAGACCGTCGGCGATCGCCCACAGGTCGCCCTCGGGATTGGCATCGGCGATCTGGTTGCCGAGATCGACGACCTGATCGGCTGCATCGTCGAACAATATGTCGTTGTCATTCATCGGTTTGATCCCGGAGTCGGTCA
>CAYYZR010000033.1:0-18623 GCA_964476005.1 uncultured Halomonas sp.
GCATTTTCTGTATGCCCGACGAACGGGTTGTCGTCCGGAATCGAGCCGTCGGTGTCGATGCGCGCCACGGTGCCGATCAGGTTGGTGGGGTCCTGGGCGTTCTTGCGCACCGGATCGCCCTGGCGGTCGCCCATGGTCACCCAGATGGTATCGGCATCCTGGAACACGATGCGCGAGCCGTAATGGCCGGTGGACTCGACCGCCGGATACTGGCTGAAGATCACTTCCACGTTCTCCAGCGCGCCGGCATCGTCGCTCAGGCGGGCCCGGGCGACGGCCGTATTGTTGGTGCCGTCTTCGTGCGGCTCGGAAAAGCTGAGGAAGATCGCGCGGCTGGATTCGAAATCCGGCGCTACCGTAACGTCCAGCAGGCCGCCCTGCTTGCGATTGTCGACTTCGGGCACGCCGGAGATCGGCTCGGAGATTTCGCCGTCGGCGGTTACCAGGCGCAAGCGCCCGGGACGCTCGGTCACCAGCATCGCACCGTCGGGCAGGAAGCCGAGCCCCCACGGATGCTCCAGCCCCTGGGCAAGCGTCTCGGTCTTCCAGGCTTCGGTCTCGAGCGGCTTCGGGGCGCGAGTCTGGCCTTCGAAGGCCGGTTCGTAGTCGGACTCCGGCGGACGGGTTTCCTCAGGCGCACGGGTACTGGCGGAGGCCGCTTCGGCCGACGCGTCGGCGCCCGATTCGCGTCCGGCATCGGCTGCCGCAGACGCGGCGGATTCGGTCTCGGCGCCCGTTCCGGATCGGGATGAATCCTGCGCGCCATTGCAGGCCGTCAGGACAAACAGCAGAAGAATCGACAGGAGTAAACGCATGCAGGCTTCCTTTTGTTCCAGAGGAAATCGACCGTTCGGATTCGCAACCCGAACAATGGAATTACGACTTTATCTTAACCCGGATAAACCCCGACTCGATCCAACGCGCTCCGGTCGAGCATAAGCGGTAGGCTTGCATTATCAGTTGATCCGGAAATGAGGGCCGAGGATGAATTGGACGACCGCAATTCTCGATATCGACGGCACGCTGATCGAGAGCAACGACGCCCATGCCCGCGCATGGGTCGATACCGCCGGGGAATTCGGCTACGAAGTCGCATTCGAACAGGTTCGCCCGTTGATCGGCATGGGCGGCAGCGAGGTGCTGCAGGCGCTGACCGGACTTCGGGACTCGGAGCCCGACGGCCGGCAAATCAAGAACCGATCCGGTGAAATCTTCCGCGAACGATATCTGCCCGGTCTCGACCCCGCCCCGGGGGCACGCGCGCTTCTGCAGCGCTTCGAAGCCGACGGCATCCGGCGGATCGTCGCGACTTCCGCATCGCCAGATCACGTCGCCGCGCTGCTCGCGCAGGCCCGAGTCGACGACCTGGTCGAAGACGCAACGTCGTCGGGCGACGTCGAAGAATCCAAACCGGCGCCCGACATCGTCGAAGCCGCGCTGGAGCAAGCCGGATGCGCACCACGCCAGGCACTGATGATCGGCGACACGCCGTATGACATCGACGCGGCGTCGAAGGCTGCAGTCGCGATTATCGTGGTGCGCTGCGGCGGCTGGTGGACCGACGAAGACCTGGGCGGCGCCGATGCGATCTTCGACGACCCGGCCGACGTGCTGGAACACTATCGACAGTTGGCGTTCTTCAAATAGCGAAGGTTGCCGCGCGGTCTGGAGACCCGGACTTCGGCGCATCGATTTCCGGACCACCGGCAGATTTCGTCGAGGCAAGCCGGGCAGACCGGCTCCGGCGCGTTCAGGTCTAGGAAAAGCCCTTTTCGATATCGGCGAAATCCCGGTAGCTCCGGTCGGGCATGGCATGGATGCGATCGAGCAGCTCGTCGGACGCATCCCGGTCGCGCGCGTGCTGCAGCAGCGCGTCGCGATCGGCCGGCAGGTCGATGCCGCGCAGCGCCCGCGCCAGGGCCGCGGCGCTGGCGCCGCGTGCGCTGCGTTGCGAAGGCGGCGGCTCGCGGGAACGGTCGATGCCGGTGATCGCCTCCTGAAACGCCATCGCCAGTTCGGCCGCGTCGCGGTAGTCGCGCTTGGGCAGTTGCTCGATCATCCGCATCACTTGATCGCCGGCGCCGTTGGCCCGCGCTTGCTCGGCAAGACTGTCCGGACCGGCAGGAAGAGACACGCCGCGCACGGCATGCTCCAGATCCGCCGCAGAGACGGCACGCGGCGGATGCGAGGTCTGCCGATGGCGCCGGTACTTCGAGCGCTGGTCGAAGGTTTGACCGCAGACCTCGCACTCGAAGCGGTCCCGGTCGGCGGCGTCCGAGAGCGCACGCTGCAGTTCCGGCATGCTTTCGAAAGTTTCTCTCGGCAGTCGCTCCAGCCGCGCCATGGCCGGGCCGGCGTCGTCAAGTCGGCCGCGATTGACTTCGGCACAATCCAGCACGTCTTTTTTGGAAGCCGGAAACGACACCTCGGTCAACAACGTAGCGACCGCGCTGGCCGACCCCGATGCGACCGCCGCCACCCGGCCGCCGGTCTTCCCGCCGGCCGAGAAGTCGACGTCGATCGGCTCGTGGTGGCGACGGTCGAACGCATCGCGATCGGGCGCTTCCCCGGTTTCCAGCGCCGAGCGCGGCAGATCCAGGTCCAGCAGTTCGTCGAGGCGGTGCGACTCGACGTCCGAAAGGGCGTCGGTATCGACCTCGAAACCGGCCATCAGCGCGATCTGGGCGCCTTCATGGTCGAGCAGGCCCGGGTTCACCACGGGCAGCCAGCGGCGGCCGCGAAACAGCGACGCCAGCGCTTCCGGGTAACCGGGATCCTCCTCCGGAAAACCCTCGACCTCGACTTCCGGGTTGCGCACCGCGATCACGAAGAAGCCGTCTCTTCGAAGCCCCAGCCCGTGCACGAAATCGCCGTCGGTGAAGCGGTCCAGCGAGTGCACCAGCTGCGTGGACTCGTCGAACTGCATCAGCGCGTAGCGCCCCTCGCCCAGAGTCGCGACCGGCGGCAAGTGCCGCGTGCCCTCGGTGCTGGTTTCGTATTCGCCGCCGCGCAGAATCTGCGCAATCTCGCCGGCGTCGTCGGTCACGGCGCGCACCAGTGCCCAGTTGCGGCCGCCGGGTTCGGCGCGGCTTTCGTCGGACGGCAGCCGATTGGCGCCGACCACCAGCAGCCGAATTCGCCGGCTGTTGCGCATCAGGATATAGAAGCGCTGCACCTCGTCCGATGCGTCACTGGCAACGCGCGGACGGTATAGATAAACGATCGTGCCTGTTTCCAGGATCGCGCTCATGTGTCCCAGACTACACCGATGTGTGCCTCGCTGCAGCTCTCGGGCGCCGGATCTCGGGCCGAAATTGTCGCCGTCGGCTTTTTCGGTGCCGCGCCCGGAGCCGCCTGCGATGCCCCGCCTCAGAATTCGAGAGTCCAGCCCAACCAGAAGTTCGCGTTGTCGTCGGCGGAAATCACGTTGCGTCCCCCGCCGTCGGTCTGTTCGTAGTTCAGGCTGAGGCTGCCGAACTCGCCCAGCTCGCGACTGGCGCTCAGCCCCCAGTGGGCATATGACAGTTCATTCCCGGCGGCAGGATTTCCGTCTTCATCGAAGTCGTAATAGCCGGCAAATGCGGTGACCGAGAATTCCTCCAGCTCGAACGGCAAGTCCAGGCTGAGGTTGTAGTAGAGATCCCCGGTATCGAATGCCGCATCTCCGGAGACTTCACCCCAGAATGTCCAGGCAACGCTGGCCGACAGCAAGCCGTAGCCGAGTCCGAAGTACGTTTCACCGTAATCGAGATCGCCGCCGCCTGGATACAGGTAATAGATGGCGCCCGCGTCCCAGCTCACCCCGCTGTCGCCGAACGCCCCACCATATCCGGCATAGAGATTGACCTCGGCATCTTCCTTTCCGCCGAAGTCCACGTTGGAAAGCCATACGCCGGAATAAAAGCCCGACTCGGCGGCGAAGTCGAAACCGCCCTGTATCGCCGGCCCATCATCGGTTTGCGTTACGCCTCGGAAAAAATAATTGCTGACGGCACCCACGTTGCCGGTGACCTGGCCCTGCGCGGACCCGGGCAGACTCGCGGCACCGGCCACGAGCGCAATCGAAACGCACTTGGATATTCCTGCTATTGCATATCTTGTCGGTCGCATGTCTGACGCCCTCCGCCTTGGTCGTTTTTCATGAGGTTTCCCGAGCAGGCCATTTCCTGCCAGACAACCCGCGACCTGGCGTTCGAGGTCATATATCCAGATTCCGTGCCAAACCGAAAATCGGCATTTTTCAACGCCTTGAGAATCCTGGTCACGAAAGATGCGCGAAAACACGCCCCGCAAGAGTGCATCGAACGCACTGATCGAGTGCAGATCGATAACCGGCACAATCAGCGCAACAGCAATACCGGGACCGTGCATTTGCGCAGAACGGCAGTCGTGGTGCTGCCGACAATCAGGTGACGAATGCGCGAATGCCCGTACGCACCCATGACCAGAAGGTCGATGCTCAACCGGTCGACGGATTCGGTAATGATCTGCTCCGCATCACCGGCACGGACATGCGCTTTCGGTGCGAAGCCGGCTGCTTCCAGTCGCTGGGTGGCCCAGTCCAGACCCTCGATATCGTTGCCGCCGCCGTTGTCGGCCACGATCAGATTGCAATCCAGCCCCTGGAGCAATGGGCTCATGGCCACCATTTCCACGCACTTGCGCGTGGTCGGACTGCCGTCGAAGGCGACGGCAAAGGCGTTGACTGGCCGAAACTCACGCGACGCGACCAGCGTCGGACGATGGACCGCGCGCACCACGCGCTCCAGGTTGGCGCCCAGGTGCCCGGTATTGAAATCGGCCGCCTCACCGCGTTTTCCGAGCACAAACAGGCGGACGCCGGCTTCGAGTTCGGTCAGCGCCTGAGCCAGCGGTCCGTGGCGCTGCAATACCTGCGGGCGAACCGCGCCGCGGGAGCGCGCCCGTTCACATGCCTGTTCCAGCATGACCCGGCCGTGCTGCATGGCGAGGCGATTCTGACGCGCCTCGAGTTCGACCAGTTCGTCGAGCAGATGACTGCCGGCATCGACGCCTATGCTGCCGCTGTAATCGACCCTGTTGGGTCTGACCGGTTTTCGATCGAGGACATGCAGGCACGTCAGCTCGGCGTCGAGTCGACGCGAAGCCCACGCCGCGTAGTCGGTCACGGGCGCGTTGTAGATCGAAACATCGAGGCAGGCCATGACCTTGCCATGGTCCGGAATCACGTATGCAGACGGGTCCATGTCGATTCTCCCTCAGTGACCCAGCAGTTGTTCGGCGTCGGGCTTGTCGGCCACGCCAAGGCGATCGACGAGCGTGCGGCTGGCTTCATCCATCCCGACCACGTCGACCTCCACACCCTCGCGCCGAAACTTGAGGATGACGCGGTCCAGGGCGCCCACGGCGCTCAGATCCCAGAAATGCGCGCCGCTGACGTCGATCCGGACCATGTCGATCACTTCGCGAAAGTCGAACTGGGACAGGAACCGATCGGCGGATGCAAAAAACACCTGGCCCGTGACGATATAGGTTCGCGCCGTACCATCGTCGCTCAGCCGCTTTCCGACAACCAGCACCTGGCCGACCTTGCGAGCGAATCCCAGCGCCGAAAGCAGCACGCCGGTCAGTACGCCCTTGGCCAGGTCATGGGTGGCGACCGTCACAACGACCGTACCGATCATGACCATGCTGGAAGTCCTGGGATGAACGCGCAGATCTGCGATGGAGCGCCAACTGAAGGTTCCGATGGCCACCATGATCATAACCGCCACCAATGCGGCCATCGGAATCTTGCCGACCCATTCGCCCAGAAACACGACCATCAGCAAAAGAAACACGCCGGCCAGCAGCGCCGACATCCGTCCACGCCCGCCGGACTTCACGTTGATCACCGACTGGCCGATCATGGCGCAGCCGGCCATGCCGCCGAAAAAGCCCGAAACGATGTTGGCCAGCCCCTGTCCCTTTGCCTCGCGATGCTTGTCGCTGGGCGTATCGGTCAGGTCATCGACGATCTGCGCGGTGAGGAACGACTCCAGAAGACCGACGGTCATCAGCGTCAGCGAGACCGGGAGGATGATCACCAGCGTCTCGATATTCAATGGAATATTCGGGATCAGAAATACCGGGAGCGCGTCGGGAAGTTCGCCCTTGTCACCCACCGTGGGCACATCGATGCCGGTGATCAGCGCCACCGCGGTCAGGGCCACAATGGCCACCAACGGAGACGGCACCGCCCGGGTCAGCCGCGGCAGTCCATAAATGACGATCAGCCCGGCCGCGACCATTGGATAGACCAGCACCGGGACGTTGATCAGCTCCGGCAACTGGGCCAGAAATATCAGGATCGCCAGTGCGTTGACGAACCCCGTGACCACGGATCGAGATACGAAGCGCATCAGGTCGGCCAGGCGCAGATACCCGGCTACTACCTGGAGCAGGCCGGTCAGCACCGTCGCCGCAAGCAGGTACTCCAGACCGTGATCCCGGACCAGCGTGATCATCAGCAGCGCCATCGCGCCAGTGGCCGCCGATATCATCCCGGGCCGTCCGCCGGCAAAGGCAATCACGACCGAGATGCAGAACGCCGCATACAGCCCGACTTTCGGGTCGACGCCGGCAATCAGGGAAAAGGCAATGGCCTCGGGTATCAGCGCCATGGCGACCACGAGGCCGGCCAGCGCGTCTCCGCGCAGGCTGGAAAACCAGTCGCGCCGAATATTGTGCAGGAACAACATGAAAACGCCCTGGCCGATGCGGCGGCAATGCCGTGCACGGGCTCGTGAATCCAGAACTGGAAGTGAAAAACCGCTATACCGAGAACCGGCGAGCGGTCAATCGGGGCATGTCAAGCGAACGAAGGCGGAATTCTAGTCGATTTATCGGTTCGCGGGGTGCGGCGAGGCTCTTCCAGTGCGAATGTCCTTCGACTCGCAGCCAGACGCATA
This sequence comes from uncultured Halomonas sp., assembly GCA_964476005.1. GTDB lineage: Bacteria > Pseudomonadota > Gammaproteobacteria > Xanthomonadales > Wenzhouxiangellaceae. The sequence continues at coordinate 6,930 of CAYYZR010000033.1, forward strand.
TACCCGCGTCGAATCCGGATGCTCGACGCGGGTATATGCGACCGCTTCGCATTGCCCTATCTGACCACGTCCATTTCCGCTATCAGCGCGGCGGCGCCGTCGACCTTGTCCATCACCCAGAGCATGTAGCGGGTATCGACGTGAATCGAGCGGGTTGTGCGTGGATCGAAATCCCAGTCGGAATTGACGCTCTCGATGGTGCCGTCGAACAGCAGCCCGACCAGTTCGCCCTTTGCATTCAGGGTCGCCGAGCCGGAGTTGCCGCCTGTCGAATCCAGATCGGACAGGAAGTTGACCGGCACCGAGCCGATGCCGGGCAGCGCATAAGGGCCGTAGTCGGCTTGCCGAATCAACTCGAGCTGGCGTTGGGGCGCATCGAACGGCGCCTCGCCGGTGTCCTTCTCGAGAATCCCTTCCAGCGTAGTAAACGGCGCATACACCATGCCGTCCCGGGGCGATCCGCCCATCACCGTCCCGTAGGTCACGCGCAGCGTGGAGTTGGCGTCCGGATAAGCGGCGTAGCCCTGGTCGTTCTGCCAGGCGATGATCGCCTGCATGTAGTCGGGTCGCAGAATCTGCATTCGGCCCGCGCGGTCCTTGGACGCCTCCTCAAGCGCCATCTCGTGGTCGTAGAGCGCCACAGCCAACCGGATGAACGGATCGCTGCTGCTGTCGAACCACTCGGGGTCCTTTTCCATCAGCGCCAGGCGCTGCTCGACGTCGCCCAGACGGGTTTCGGCGTAGAGGGTATCCAGGGTATTGCCCACGACCGCCGAATCCCAGGCCGCGGGCAGATTCAGAGACTGGTCCAGCGCGGCGACCCGGGCGCTGGCCGGCGCATCGACGTAGCGCTCCAGGAAATACATCCACAGCGCCTTGTCGACCGCGGGATCGAAGCGACGCTCCATCGCCTGCATGCCCTGCCGGAAGAAGGCCATGTCGCGGGCCTGGAACCCGGATTCGCGCTCGGCGTCGGGCTTCTGGCGCTCCTTCGACAGCCGATACAGCCGCTGGGCGACCGACAGCATGCTCGAGCGCGTGGCGTTGTTGTAGAACCAGTTGTCGCGCGCCGCCTGCGCGCCTTCTTCGGTCAGCGCGTCCAGCTTGACCAGCGTTTCGGCGAAGCCCGCATCTGCTGCCTTGGCCTCGATCCAGGCATCCAGCGCCGCTTCGCGGGCGACTCTTCGCTCGACCAGGCCGACCCGGCGGGCGCCCTCGATCTGGCCGCCGATGTTCTTCATGAAGTTGTTCAGGCCGGCAAGCGAACCCTCGTACTTGATGCGGGCATCCGAGCCTACCGGCGCGGCTTTCTCGATGGTTGAAATCCAGCCTTCCAGCGTCTCGATCCAGGTCGGATAGCCCCACTCGAAGGTGTTTTTGACCTCCGCCAGCCGCGCGTAGCGCTGGGTGGACCCGGGGTAGCCCGCGACCATGAGAAAATCACCATCGTCCAGCCCCGCCGAAGACACCTTCAGGAAGTGTTCGGGCTCGAACGGGACGTTGTCGGCCGAATATTCGGCCGGCTGCCCATCGGCACCGACGTAAGCCCGGTAGAACGCGAAGTCGCCGGTGTGCCGCGGCCACATCCAGTTATCGACATCGCCGCCGTATTTTCCGATGTTGTCGCCCGGCCCGTAGACCAGCCGCACGTCCTGGATCTCCAGCCGGTCGATCAGCTTGTACTGCAGGCCGCCGTGGAAGCTTGCGACCTGGCAGCGATGGCCGGCCTGCTGTTCGCATTCGGCGATGATTTCTTTCTCGCGCGCATCGATGGCCTTGTAAACGTTCTGACCATTCATGTCGGCGCTGACGCCATCGCGCACGCGGTCGGTGACATCTTCCACCGCGACCGTGACGTAGACGCGCGTGCCGGGCGCCGCAGGCAGCTCGGCCTCGAGCCCGTCGGCGAGAAAGCCGTCGGCCAGGTAGTTGCTCTCCGGCGTGGCGTTGAACTGGATCGATCCGCGCGCGCAGTGGTGGTTGGTCACGACCAGTCCCTTGGGCGAAACGAAACTCGCGGTGCAGCCGCCGAGCGAAATCACCGCCCCCATCGGGAACGCGGTCAGGTCGGTCAGGGTTGCCGGGTCCAGCTCAAGGCCGGTCGCGCGCAGGTCCTCGGCAATCTGCGGCAGCTGGTCGGGCGTCCACATGCCTTCCTTGGCCTCGGCCAGGCCGCCTAGCGTCAGCGCTGCGGCCAGCGCGGTCAATGCGTATTTCATGTTCGGGAAACTCCTTGTTCGGGATCGGCCGTGAAATCGCCGCCCGGCAGGTGGGTTGTCGACAGATCGAAGAAGCGAATATTAACCCCGTCCGGCGGATACGAAGGCCTGCCAGAAGTCATGCCCGAGCATCCGTACCCCCGTTTGCAGGATCGCTCCAGCATGCTGCGGCCACGGCCGGCACCAGCGGAAAACTTGCCGCTCGCCGTTCCGGCCGATTAGTATCCAGCCTTGTCCACCGCCGCCATTCCCGCCAGGAGAAACGCGCATGACCCGCAACCGAATTCACCGCCCCGGCCCATGGGTCGCACTGTTGTCCGTCCTGATCCTGGCCGGCTGCAACGGCGAGTCGACCGGCACACGCGGACCCGCGCCCGAACCGGCCGAACCGCGCTACGACGTGGTAATTCTCGACGGCCTCGTTTACGACGGTCTCGGCGGCGAGCCGGTCGAAGCCGACATCGCCGTACGCGGTGACCGGATCGCGGCCATCGGTGACTTCGGCCCCTCGGACGCGGCTGCTGCGATCGACGCGGCCGGAATGGCAGTGGCCCCGGGGTTCATCAACATGCTGAGCTGGGCGACCGAAACGCTGATCGAGGACGGCAGGGGCCTGAGCGACCTGCGCCAGGGCATCACGCTGGAAGTGTTCGGCGAAGGCTGGTCCATGGGGCCGCTGAACGAATCGATGAAGACCGAAGTCATCGCCCGCCAGGGCGATATCCGGTTCGACGTCGAATGGGCCACGCTGGGCGAATATCTGGAATACCTGGAGGCGCGCGGCATCTCGCCCAACGTCGCCTCGTTCGTCGGCGCGACAACCGTACGCATGCACGAACTCGGCGAGGCCGACCGCGCGCCCAGCCCGGACGAGCTGGGACGAATGCAGGCGCTGGTCGCCGGGGCCATGCGCGAAGGCGCGCTGGGCGTGGGTTCGTCGCTGATCTACGCGCCAGGCTTCTACGCCGATACCGACGAGCTGGTCGCGCTGGCCGCCACCGCCGCGCAGTTCGGCGGTTCGTACATTTCGCACATGCGCAGCGAAGGCAACCGGCTGGTCGAGTCGGTGCAGGAGCTGATCGAGATCGCGCGCCGCTCCGGCGCGCCGGCCGAGATCTACCATCTGAAAGCCGCCGGCCGCGACAACTGGGACAAGCTGGACCGGGTGTTCGAACTGGTCGAGGCCGCCCGTGCCGAAGGGCTGGATATCCGCGCCGACATGTACAACTACACCGCCGGCGCCACCGGACTGGACGCGGCGATGCCGCCATGGGTGCAGGAAGGCGGTCACGACGCGTGGGTCCGGCGGCTGCAGGACCCGCAAATCCGGCAACGGGTGATCGACGAGATGGCCACGCCAAGCGACGACTGGGAAAACCTTTACCTGGCCGCCGGCGGCGCCGAGAACCTGCTGTTCTACTCGTTCAAGAACGAAGAGCTCAAGCCGCTGACCGGCAAGACACTGGCCGAAGTGGCCGCGATGCGCGGCACCAGTCCCGAACAGACGATGATCGACCTGGTCATCGAGGACGACAGCCGCGTCGGCACGATTTATTTCCTGATGTCAGAAGACAACATCGCGCGCAAGATCGCCAAACCCTGGATGGCTTTCGGCAGCGATGCCGGGGCCTACGCGCCGGAAGGCGTGTTCCTGGAATCGTCCACCCATCCGCGGGCCTACGGCAACGTCGCCCGATTGCTCGGCAAGTACGTGCGCGAGCAGCAGGTCATCACGCTGACCGAGGCCGTCCGTCGGCTCACCAGCTACCCGGCCGACAATCTCGGCTTGAACAATCGCGGCCGTCTGGCGCCGGGCTACTACGCCGATATCGTCGTGTTCGATCCGGCCGTCGTCCAGGATCACGCCACCTTCGAGGACCCGCACCGGCTCGCCACCGGCGTGCGCGATGTGTTCGTCAACGGCGAGGTCGTATTGCGCGATGCCGAACACACCGGCGCGATGCCCGGTCGCGTGGTGCGCGGGCCGGGCTGGACCGGCTGGGCGGAAAGCGACGGTAACGAACAAACGCCATGACCCGCCCTGCTATATTGATCGAAAGCGCCTGTCCGGCCGCGCGCGAGAACGGCTGATCAACTCGAGGGTTCGGGTTCAATGATTCGATTATCGGTGTTTTGCCTGCTGTTCGCCATCGGCGCGGCCGAAGCGGCCCCGCGCGAGATCGGCGACCATCGCTGGGCCGACGTCGATCGTATCGTCGCGATCGGCGACCTTCACGGCGACTACGACAACTACCTCGACACCCTGCGCGCCGCGGACCTCGTGGATCGCCGCGACCGCTGGATTGCCGGCAGCACCCACCTGGTCCAGACGGGCGACATCCCCGATCGCGGACCGGACACGAAGAAAATCATCGAGCACATGGCAAGACTCGCGCGCCAGGCGCGCCGCGACGGGGGACGTGTTCACAACCTGATCGGCAATCACGAGGCCATGAACGTCTACGGCGATCTGCGATACGTCACCGAAGAAGAGTTCACGGCGTTCGCGACATCGCGTTCGGACGTACTTCGCCAGCGCTACCTCGACGCCGTACTCGACGACATGTCATCGCGCGATCCGGTCCGCTTCAAGGCGCTGCCCGACGACTTTCGAGAACAGTGGAATGCGCAGCGACCGCTGGGCTGGGTAGAACATCGCCAGTCATGGAGTCCGCAATGGAATCCCGACGGCGAAATGTATCGGTGGGTTGCCGACGCCCGGGTAGCGGTTCAGATCAACAGCGCGATCTTCGTTCACGGCGGCATCAGCAGCCACTACTGCAAGGACACGCTGGCGTCCATGACCGAGCGCGCCCAGGCCGATCTGGCGCTGGGCAATCCCGACGACGAAAGCATACTGACCGATCAATACGGGCCGCTCTGGTATCGCGGGCTGGCGGGCGTCGCGCCCGAGGCAGCATCCGACACCGTCGACGAAATACTCCGCAATCACGATGCAGAGCAAATCGTGATCGGCCACACGCCGACCGGCGGCTTCATCTGGCCGCGCTACGAAGGACGGGTGATCCAGATCGACACCGGCATCGGCAGCCACTACGGCGGCCATGTCGCTTACCTGGAGATTACGCCCGAAGGCCTGTTCGCGGGCTACCAGTCGGGCAAGGTCCGGCTGCCCGCAGACGATGCCGGACTCGAAGACTATCTCGAGCAGCTCGCCGAACTGCTGCCGGGCAACGAGGCCGTTATCGAGAAGCTCGATGCCGTGCGCGCCCGTTCAGCGGTCGGGCACCAACCGCATGAAACCGATAACGACCCACGCGAGGGTGCCGGTACGAACCAGCGTCACGCGCAGCAGGTCGGGATGGAAAGTGCAGCGCCTATCTGCGGCACGCGTCTGTAATCGCCCGCTCGAACCTGACGTCGTCTTCCGCGACATCGAAGAAATCGCCGAGGTATCTGATTGCTCGCGACCTGTATCTGGACTGCAGGCGCGGCTCGGTCTCCACGATCATCTCTATGGCACGCCTGGTGTCCAGAAACTCTGCACGCGCGGCTTGCAGCGTGGCGTTGTGCAGGCAGAATCCGCGAAACAGTCTCTGGGTGACGCGGGTGATCCTTAGCGCTTCGTTTGGCACCGCGTAGGGCGCATCGACCAGGCCGGCGGAATCGAAGTCGTAAGGCAACGCGTAGACAGGCGCGCCCGATTCAGGCGCAATCAGCTTGGCGTTGTGGCAACAGCCGTCACCGGGCGGGCCGCTCAGCGACGACCAGTCGGCGTTGCCGACCAGGTATTGAAACAACGCAAAGCGACTGCTCTCCAGCGAATCGAGCTGTTCGGGCCGGATCTCGACGGCATCGAACTTGTCCAGTCCGTTTCGATCGGCAACCAGCTTGTCGTCTTCGATCATGAACGCGAATCGCGGCCCGTCATCATTGTCGCGCGCCGAATCACGGTAGGTCACCGATAGCGGGCGCACCCGGAAACTTCGATCGGTGATCAGGTTGTATATCCGATACGCCAGCATTTCGAGGACGTAGTACTGCTCCCACCGCTGACCGTTGTTGCAGTGGGTGACCATCTTGATCGACTTGTTGCCCGCGAACACGGTCCCTGCCACATCCTTGCTGTCGAACCTCAACCTGATCGGCGGGAAGCGGCAGACCTCCTGGCGCGTCTTGCCGCGGCGCTCGACCGTCAGCGCAATGCGCTTGCTCCCGCCGGACTCGTCAGCGTATCGAAGCGTCGCCGGATAAGGCGCCTGGTTGCGGCTGTCGCGGACGATTTCGCGCCACGGCGCACTGAGCGTTATTCCAAGCTGGTCGCCGGATGCGAACAGCGCGACCCCGCCTTCGGCTCGCGCCGACGACGTGTAGAAGAATAGAACCAGCAACGCGCCGATGATTGCGCCCGGCAACGGGGCAGTGCAGCAAGCGCGTAGCGGACGAAAAGATTCAGCCATCTGCATCGCCTGACGATGCGGCCTGTTCTTCGGCCGCCTGCTTGCGCTGCTGCTTCTCGGCCTTTCGCCGGGCCACGAAATCGTGCTCCAGCCCGTCGCCGAAACAGGAAACGTAAAGGGTTGCATAACTGAAGAACACGGTCAGAATCGCGGCGACCTCGAGCGCGGCAACGCCGGCAGCGATACCGGTACCTATGGCGACCAGGATGAACAGTGCATCGAAGGTATCCTGCAACGCGCGCCTGAACTGAACGCCGGCGACGATGCCGGCAAGACTGAACGCCAGGGCAAGGCTGTGCTGCACGATGAGCACGATCGCGGCGACCACGCCCGGCAGGATCAAGGTCGTTTCGTCCAGCGAGTGATCATGGATGCCGGACCTGTGAATGCCCTTGTGTACCCAGGACACGGGAAGCATCAATAACCAGGTACCGATCAGCGTGATCATCAGCTGCCGGGCGTAGCCCAGACGGTCGAGGTCTTCGCCGGCCCGCAAGACAGTGCCGATGATCTCGCCGTCCGGGCGCATCGTTTCGGCCTGCCCCGTGTCGATGCTGATTTCGCCGCCCTCGGCAAGATCCTGCACGCCCCCGACCGGCAGCCAGTCGACAAACGAAGGGAATATCGAAACCAGCGCGAGCAACAGCACGCCCAGTGACAGGTGATAGAGAAGAAGCTTTCGAAGCAGCCGCAAACCGGCGCGACGCATGTCGACCCGGGAAGACAAGAACGCCCGATCAAGCCCGGAACCGGTTTTTCCGCTGGATTCCTGCAAGTTTGTTCCCTCGAGCCGCAACTGCCGGATTTGGTGCGCAGGCAACAATGATGATTTCATCATACGCGCGCGGCAGTCCTCGCGGCAAGCCGGCAAGAATCCCGGCATTTCCGCTGCATGGCCCGGCTCGACCACGATCGATTGAACCGCCGTTAAGGTGCCAGGTAGACCTCGCCGCCCTTCATCACGAAGCGGACGTTCTCCACGGTACGGATATCCTGAAGCGGATTGCCGTCCACTGCGACAAGATCGGCCAGCAATCCCTGTTCAATCCGGCCGCGATCTTCAACCCCGAGCAGCTCGGCGGCATGAATGGTGGACGCCTGGAGCGCTCGCAATGGGGTCATCCCGCGCCGCACCATGGCATGGAATTCAAGCCGGGCGTCGCGGTGCGGCATCACGCCGGCATCGCTGCCCAGCGCGATGTTGATATCGCTTTCGAGCGCCAGCTTGAAACTCCGCTCGATGTAAGGCTCGAGGAACTTGCTCTTCTCCACGGTCCACTGCGGGGTCTCGGGCGGCAGCGGAATATCGTTCAAGTGGATCGTCGGTACGTAAAAAGTGCCGCGCGCCTTCATCTCGTCGACTATTTCCGGCGTCAGCATCGAGCCGTGCTCGATCGAGGCCACACCGGCCTTGACCGCGGCCAGGATGCCCTCGCTGCCGTGCGCGTGGGCCATCACCTTGAGCCCGTGCCGGTTCGCCTCGTCGACGATGACGCGCAGCTCTTCATCGGAGTACTGCTGCGCACCGGGACTTTCGCCCTTGGAAAATACGCCGGCCGTGGCGCAGACCTTGATGACTTTCACGCCATGCTTGGCCTGGTAGCGAACCGCCTCCAGAATCTCGGCCCGGCCGTTGGCGATGCCCTGCTTCGGGCCCAGCTCCATGATGCCCGGCGCGAACCCGGTCACGTCGCAGTGGCCGCCGGTGATCGAAAGATAATGACCCGCCGGAAAGATTCGCGGGCCGGGGACGCCGCCCTTGTCGACCGCCCGCATCAGCGCCACGTCGGGGAAGCCCGGCCAGGCGCCGGCGTCGCGCACCGTGGTAAACCCGGCCATCAGCATGTCGCGCCCGAACTCGGCGCCGTGCAGCGCCCAGTCGGCCGGCGTTTCCATGACCGCCGCGGTCGTCCAGTGATCGCCGGTGAAGAAGTCCAGCGTCACGTGGCTGTGCATATCCATGAAACCGGGCAACAGGGTGCGATCGCCGAGATCGATGATCTCGATATCACCCGGGATGGTCTTCGGGTTGACCGATTCGATACGTCCGTCGCGAACAACGACCACGGCCGGCTCGATGATTTCGCCTGAAGCAACATCCAGCATGCGCTGGGCGCGAATCACCGAATCAGCCAGCGCGGCAGGCAGGTTCGCGAAAAGAACAACAATAACGAGCAGACATGATCTGAAGGCTGGAATGCACACGGGGAAATCCTGGAGGCGGGCCTGCGATCAGCTTAACCGGCGCCACCGGCGGAATCCAGCAGCAGACCGCCCACGCGTCGGTCCCCGGCGTCAGCCGCGCGCTAACTCGGCCAGGAACTCGACATACTGCGAGTCGTTCCGGATCGAGTCGTAGTAAGGCAGGAACGGTTCGATGAAGGGATGGGCCCAGCTGGGTTCCTCGAACGCCGACCGAAGACATTCGACCGCGGCCGAAGCCGCCGCGGCCATGCCCAGTGCACGGCAGACGTTATGCCGCAAGTTCAGCCTCTGGGCCAGGTCCCGCACGGCGCCGCGAAACCAGGTCCGGACCAGTCTTTCGGTCTCGGCCGTCTCTCCCTGCGCGGCCGAGATATAGGCTTCGGCCAGGTAAACGTTGGGCTCGAAGTAATTGACCTCCTGCGCCCGATTTCGCGCCAGCCTCCGTTCAGGCTCCGCCGGCGCTTGAACCGGGAGCTGACCGGTGTGCGCATCACGGAAGTGGTCGGTAATGACCCCGGCGAGGTCGACATCGGGCACGTCGAACGATGTCCAGGCATCGCTTCCAGGTTCAGCCGTGCTGACCCTGCTCAAGAGTGCGGCCGCGCCGTCAAAGTCCCTGGCGGCAATATGCGCCTCCCAAAGCTCGAACGGATCGATCTCGACGCCATATTCGGTTTGCAGCATGACCAGGTCATCGAGCAGGCGACCGGGTTGCCCGTGCTCCCGCACCCGCAGGACTCTTTCAAGATAGGCCAGCCTGAAATTATCCAGCGACGCATTCTCGAATTCCTCGACGGCCTGGTCGTAGCGGTGAGCAAGCATCAGATACGTCACCAGCCTGGTTGTCCAATATGCGTTTCTGGGATCCAGCCTGCGGGCCTGCCGTAGCGTTTCGATCATACCGGCGATATCGCCCTGGCGGCGCTGTATCCATGACTGCAGCTCCAGCACCTGCGGGTCGCTCGGCCTGAGCTCCTGTGCCTGCCGGATCAGTTCGAAGGCGCGATCGTGGTCTTTGAGAATGTAATAAACATAATAGCTCTGTGCGATCAGGGCTTCGGAGGACTGCGGCGCAAGCGTCTGCACGCGCTCCAGAATGCCTTCCAGGCGCTGGATCGATTGCGGATCGTGGCGCGGCAGGTTGATATAGCTGAGCGACCCGGCCAATTCCGCCCAGGCCCTGACGAAACCCGGATCCAGCGCCACGGCCCTTTCCAGCGCAGCGATATAGGCGGGTGCCGCCACGGTCTCTGATTGCCGCAACTCCATCGCTTCATGGTATGCACGATATGCCGCCATGTTTTCCGTCGGGATGACTTCCAGCCGAACGGCATCCTGTGGGGTCAGCGTGAAATGCATCGCCGAGGCAATCGCGCGCGCAATCTCGGATTGGACGTCGAAGATATTCGTCGGTGTGAGCTCCCGATCGTACTGCTCGGCCCACAGGTGCACGTCCGAGCCCGAATCGATCAGCTGGACGTTTATCCGGATCTGGTCGCCGATCTGCTGCACGCCGCCCTCGAGGATGGCGTCTGCGCCGAGTTGCCGACCGATCTCCCGGATGTTCATCTCGCTGTCTCGATACTCGGACACCGAGGTGCGGGATATCACCCGCATCGACTGGAGTTGAGCCAGCTGCGTCAGGAGATCGTCGTGCATGCCGTTGGCAAAGAAATGGCTGTCGCCCGAAAGCCCGTCGGAGATGAACGGCAGCACCGCCACCATTGGCGTTTCGACGGGCACCGGGCCGGGCGCGGACGAATCGCCGGCCATGCGCAAGGCGCCGAACAGCACCGATGCAAGCACCACGGCCAGGGCGCCGAGACCCCAAAGCCTGGTCTTGCGCAGCAGAGGGCTTGCCGTTTCCGGGGCTTGCGCAGGCGTGGGAGCCTCCAGCGGGGGCGGGAAATGGCTGATGAATCCGCGCCGCACCACCGTCTCGATATACGCGCTCTTGTCTTCGGGCGACAGGATCTGGCGCAGGATCGAAATGCACCGGTTGACTGCGTGATCGGACACGATTCGGTCGTCCCAGACCGCGGCCATCAGTTCATCCCGGCTGATGAGCGTGTCCTGGTGCGCCAGAAAATAATCCAGCAGCCGTGCAACGCGCGGCTCCAGCCGGACAGTGCTGACCCCGTCGAAAAGGTCGCCGGTACTGGCATCCAGACGCCATCGTCCGAAAGCGCGCACAGTCGGTTCGGCAGTATCGGCCGCGTTCATGCGGCGGCCCGGAAGATTCCGGCGCGAAGCGGATGCAGGCGACTCGAGCCCACGTCGGTAATCGGCAAATACATCCGGAATTGGTCCCCGTACAAAAGAATCAGCAACAGATCAGCAACAAATCAGGGTTTGATCAGGCCGTCGTCTGTGCTGCACATCACACTTTACCCCAATGCTGTCGCACTCAGGGACGCTCAGCACCACAAGCCGCGCGAAGACAAGTCATGCATCCCGCACGCGGCGTGAATCCTGGCAAACCAATCAGACCCGAGGCCCGAAAACCATGAACAGACAACTCATATTTACAACGCTTGCCGTCGCCGCCTGGGCGCTGCCCACGCAGGCCGTCGACGCCGGCAACAAGCCATTCGCCGATGTCGTCCCGGCGCTGACCGGCGCCCCGCCGGAAGGATTCGCCATCGGCAGGGCTTTCACGGCCTATACCGGCTCGGTCGATGGATCCATCTACAAGCTGAACCTGCGCACAGGCGAGGGTGAAATCCTGGTGCCGGCCGAGCCCGATTTCGACCTTTCCACGCAATGCTTCAGGCTCGGCATGCGCGTCGATCCCCGCAGCAACTACCTGTTTGCAGCCGGCTGCGCGGGCGGAAACGCTTACGTATTCG
>CAYYZR010000034.1:0-18488 GCA_964476005.1 uncultured Halomonas sp.
AAATCTTATCAGTCCGGGGTTAGGGGTCGGCGCCGGGAGGCACCTCCTACAGGATTGAATCGGTTTCGGGTTTCCGGGTTCGGGAGAATCCGGGCTGCCGGGCGGCGGCGGGTTGGTCGCGCTTTGGTGCGTTGCGTGTTGGGGTGCTGCGTTCGAGAAAAGCCTTGATTTGCTCCAGGCTATGGAGGCCTTTTGGTTCCGAGTGTCATGAAAATCCTTCGATAATTCCGGGCTCCGCTTGGCCTTCAGGCTCCTTTCCGGCTGGAAATGCGTGGCCCACTTAGGCTCGTTCGTGACGGGGAAAGCTGCTGCTTGTAAACGGGAAATGCGGGGCGTATACTTTTTTTGGGGCTGTTGCGTAGCGTGGAGCTCGCCGTGCCGATAGACATCGCCAAGATCGACCGCAACCTCCTCATCGGATATCAGGCGTGGGAGGAAGCGGGGAGCCTTGGCGACGCATCGGTTACCGTCAACCTCCACTTTGCCGGCGATCTGGCGCCGATCGAAGCCGCCGGCTTCCAGCCCGACAGGAAACTGGAGGGCCTGGCCACCGGCGTCGTTCGGTTCACCGACCTCGCCGCGCTGACCGGGCTCGAGGCGGTCGAGTTCATCGCGGTGGGCAGCGAACGTCAACTCGACCTCGACACTGCGCTGCTGGACATCCGTGCCCGCAGCACGACGGATGCGACGGTGGGCGTGGATGGGCTGTGGCATGCGGATGCTTCGACCGGCACGCTGACCGGCGCGCCGTCCGACACCGGTGAGGACGTGATCGTAGCCGTCATCGACACCGGCATCGACTTCACCCACCCGCACTTCATGTCGCAGGTCTCGCCTACCAAGGCCACCCGAATCCTCAGAATCTGGGACCAGGGATTGACGCCAGCGGCGGTCAGCGACTGTCCCGACGCGACACTGCTGGTGTCCAACCCCAATACCTACGGCGTCGAGTACGACAAGGCCGAAATCGACGCGCACCTGACCGGCGGTACGCGGATCGCGCACCGCGATTGCGAGGGCCATGGTACGCATTGCGCCTCGATCGCGGCAGGCGGCACGGTGTTCGATGCCGGCGGCAATGCTCGGATTGTGGGCGCGGCGCCGGAAGCCGACATCATCGCGGTCAAGCTCATGGACAACCCGTCCCCGATCAACTTTTTCAGTGCGGCGGGCACCGGCGCCGAGGTCGCGTTTGAGCGTCGCTTCCAGGACGCGATTCTATATTGCCTGCGCGTCGCCAAGTCGCTCGGCAAACCGGTGGTCGTCAGCATAAGCTTGGGAAGCCCGTTCGAGCCGGGTGACGGGCTGGACGACAGTGGGCGGTTCGTAGACGATCTGATGGATCCCACCGCGGCGGCGTCGAACGACCACTTTCCCACGGGCGCGGTCATCTGCAAGTCGTCTGGCAACAACGCCTCGCCCGCGCGCCGCACCATCGCGCGGATCGAAATTCCGGCTGGTGGCGAGGTCACGGTGCCGCTGAAGCTGGATGACCGTCGGGTCGGCACGAACAACAAGTTCCGGCAGTGCGCCAATTCGCTGTATTCCCCGGCCATCATGGGCACGTTCTGGTATCGCCGGACCTCGCCCTTCACCGCGATCGAGTTCGCGGTGAAGATGGCCGGGCGCGCGACGTTCAGCGGCGACATGGGCGTGGGCGGAAACCTCGATCAGAAGTTCGTGACTCGGCCTGGGCCGCCGATGACCTCACACATCGTGCCGGACGCAACCCCGAACACGTTCGGGATCAACGCCTTTCACGCCGGAAATCCCTCCGTTCCTCACCCGCTCGGCGGCACGATCCGACGCCACGACTTCAGCTTCTGGATCACGCCGAAGGTCGTCGGGGGGGCGGTCGAGTACCCGGCGGGCATCTACGAGGTTCGAATCCGCGCGCCGGCCGGAACCGAGATATTCTTCTCCGGCCGCGTGGCCGGCTGGGCGCCCGGCAAGGGGGTCGTTTTATCCGTCGCCAGTACGATGGCCGACGGCACTGCGCTGCCCGCGCCACCCGATCTCGAGGTGACATCCGAGTTTTCCACCACCGACCCGCTCGGTCGGCACGTGTTGACCGTCGGCGCCTACGACGATGCCAACGGCAACAGCGGGGCGGCGACCTTCCACCATATCGCCAAGTTTTCGTCACGCGGCCCGCTGCGCGATTACCGCGCGCCCGCGGTCGGCATGCCGGTCCTCTGGCAGAAGCCGGACATCGCCGCGCCGGGGGTCGCGATCAACGCCGCACTGGGTTTCGAATCGCACCGTGCGCCGGCCGTGCGTTCGCCTCCCTGGGCCCGGGGCAACCGCTGGGTGGAACTGGGTGGCACCAGCATGGCGACGCCCATGGTGGCCGGGGTGGTCGCGTTGATGATGTCGAAGAAGAACGACCTCAACATCGACGACGTGCGAAACGCGCTTGCGCCACCAAACTCGAAACCACCGGTGGACCCGCCCCCGGGGACAGCCGGAAAAAATGCCTACGGCGACGGACGCATCGATGCCTTCGACAGCCACAACTCGGTGCCATGAGGAGGAGCTGAACGATGGCCGGTGAAGAAATCTACATCGCCCGGCTCGGCGCCTGGATCGCACGCGCGGTCGGCGAGACGGCGGGCTTCGGCTCGGATCTCGACACCAACTCCATCGGCTTCAGCATGCCCGAAGCCGTCACAACCGACCCGGCGGTGGCGGCGGCGGGGGCTGCGCTCACCGATGCGGGGACACAGCTCTACGCGGCCGCCGATGCGCTCGACACGGTGCTCGCCTCCGGTGTCGAGGAGGACCTGCCCGGGCCTCTGATTCAACTGGCTCAGGGCATCTTTTTATATGTCGACGCTATCGCCGAGCTGGTGCAGCATATCGAAAGTGCCGCTTCAGGCCTGCCGGCCGACGAGCGCAACGCGGTCGAGGCCTTCGCCGGGGAGATGGCCCGCCGAGTCATCGACCTGCTGGCGATTCAAGCCCTGGAGCGGGCGCTTCCCCGCACCGGTTTCGTGCTGCGCCTGCTGGGCCTGCTCGAATGGAAACTCATCGAAGTGGGAACCACGCCCGGACAGCCCACCTACGCCAGGAAGCGCCTTCGGCTGGAGCGGATCAAGGACCTGTTTACCGACCCGGCGCAGCACTTCGAAAACGCATTCGGCTGGGGCACGGCGCAGTTCGACCCGATGCCCGTATTCGATGCGATGCTGCCGTTCTACCATCCCGATGCCAGCGTCGTGGCCGACTACGACGGCGGCGACGCGTTCCTCAGAATCGGCAACTATCGCTGGTCGCGCGACAGCAGCGTGGCGGGGCCGCCGGCCCTGCGCCTGGAGTACAGCGCCGAGATCCAACTCGACTACGATGAGCGCGTCGAGCTCTCGGAGGAATGGGGCATCGGATTCGACTCCGGTCTGAAGTTCGGCGGCGGCCTGGCCGCCATCGCCGAGCCGCCTTTCGCCATCTCCGTCGAGCCGCTGACCGGGAATGCCGAGGGCCGGTTCACCGTCAGTTTCGATCGCAACCCGGACCAGGATCCCCTCGTCATCGTCGGCGGCAACGATCTGATCCGCATCAGTGCCGACAATTTCGCCATCGGTGCGGAGCTCACCGTCGGCGCATCCACGAGCGGGGCGGTCGACATCGATCCGGGCGTCTTCAGCAACCTCGAAGGACTCACCATCAAGCTGGGCTCGGAAGGGGCCGACAACTTTCTCGCCGACATGCTCTCCAGCGCCGAGATCGAAGGCAGCTTCGACCTGGGCCTGAGTTACCGCCTTTCCGAGGGGCTGGTGGTGCGCGCGGCCGGGGGCCTCGAGGTGGCGATTCCAATGCAGCAGAGCCTCGGTCCCGTCACCTTCGAGACGCTCTACATCATCCTGAAAATCGGCGAGGACGGGTCTTTCGCGCTGGAAACCTCGGCGGCGATCAAGGGTGCGGTCGGGCCGTTTTCGGCCTCGGTCGAACGCATCGGGGCGGAAGTGACGCTGGCGTTCGCCGACGGTGCCGACGCCGATTTCGGGCCCTTCGACCTGGGGCTGGGCTTCAAACCACCCAACGGCGTCGGTCTTGCGCTGGACGCGGGTGTGGTGCGCGGCGGCGGTTATCTCTACCTCGATTACGATCGCGGCGAGTACGCCGGCGCCCTGGAGCTCACGTTCCAGGGCTTCCTGTCGGTCAAGGCGATCGGCCTGATCAATACGCAGCTGCCCGATGGTTCGGACGGCTTCTCGCTGCTGGTGCTGGTGACGGCCGAGTTCGGCACCCCGATCCAGCTCGGCTTCGGCTTCACGCTCAACGGCATCGGCGGCCTGCTCGGCCTGAACCGTACGATGATGCTCGAGGAAATGGCCGAAGGTGTGCGCAGCGGCGCGATCGAAAGCGTCATGTTCCCGCAGGACGTGATCGCCAACGCGCCGCAGATCATCTCCGACATGAAGCGCTTCTTCCCGCCGAAGGAGAACCGTTTCATCATCGGACCCATGGTCAAGATCGGCTGGGGAACGCCGTCGCTGATCACCGCCTCGGTCGGCATCGTGATCGAGATTCCCCCCGGCAACATTGCCATCCTCGGCGTCATCAAGTGCGCGTTGCCCGACGAAGACGCGGCCCTGCTCGTTCTGCAGGTGAAGTTCATCGGAGCGATCGAGCCGGAAAAGGAACGCTTGTGGTTCTTCGCCAGCCTGTACGGCAGCCGCGTGCTGTTCATCACGCTCGACGGCGACATGGGCCTGCTGATCGCCTGGGGCGCGAACGCGGACTTCGTGCTCAGCGTGGGCGGGTTCCACCCGCAGTTCTCGCCGCCACCGCTGCCTTTCCCCAGCCCGGCCAGGATCTCGCTGTCGATACTCGATACGAGCTTCGCCAAGATCAAGGTCAGCGGGTATTTCGCAGTCACGGCGAACACCGCGCAGTTCGGTGCCGCGGTGGAACTGTTCTTCGGCCTCGACGAGCTGAAGGTCGAAGGGCATATCGGCTTCGACGCGCTGTTCCAGTTTTCGCCGTTCTATTTCATCATCACCTTTTCCGCCTCGCTGTCGGTGAAGGTGTTTGGCATCGGGCTGTTCTCGGTGCGCATCCGCGGCCAGCTCGAGGGCACCTCGCCGTGGCACATCGAAGGCGAGGGTTCGATCTCGCTGCTGTTTTTCGACATCTCGGTGCCGATCTCCGAGACCTGGGGCGAGGACGCGGACACGGTGGTGCCGTCCATTGAGGCCATGCCGATCATACGGGCCGAACTGGAGAAAACTTCGAACTGGACCGCGCTGTTGCCGAGCGCATCGCAGATCTCGGTCAGTCTGCGTGAAATCGAAGCGAGCACGGAACTGGTGCTGCACCCGGTCGGCCAGCTGCGCGTCGCGCAGCGGGCCGTCCCCCTCGACCTGGTGATCGACAAGATCGGCGCCCAGCCGGTCGACGACATCACCCGGGCGGTGCTGACACCAGGCGCCGGCCTGGCCAGGAAAGCGGATGTCCGCGAATCCTTCGCCACGGCGCAGTTCCGCGAGCTGGACGGTGCCGCCAAGCTCGCCTCTCCCGGTTACGAACTTCAGGACGGCGGGCTGGACCTTTCCGTCGATGGCAGCGAGGCGCAGACCTCGCACGCCGTCAAGCGGCCGGTGATGCACGAACTCAACATCATCGACAACAACTTCAAGCACCACTTGCTTCGCTTCTTCAACATTGGCGTGCATTGGTTCGGCAAGATGCTGGTCGGCAACGCGACGGCCAGGTCGGCGTTGTCCAAGATCGAGCGCCAGCGCAAGAACCCGTTCGACGACGGCGTCCGGGTCACGGCTCCGGGCTGGGTCGTCGCCAACGCCAGCGACAACGTGATCGAAGCGGGGGAGGCCACTTTCCTCAGCCAGGCGAAGGCCAAAGACGCCATGGCGGCGCAGCTGGGAACGAACCCCGCGCTGAATGGAAAACTGCACGTCATCCCCGCTGCGGAGGCGAGAAAAGCGGCATGAGCGATCTCGGCACCTACACTTTCGTTCCCTGGCTAAGGCAGGGCGTCGCCAACAAGATCGTCGGCGGATCCCCGTCGAGCCGAGCCCGGATCAACGTTTCCGTCGATATCGAGGGCACCACGAAAGATGGCGGGGTGATCACGGAGACGGTCACCCGGGACATCGAACTATACGGGCCCGGTGACATCGTCGGCATCGATTCGGCCGTTATCAGCCGTGTCGAGCCGGAGCCCTGGGTCACCAATTTCGAACCGAATTACCTGCCCGCGATCGAGTTCTACGACGAGGACTTTCCCTGGCGCTACACCCCGGCGGCGCCGAGCGGGCGGCGTCTGCAGCCATGGCTTGCCCTGGTCGTGCTCGAGGAAGGCACCGAGTTTTCCGAAGCGGCCGCCATCGGCCGGCGGCCACTGCCGTTCGTCGAGGTGACGGCGGATTTCGCCGACGTTTTCCCGGACGCCGCGGAGAGCTGGGCGTGGGCGCACGCGCACTTCAACGGCGAGTTTTCCGAGGCGATCGTCGACACGGACGGCGCACGGGTTTCCGGCGCCGCGGCGAACATGATCGAAAACGATCCGGACAAGGCCAACGCGCGCATCCTCTGTCCACGCAAGCTGAAGCCGAAAACCGGCTACCACGCGTTCCTGATACCGGCCTTCGAAAGCGGCCGGCTGGCGGGGCTGGGCCTCGATCCCGGGCCATTGTTCGACGAGGCCGCCAACGCGCTGACCGCCACGAGTTCGTCGTGGGTCGAATACGGCGTGGCGGCCAACCGACCCGAGGGCACGCATTTTCCGATCTACCACCGTTGGTATTTCCGTACCGCCGAGCGCGGAGATTTCGAGAGTCTCGTGCGCCTGCTCGAGCCGAAGCGTGTCGACCCGAGGGTCGGTCACCGCGACATCGACGTGACCGACCCCGCACCGAACATCGCCGGCATCGACAAGCCGGAGCTGGGCGGCATCCTGCGTCTCGGCGGGGCGCTGAAGGCGCCGCTCAGTCCGGCCGAGCAGACCGAGCACGACGTTTTCGACAAGTGGGCCATTCCTTATCCGCAGCCCTTCCAGGAGCGGCTGGCGACATTCCTGAACCTCGGCAGCGGCTATCGTAGTGACGGCATGTCGGCGCAGGCCGATCCGGGGCTCGACCCGGAAGTCCAGGCGGATCCCGACCCGCTCGTCACGCCGCCGATCTACGGCCGCTGGCACGCCCTCACCGAGCGCCTGTTGATCGACAAGTCCGGGGACCCGGTTCCGACCCGCGCCAACTGGCTGCACGATGTCAACCTCGACCCGCGCTGGCGCACCGCGTCCGGTTTCGGCACCACGGTGATCCAGGAAAACCAGGAGGCCTACATGGCCGCCGCCTGGGATCAGGTCGGAGATGTGCTCGAAGCCAATCGCCGCATCCGCCTGGCCCAGATGGCCGCACAGTCCGGCAAGGCGCTGCATGCGAAGGGCCCGGTGGCGGTCCAGAGATCCGCCGAGGCCCGCGTGCTGATGCTTGCCGCCCCGGTGTCGGCCCGTATCGTCTCCCAGGGGCTGACCGTGCGCGCGCGCATGGGCCAAAGTCCGCTGGGCCCGGCGCTGACCTCCACCGCCATGCGGCGCGCGCTGCGTCCCGGCGGCCGTAGTGCGCGCAAGCTCGGGCTGACCGAACCGGCAGCTTCGGCCGAGCTTGTGGAACGGGTCAATGTGCGCGAGATCACTCCGGCGCCGCCCCCGCCGACGCCGGAAAAGCTGCTGACGCCGGAGGTGCTCGGCGACGCCGTCGACCGCAGCGCGCCGCCCGGTTCGCCGCTCGACATGATCGGCCGGTGGCTGGACCGGAATCGGACACTGGCACTGGTGCTGGCGTTCATCCTGACCTTGCTGTTGCTGGTGATTCTCGGGCCGCTCGGTCTCGTGCTGGCCGCCGCGGGCATCGTTGGCGCCTACGCGATCTGGCGGCGCGAACGCGGCGCGGGCAGCATCGGTGCCGTTGCCGACACCTTCTCCAGCGAAGGTCAGACGCCTGATGCGATCGACGCGCTTGCGCCTTCGGCGACGTTCGAGCTCGACGAGACCAGCCTCGGGGCGAGCCCGCCGCCGGTGGCGCCGGCCGACACTTCCGCGGGCGAAGCGGACAACGCCGTGGCCAGGCGATTCAAGGCAGGACTCGCGGACCAGTATCGCCTGGTCAGTGCCCACGGCAAGCTCGGCGCGCTGCCGGAAACGGTGTCGCTCGAACTGCCGCGCATCGCCGGGGAAATCGTTCGCGGCATCGATCCGGCCGTCACCGTGCCGCGCTGGACCCTGTCGGGGATTTCGATTCCCGCCCGAATCCTGGCCGAACGCCCGGAGCAGTTCGTCGAGGCCATGGTGTATCCCGAGTTCGACCAACCGATGTACGAACCGCTGGTGCGGGCAGGCACGGAGCTGTTCGTGCCAAACCTGCACCTGGTCCCTCCCGACAGCGTGACCCTGCTGGAAACCAACCAGGAATTCATCGAGGCCTATATGGTGGGGCTCAACCACGAGTTCGCGCGCGAGCTGCTGTGGCGCGAATATCCCTCGGACCAGCGCGGCAGTTATTTCAGGCAGTTCTGGGACGTGCGCAAGAAGCTGGCCGCGGCTGAAGACCCGGAGGCCGCGCGCGAACAGCTCAAGGACATCAAGCCGATCCATCGCTGGCCGCGCGGCGGCGACCTTGGCGACAACGACAACCGCGAAGCCGGCGCCGAAGCGGAACAGGAACTGGTTCTCGTCATCCGGGGCGAACTCCTGAAGAAATACCCCAACACCATCGTCAGCGCGCAGCGGGCGGCCTGGCAGACCACGGACGGGGAAATCGACAAGACCATGGAGCGTACCTTCGATGCGGGCGCGGAACCGATCGAACCCCTTTATGAGGCCCGGGTGGCCCCCGACCTGTATTTCTTCGGCTTCGACCTGACCGCCGCAGAAGCGCTGGGCGACGACAGCGTGGACGACAAGCCGGGCTGGTTTTTCCGCATCGAAGAGGTGCCCGGCGACGCGCGTTTCGGGTTCGACGTCGCGCGCGATGCCTCGGACCCCGTTCTGGTGTGGAACGATCTCGCGTGGGCCGACGTCGTGCCGTCGCTGGTCGACGGCACGACGATCAAGGTCAGCGAAATTCCCCATCGCCAGCTCACGACCGAACCCAGCGGCACCGCGATCGACCGCCTGCCGCAGTGGGAATTCGACAAGCATGTCGCCTGGGACGCCGACGGAAGCGCCGCCGAGCTGGCCTATATCGCGTTGCAGACGCCTGTCATCATGGCGGTCCATGCCTCCGAACTGCTGCCGCGTGAAGTGGGGAGCGACTGATGCCCGGCTTCGATGAAGATCGCGCGAACCTGAAGGCCGCTAACCAGGCGACGGCGAAGCAGCTGGACGACCTGGTCACCGCGCGTGACGCGGTGCGGCGGCTGGAGCGAGAGATCGAGGCCAGGGGGCGCCGCGCAGAGACGAGCGACCCCGCCGTGGACGGCCTGACGCAGGAACTGACGGCGGCCGGCGAAGCTCTGCAAACGGCCCGCGACGCGCTGCGCGGCGGGCGGGCCGCCCTCGACACGGCCCTGACCGAGTTCGCGCTCGCGGTCGACCCGACCGCCGAAGTGGAGCGCTGGAGCGACGAGACGCCGATCGCGCTGTTTCCACTGCGTCTCGAGACGCGTTTCAAAACCATCTCGTCGCCGGCCGGTAACCGTCGCGAATTGTGGGTGCGTGTCTACCCGGACGACGTGCTGGTCGATAGCTTCCAGCCGGAGATCTCCAAGGCCGAATACGCCGGCGTCGCCAAGTACTGGTCGGACCGGTGGCGTGCCGGCGGCGAGACCGCCTCGCTCAAGTCGGCCTGGGCCGGCCTGGTGCGGCGCTATGGCAGCGGTCGCGCCGCGTGGCTGATCGAGCAGGTCACGCCGCTCGATCCTGCGGCGGAGCCGGAGCTGCAGGATGGCGAATACCTGCTCGTCATTCGAAGCTCGGGACCGGTGCCGGCACCGGAAAAACCGGCCATCGCCGAGTTCTGGGAAGAGACCTGGAACAGCGCCGGCGCGGCGCGGGGCGAAGCGATGGAGGCACTCGTCAGCGCGCTCGGCGTGACGCGCGCCGAGAAGGTGGCGGCCACGCTCGAGCCGGTCAACCTGCGCGATCCGGCCTACCGGCCCGGCCCAGATCTGCAGGCGCGAAGTGTTTTCCTCGAGCTGCCGTCGCGCGCCGACCTGAACCTGTCACTGGACGACTGGACCCGCGGCGCGACGGCCTGGTTGTTGCCCGAGCGGCTCGTGCTCACCGGCTATCGCGACGGCGCCGAAGTTCTGCGTGAGACCGGCAATCCAATCCCGCGCGACCTCGCGATCGGGCCCGATCCCCTGGCCGGCAAGGAAGGGCAGATCGGCCTCGATGGCGACGACCTGAAAATGCCCGAAGCGCTTGGCTGGATGGTTGACTTCGAAGTCGCGGTCGAACGGGGAATGGCATTTCGCATCGACCTCGGCTCCGGTGACGCGTTCCCGACGTTCGACAGGCTGTTCGTGCTGGGCCTGCGCCTGGGCAGCGATCCGCAGGAAGGCGCCGAGGAACTCGGGCAACTGTTCACGCACCATCAGACCAGCCGCAAGGGGCTTAGCCTGTTGCCGCAGGGCCGGCCGACCAACAATACCGATACCGATGCCGCCGCGTTCGCATGGTGGGACGACCCCGACGAGAGCTATGCCCACGTGTTCGACGCGCCGGCCACCGAGGGCACGGGCTGGAAAGATCGACCCGACGGTGCCTGGCTTGCCGGCATGCTGGGCATCGACCCGGCGATCCTGAGGCGATCGCCCAATTACCATTTCACGGACCAGCTCGAAGCGCGGGCGATGAACATCGCATTGTGGCCGGCGACGCTTGGCTACTACATGGAACAGATGATGGAGCCGGTGTTTTCCGAGCCGGCCATCCGCTCCACGCGCCAGTTCTTCACCCGCTTCGTTTCCGGCCGCGGGACGTTGCCGGCGATCCGCATCGGGCGACAGCCCTATGGCATTTTGCCGACCACGGCGTGGTCGCGCGCCTCGTGGTGGCAGGATCGACGGGCGATCAGCCGGCTGCGCGGAGCAAGCCTTCCGGACCATCGATTCTTCTCTGAGCTCGATGGTCTGCTGGGCCGCCTCTATTCCCTCTGGTCCGACTTCGCCGGCAATGTCGCGCACGTTGGCGAACCGGGACCGGATCCGCAGCAGACGCTGCTTTCGATCCTCGGTTTGCATCCGACCTCGGCCGAGTTCTTTAGCCGCATGTCACAGAGCTTCACGCAATACCGCAACATCGCGGGCTTCGTCACCGAAGAGGTCAGCAACCAGCTCGATGGCGCGGCACAGCGTTATTTCGAAACCGGCCTGCTCGCGCTATCCGAACTGGGCGCTACGCTGGAGCCCGGCGTGTGGCCGGACATGATCGAGAAGGTCTTCCACCGGGATGCGGCCTTGCTCAAGGGCGAGATCGTGAGCGCCGATGCGGCGGAGGATCGGGCGCTCGAGTCAAGCCGCGCCGACGGGCGCAACTATCTCGACTGGCTTCACCAAGCATCGGGACAATCGCACGATACCTTGCGCAAGCAGGAGGGCTTCGAGAACGGGCCGCCCACGGCACTGCTTTATCTGATGCTGCGGCACGCACTGGACCTGGGCTATGTCGATACCGCGCTTGTCCTGCGGGCAGAGGCGCTGCAGTGGGACGACGCCCAGCGGATCGCGGCGCGGCGCGATCCGACCTTCATAGGCGTCGCGGAACCGGCCCAGGCCGTGGGCGAGAACCGGTGGGCGCAGCTCTATCGACGCGAACCTGCGGTCACCGGGGACCCGACGCAGATGCTGGGCGATTTCATCCCGCAGGTCATCGCGACCGGCGATTTTCGCTTGCGCGAACAGCGCGACGCGCTCGAACGGCTGATCGGCGTTCCCACCGCGCGGCTCGAACGCCTGCTCGTCGAGCATCTCGACACGCTGCGCTATCGACTCGATGCGTGGCGCCAGGGCGTGCAGGCCGTGCAGCTGAGCCTCATGCGCGACGAAAGCGACAGCGGCTTCGCCAGCGACGGCATCTACCTGGGCGCCTATGGCTGGGTGGAGAACCTCGAAGCCGACGACCGGACCCTGGCGCCCAAGCGGCTCGATACGGACCTCGCGAACATATTCCAGCGTCCCGGCGATCTGGAAATCGTCACCGACGATAGCAATCACGGCCACATTCATGCCCCCTCGCTGGACCAGGCCGTGGCCGCGGCGATCCTGCGCAATGGTCACCTCGTCAACGCCACGCTCGATGAACCCGAACTGCTTGCGGTGGATCTCTCCAGCCGGCGCGTGCGTCTCGCGCAGCGCATCATCGAGGGGATTCGCAACGGGCAGCCGCTCGGAGCCCTGCTCGGCTACCAGCTTGAGCGCGCCCTGCACGACGAGGAGGACCTTTTTCTCGATCGGATCATCGACGAGCTGCGCCTGCACTTCCCGCTGGCGGGCAATGCGATGGCCTCGACCCGCGATGACAGTGTCGCGGACGTTGGCCTGGTCGAGGCCCGAAACGTGGTCGATGGGCACGCGCTGGCCGGTCACCTGGGCGAGGAGGGGGTCGATACGTCCTATCCCTACGACCTCGGCGGCATGCCCGACCTGTCCGACTTCAGCGGCCCGGGTCTGCCCACGGCGGCACAGATCGCCGGCATCATCGACGGCCACGTCTACGACATGGTTTCCATCGCCGATGCCGTCGGCGACCTGTCGCTGGCCGAAGGTGTCTACCAGGTCGTTCGCGGCAATTACGATCGTGCGGCGGGTACGCTGGATGCGTTCGGCAAGGGCACCTTCCCGCCCGAACCGGAAGTGACGCGCACGCCGCGCAGCGGCAAGACGCTCACGCACCGGGCGACCCTGCATCTCGTGGGCGGCTTGCCGCCGGCCGGCAATCCGCGCTCGGCCGGTGAACCCGCGCTGGCGCGATGGGTCGCCGAACGAGTGCCCGATCCCACGCAAATCGTCGCGCGGGTCTCCTGGAGTGATATGGACGGCGCCGCAGTCGGCAGCCTGACGCCGACGATGGCGGAGCTCGGGCTCGAGCCGATCGACATCTTCTATCTCATCGACACCGGCGGCGAACGCGGCCTGCCGGAGTTCGACGAGCTCCTTATCGACCACGCGGAACAGGACGTGACCACGCCGCCGCGCGCCGACGCGCGGTTCGAACTGGAGTATTTTCCGCAGGGGACCGGCGCCCTGACCCTGTTCGAGGCCGCGCCCCTGTTCCGCTCATTGCGCAACGTGGTGCTCGGCCGTCGTGCGCTGCAGCCCACGGACCTGACGCTCGCCAGCGAGGCCCGCGGTGGACAAGACGCGACCATGGTTGTTCGCGGCGACAAGGCTCAGGAGGTCATCGAGCTCCTCGCCGACGCGATATCGGCGCTGGACACTTTCATCAGCGCTTTGGACCCCACCGTCGACCCTGCGGCGCCCGATGCCGAGGCGGCGCGGGATGACGCGCGCGACCACATCGACGCTTGGCAGCGGGACTTCGCCGCGCTGGGCCGCGCGCTCGCCCCCTTCGGCCTGCACACGGCGAGCATGATGACGCCCGTGGAGGCGCGCCGGGCGCGGTTCTCCGCGATACTCGCCACGATCGATCCCATCATCGATCGGTGGCGGGCCAAAGACGGGGACTTCGACACCGCGATGGCCGCCTATGCGGCCCTTCCCGCTTCGGCCAGCGACGAGGAGCGGCACGCCCTGCTCATCCGCGCGGCCCGCTGCGTCTCGACCACCGTGATTGCGCCGCTCCCGTCCATCCCCGATTTCGAATTGCAACTGATCGACCTGAAAGATGAATTCGACATCAGGCGGGGTGAACTGGAGGGCCTGCGAAACGCTGCGCGGATGCCGGGCGAGACGCTCAAGGCGCTGACGGACTTCATGGTGCATTACCGGGCGATCGACCTGACCCCGCTCGACCTCGATGCGTTGCGCGACAGCGCGCTGGGTTTTGCCGGCCAGCTCCACGCTGCGGCACAGGCGATCCGCGATGACGTCGTCGCGCGACGTGACAAGGCGATTGCGCTGCTCGCGGGCAGTACTTCCGAAGCCGGGCAGAAGGCGCAGGAAGCGGTGCAGCGTGCCGTGCAGGCGATCCTGGGCGAATCTTTCATCGCGCTTTCCGAGTTCACGCTCGATGAGCCGATGCGCGAAGAATGGGCACTAGCCTGGCCCCAACGCGGCAAGCTGCTCGAACATCTCAAGACCAGCGTATCGGGCGCCGATTTCCCCGTCGACGAGTGGCTGCAGTCGGTCGCCAGGGTGCGCGAGACGATTCACGCCTTCGAGCGCGCGTCCCTGCTGGGCGAAGCGCTGGAGGTGGCCGACGAACTGGCTTTCGAACCGCTGCAGCTGCCCTATCGCAAAGGCGACCCCTGGCTGGCGATGGACATTCCGGAGCTGGACGCCAACGGCGAACCCTTCTCCCTTGAAGGCGACAAGCTCCTGCTCGCGACCCACTTCGCGGCCGGCGCGGCCTTCGACCCGGCACAGGCCGACAAGACCTATTGCGGCCTGCTGCTGGACGAGTGGACCGAGACCGTCCCGACGCGCACCGAGACCAGCGGACTCGCTTTTCATTTCGACCGGCCCGACACGGAAGCCCCGCAGTCCATCCTGCTGGTGACGCCGCCCACCTTCGAAGGCCAGTGGCGCTGGCAGACCCTCGTCGACACGCTGCACGACACGCTGGACTTCGCGCGCACCCGGGCGGTCGAACCAGACCCGCTCGATACGAGCGCCCTGGCGACGCTGCTGCCTGCGACGGTCTCCCCGGTCACCCTGTTTCCGATCACCGCGGCGCTCAATTTCTCGCTGAACAACCGGATCCACGTGAACCTCGCGGAGCAAGACGATGAATAAGTACGTGGTCCAGCCCGACATCCACGAGGCGCTGTTCAAACAGCCGAAACCGACCCTGGTTGCGTGGAACCGGATCGAAGGCAGGCCCCGCCGCACGGATTTCTCGCGTGCGCTGAAGGCAGAAATTCGCGATCCGCTTTGGTTGCTCACACGGCAGTGGCAGTTCGGTGAATTCGAGGGCGACGACGCCGGCTCGCCGGTGAGCGCCAAGCTGGCCTGGCGAACCAACGGGGTGACGGAGGTCTCCGTGGACGGTTCGACCAGCCCCTACAACGAGGCGGTGCCGCTTGAAGCGGAGGTCGAGGCTTTGCCCGTGCCCTGGCGCCAGGGCGATCGCGCCATGCAGGGACAGTTGCGGCTTTCGCTGGGCAGGCGGTGGCGCAAGATGCTCGCGTCCACCGGGCACGGTGGCCTGGCCGGCGCCTTTGCCGGCGAGTATGCCCTCGAGCCGCCAACCGCGGGCGACGCAGCGGATTTCCCCGTGACGGCGCACCCGGGTGCATGGCAGTTCCTGGCGGCAAGCGCGAATCGCGCCATCGACGGCGGCGCGCTGTTCGAACACCTGGAGGACGGCGGGGCGGCCTCCGACAATCTCGGCCTCGCCGACCCCTTGCGAGGCGACATCGACGCGCTGGGCACCGAATTCCGGCAGGCGATCCGGCGCCAGTTCTTCACGCCGGACCGGACCGGCAGCGCATGGCGCAAGCAAAACCTCGAATACGGAGCGACGCTGTCCGCCCCGGATCACCTCGCAGGCGCGACACTGACGACGTCGCAGTATCGCGGCGGCCGGCTCGACTGGTTCCACTTCGACGCGACCCCGGCAGCCGGCGGCGCGTCCGCCTCGCCGTTGCAGTCCACCAGCTTCCTGCCCGTGGGCCTGGAGTTCGAGGGCATGCCGCACACGCGCCACTGGCGTTTCGAAGAAGGGAGCACCAACTTCGGTGACATCGCTCCGGACACCACCGACATCGCCAAGCTTCTGCTGATCGAGTTCGGGCTGGTTTACGCCAACGACTGGTTTCTGTTGCCGATGGAGTTGCCGACCGGGTCGTTGACGGAGATCGAAGGGCTGACCGTCACCAATGTCTTCGGCGAGCGCCTCTGGATCGACCGTGCTGTGGACGCAGGCGGCCCCACCGATGCCTGGCGGATGTTCACACTGAGCGATGCCGGGCGGATCGACAACCGCCTGTTCCTGCCGCCTACGACCCCGGATTCCCACGAGAGTCGCCCGGAGGAACAGGTGCACTTCGTGCGCGACGAGGTCTCCAACATGGTCTGGGGCATCGAGACCATCGTCCCGCTGGCCGACGGCGTGAGCCGGCGCGGCTCGGAGACCGGCCTGGAACTGCACGATCGATACCAGTTGGAAATCGGTCCGGCGCCCGCCGCTCCGCCGGAAAACGATGCCAAGGTGGCCTACCGGCTGATGACCGAAGTGGCCGAACACTGGATTCCGCTCCTGCCGGTCAGGGTGGAAGGCACGGACCGGGAGATCATGCTCCAGCGCGCCGCGATGCCGCGCCTGCTCGAAGGCGACACCAGCTCGACGCCGGAAAAAGTGCGGCCGCGCAGCTGGCAGCTGCGCGAGGGGCTCGACCTCGGCGTACCCGAAGCGCTATACATCGCGGAGGAGGAGGTCGAGCGCGCGGGGACCCGGATCACCGCCAAGTGGCAGCGCTGCCGGTGGTACGACGGCAAGGTCGTGACTTGGTATTCGCGCGAGCGCAACGTCGGGCGGGGCGAGGGCCACGGCGGCCTGGCCTTCGACGTGCTCGAACCCAAAAACGGCCGATGACGCGCCGCGTTACCGTGGATTGATTTCGGAAGCCTCCACTTCCGTGCTGAGGCCGATCGCCGTGGTCGATGAAGCTCGCAAATGATCCCGGTTATCGCTGCCGCGATTCCGGGGCGGCGGGGTGTGTAGGTTTGCGGGCAGGGTTTCGAGATCCTGGATATCGCTTGCGCGATTCCGGGATGACGGGGGAGGTCGCGTGATTCCGGATGACGACGAAGGCGGCTGCGGCCGGTAATGGATTTGCAGCTTTTCGGGCCGAGCAGCTGAGCAGGATGACGGTGAGTCCGGTTTTTGACGTCATGATCGTGCCGGCGCGGTGGCGCTCCGTCAACACTGGCTTCGAGCCTATGAGCTTTGCAAGCTATGGTGTCTGCTGTGGATTTGCGGCTCGGAACTTTTGACCTGATCAGCGCCGCTTGCCCCATCGAAAAGGTCCTTGAGAGTCTCAACGTACTCGGGATGTAATTGGACCATGCGAATCAATCGATCCATGGCTATGCTCTGGATAACGTCGCCTCGCTCGTACTTGGAAAAAGCATTTGCGCCGCCACCGAATAACTCGGCGGCTTGTTTCTGTGTGAGCCCCAACGCCTCCCGAATCCGGACAATTTCTTCGCTTGTCAGCAGGCCATCAGCACGTCGGCGGGCGTCCTGAAAGCGGCGATGATTACGCCGCGCCTGGTCGGGGAATACCGGGTCAGCGTCGCATTCCGGGCAGCAGTAGAACTCCAGACCGTGGACTTCCAGTCGATGGGCGTTGTGCTCAATCTCCCCGGTATAGGTTTTCGGCTGCAGCGCTGCTTGCTCGCACATCGGACAGATTGGCTTCTGTTCAGTCATGGCATTCATCGATTTCGGTGGAAAGAGTCGAGCGTGACGATAATCATGTTGCGGTTGAGGTGTAACTTCAGATAGAGCTGGTCAGCGGTCCCGGCAGCAGATCGCCAGCGGATTCGGTATTCGTCCATCCAGAATGGACGATTCGGGTAGCGGACGGCGCTGACGAAATCTCCGGGCTCGAGACTGGCGATGTATTCCCATACTTCCTCCGGTCCGTAGCCGAGATTCTCGCAATCGATCCCGATACGTCGGGTCCCGTAGACCACTTGGCCGGAACTTGCGAGGTCGCGAATTCGATCCAGACAGTATTCCGGCGTCGTCTTCCGCTCTAGCTCTGATATAACCATTATGGTTATTTATATTCCATTTTTCAACTGCGGTGCTGAGAGGTTCTCAGGTGACTGAAAATATTGTACTTTTTGGAGAAAGTTGGTCGGCGGACCTGGCCGAGGTTGGCAAAAACCGCTTTTTTCTACCAGCATCAGAATTGACGCCGACTTTGCCGGAAGTGTTTCCGTTGGACCAGCTCGCCTTCGCCAGCTTCCTTGTACCGCAGATTTTCACATTAATTAAAAGGGAGTAAGTCCTTTGATCGGGCTCAATTTGGGTTGGCCCAGGAAATCAGGTTCGCCGGGTTCGGGTTTCCGGTTTCAGATTTCCGGAGAATCAAAGTCGCTGGGCCCCGTCCCGGATCAAGTCCGGGATGACGTTGGTCAAGGCTGGGGCGACGATATCGGGGTTGGGCGTTCCGGAGGACGTTTTTCAGGTCGGGATGACGGGGTCTGAAAGGTCGCGCGGGCGGGGCCTCGAAGTCCCGGATTTTCCGGTGACGTCATCACCAGGATTTGCAAGATAGGATTTTGGCTGTCCATAACAAGGCGGTCTGAGGGCAGGAAGCCGGTTTAGCTTTTCCGTCGTCTGGGACGCTGGTGGGCTGTTTCGACCGCTGCGTTGACGCTACCTATCC
>CAYYZR010000035.1:0-18285 GCA_964476005.1 uncultured Halomonas sp.
CTTCGGGTGCGGCGAGGCCGCGTTCTTCAGCACCAGTACCCTGATCGAGTCGCCGACGGCAGCGCCCGCATCGGCCTGCCAGGTATCGCCGATTACGCTCAGCGTCGCGCGATCGGGATACGTCGCCGCGAGTTCGGCAAGCGTCGCGTGCGTGGCGTCGACGGTCCGGTAGCAGGGACGGCCCGGGATGGTGTCGGCACCGCGCTGCGGGCCGGCCTTCTCGATCACGCGGCGCCAGTCGGCCAGTTCACGACCGCGATAAATATCGGTGGTGATCCGATAACCCGCCTGCTCCAGCTTGCTGCGCTGGCGGGCGTCCAGGTCGAATACGGCATAGCCGGCGCGCCAGTCCACGCCCCAGAAATCGTATCGCTCGCGCAGAGCCGCCAGGTCCCCGGCTTCCAGGTCATGAATCCTAACCACTTCGCCCCATGCCGCACCCGGCAACAGCAGCAGCGCGGCCAGCCAGCGCTTCACGTCGGATCTGCACCGGCTACCGCGCGCGCGAGTTGGGCAAAGCGCGCCAGCAAGGGCCGGCCGTTGGGGTTGTCGTCCAGGTCGCCGATCAATGCCGCCGGATCCTGGCCCTCGGCTTCAAGGGGGCCGGAGCGGGCCCGGATGTAGGACCGCATGATGTCGCGGCCGAATTCAGGGTGAAACTGCACCCCCCAGGTCAGGTTGCCGAAATAAAGCACATGGTAGGGGTCGTGGGATGCGGTGCCAATCACTCGCGCCTCGACCGGTGGCTCGAGCACGACTTCGACGTGGCTGACGTTGAATGATGCGCCGGGCGCGAACGGGCCGGTCAGGGCGTCGTCCGGATCGGAAAATTCGACCTGTACCCGGCCCATTCGTCGGCCGGCCGGGTTGGGGCCGACCCGACCGCCCAACGCGTGCGCCAGTAACTGGTGGCCGTAGCAGACGCCGAGAATCGGCAAGCCGGCTGTGTGCGCGGCGGCCAGCCAGGCCGCAGCATTTTCCGACCAGGCCAGCCGGTCGCTGACCATGGCCGGCGAGCCGGTGACCAGCACTGTCGACGGATGGTCCAGCGAATCGACCGGCGGCAGCACATCACCCTGGTCGACCCGAACTATCCGGAAATCGAACAGGTCGCGGCCGAGTCCTTCAGCGAACCAGTGTTCGAAATCGCGCCCATCGCCGCGAGCTTCGGCGACGGCCTTGCCGGTCTTGACGATGATGAGCTCGGGTTTGGGCATGCCGTTCGGGCCGGGTTGAATTTCTCAATGAGAACACAAAACCCGTGGCCGCGTAGCTGCATAATGAGCGTTCGGACCCGCAACGGAAATCGACTTCATGGAAACCATCAAGGCCTACGGCGCGCAGTCGGAAACTTCCGGCGTGGCGCCGCTTTCCATCGATCGGCGCGATCGGCGCCCGGACGATGTCGCGATCCGCATCGACTACTGCGGCATCTGCCACACCGACATCCACTTCGTGCACAACGACTGGGGTCGGACCGTCTACCCGGTGGTCCCCGGCCACGAGATCGTCGGTACCGTCACCGCGGTGGGCGATGCGGTCGAGAAATTCAAGCCCGGCGATCGGGTGGGGGTGGGCTGCCTGGTGGATTCATGCCGCGAGTGCTCGGCCTGCGACGAGGGCCTGGAGCAGTACTGCGAGGCAGGCTTCACGGCGACCTACAACGGCGAGGACCGGCACGATGGCTCGGTGACACACGGCGGGTATTCCGAGGCGATCGTGGTCAGCGAGCGCTTCGTGCTGCGGATGCCGGAAAAACTCGATGCCGCGGCGGCCGCTCCGTTGCTGTGCGCCGGCATCACGACGTATTCGCCGCTGAAGTATTTCGGCGTCGCCGAAGGCGACAAGGTCGCGGTGGTCGGGATGGGCGGGCTGGGCCACATGGGGGTCAAGTTCGCACGCGCCATGGGCGCCGAGGTGACGTTGTTCACGCGCTCGGAAAGCAAGCGCGAAGAAGCCCTGAAGCAGGGGGCGCATAAAGTCGTGATTTCAACCGATGGCGACCAGATGGAAGCCGTTGCCAACACGTTCGACTACATTCTCGACACGGTCCCGGTCCCGCACGACCTCAATCCGTACCTCAACGCGCTCAAACACAGCGGCACGCTGATCCTGGTCGGGTTGCTCGAACCGATAGAACCGCCGCTGGACGCCGCGGCTGTGGTGTTTCGGCGGCGCAGCGTCGCCGGCTCGCTGATCGGCGGGTTGCCCGAAACCCAGGCCATGCTCGATTTCTGCGCCGAGCACGACATCGTGTGCGACATCGAGATGCTCGACATCCGCAATATCGACGAAGCGTACCAGCGGATGCAGAGATCGGACGTGCGTTACCGCTTCGTCATCGACATGAATACGCTCCGCAGGTGAAGAAGGACGAACAATCGAAGATCAGCGCTCGAACAATCGATTCCCGGACGATGCTTGAATTTTTGAATGATCGTGAATCTGTGCCCGCAGGAACTCGTGAGGGCCGCTGAACCCGGCAGCGACAGCAACCCGGGATCGACGGGGTGGCCGTCCGGGCGAGGGCGCGACATCACGACCTGGCTGGACTTCGCTCGAATCGTGGCGGTGTTCGCCGTCGTGATGCTGCATATTTCCGCCGGCTATGTCGACGGCGAACCCCTGGGGTCTTCGAGTTGGTGGGCGGGGAATTTTTACGACTCGGCCACGCGCTGGTGCGTACCCATGCTTGTCATGGTCAGCGGCGCCTTGTTGCTGGCACCCGATCGTTCTCGCCATCTCGGGTCCTTCTATCGCAGGCGAATGGCCCGGATTGGGCTACCGCTGATTTTCTGGACGCTTGTCTATCTGGCATGGACATGGTGGAAGCGTATCGGGGCAGGTTTCGAGGTCGCGCCTGGCGACCTTGCGCTACTGGCAGCCTCCGGCTTGCCCTATTATCATCTCTGGTTTCTGTACATGCTTCTGGGGCTGTATCTTTTTGCGCCCTTTCTGCAACGCCTTGTAGCCGGCTGCAATCAGCGCCAATTCCTGCTCCTGGTGGTCCTGGCTTTTTTCGTCGCCGCGATCGCCCAGGCGCATTCACGCTTGAGCGAACGGGAACTTGCGGTGTTTACGAGCTGGTTTCTGCGGTTTATACCGTTTTTTCTGTTGGGATACTACGTGCGGCTTTACGCGAGAAGCCGGCGATACCTGTGGCCTTTGGTTCTAGTGGGCGCGGGAATAGCAGGGACCTGCACTGGTTTCTGGCTGTTTGGAAAATACGGCTTCAGGCCGGGTGCGCTGTATCTTTATTCCTATCTCAGCGTTACCGTTATTGCCATGTCCGTTGGCGCGGTCTACCTGTTCAGATGGAGTTCTCTGGCAAGCCGAATCCCGCCGCGATTCATGGTGCTCGGGTCGCGGCTTTCATTCGGGATTTTTCTTGTGCATCCGCTGGTCATGGAAAGTATTCCATTGCTCGACGCCAGAGTGCAAGGCACAGCGGCCTGGATCGCGATTCCGCTATCGGCCATCATGGTCATCGTGATATCCGCGGTTGTCAGCTTTCTGCTCGGCGTGATCCCCGGACTACGCCGAGTGGCATGATCTTTTCGATTCACCGTCCGGATCGCGCGAGGTGCTGCTTGCGGGGCTGGTGTCGTTTCTGGGTTGCGCTCGAGCGGTTACGACGTCGATCGCCACGACGTGATTTCGGCCGGCTCTCTTGGCCAGGTACATACGGCGGTCGGCGCGCTGTATCAACCGATCCAGATCGTCGTCCGAACGCAGCGAGGCGCATCCAAGGCTGGCGGTGACCGGGACTGTTGTTCCATTGCAGATGAAGGCGTGCTGTTCCAGCGCCTTGCGAAGCCTTTCGGCAACGACAACCGCTTCGTCTATATCGGTTCCCGGAAGAAGGACAAAGAACTCTTCACCGCCGACTCGGCCGAACAGGTCGTGCATACGCAGTGCGTTCTTGAGCGCAGGGAACAGGTCGGAAAGCACCTTGTCGCCGCCTTGATGACCCAGCGTATCGTTGATGTGCTTGAACCTGTCCAGATCCATGACGATCAGCGAGAGTGGCTCTCCGGTGCGCGTGGCGCGTGACAGTTCCTGGTGCGCGCGCTCCATGAAGCCGAAACGGTTCAGACAGCCGGTGAGGTAGTCCTGACGTGCCATGCGCGTCATTTCGGCCTCGACGCTCTTGTGTGCGGTGTTATCGCTGATGAACGCGCCGAACAAGCGGCGGCCGCCGCGCAGTCCCGGCAATTCGAAGGCTTTGAGTTCGATAGCGACTCTGTTGCCATCCTTGCGGAGGATTTCGAATTCGCGCACCTGGCCCACGATGGTGGAGGCGCCACTGCGGTCCAGAAACCCACGGACGTGATCGGCGTGCGACGCACCAAGCTCCGGCGCCATCAGCATGCTGACCGGCCTGCCGATCAGTTCGTCGACCGCATAGCCGGTGAGTTCTGCGCCGGCACCGTTGGTGAACACTATGGTTTCGTCGGCATCGACAATCCACGTGGATACAGTTGCCCGCTCGATCAAAGCGGCCAGAACCTCAGTGCTGACTGTTTCGGCTGAACCTGCCATTCGAGTTAATCCATGCTGCAGCACGCAGCGTCAGTGCCTTGAGGTCCTGTTTCTGAGAACCCGCTCCCGGTTCCGGGCACGTTCTGTGCTTGGATCAGAATACTACAAGTATATAACTTGAATCTAATCAAATTCTCTCGAATGCGCCGTCCGAACCCGGCGCTTTCCCGCAGCCGCAGGCCTGCTGACCGGAAAGCGGAGCAAAAGGTATACTTCCCGATTCGCACTTTCTGGGCGTCAAACCCGTGAATTTTCAGGATTTCATTCGTACGCTGGACGACTATTGGGCCGCTCGCGGTTGCGTACTGACCGCGCCGCTGGATCTGGAAGTGGGCGCCGGTACCTTTCACCCGGCGACATTCCTGCGCGCCATCGGCCCTGAGCCCTGGAACGCCGCTTACCTGCAACCTTGCCGCAGACCCACCGACGGACGATACGGCGAGAATCCGAATCGACTGCAGCACTACTACCAGTACCAGGTCGTCATGAAACCGTCGCCGCTGGATTTCCAGGCGCTTTACCTTGGCTCTTTGGAGGCGGTCGGCATCGACCCGAAGATTCACGATGTCCGCTTCGTCGAGGACAATTGGGAGTCGCCGACACTGGGTGCCTGGGGGCTGGGCTGGGAAGTCTGGCTCAACGGGATGGAAGTCACCCAGTTCACCTATTTTCAGCAGGCCGGCGGGCTCGAGTGCCGGCCCGTGATGGGAGAGATCACTTACGGGCTGGAGCGGCTGGCGATGTATATCCAGGGCGTCGAGAGCGTCTACGACCTGGTCTGGACCGAAGGGCCGAACGGTACCGTCACCTACGGCGACGTGTTTCACCAGAACGAGGTCGAGCAGTCGACCTACAATTTCGAAAAGGCCGATACGCGCGCGCTGTTCGATGCGTTCGACAACGCCGAGAAATCCGCTCGCGGCCTGGTCGAGGACGACCTCCCGCTGCCGGCGTACGACCAGGTCCTCAAGGCATCGCACACCTTCAACCTGCTGGATGCACGCCAGGCCATTTCGGTGACCGAAAGACAGCGCTACATACTGCGCATTCGCGACCTGTCGCGAATGGTGGCCGAAGCCTATTACGCCCGGCGCGAGTCGCTGGGCTTTCCGGTCGGCGGCAAGAAAGGAGTGGCGGCATGAGCGATACCCTGCTCATTGAACTGGGCTGCGAGGAGTTGCCGGCAAAGTCGCTGGTCCGACAGGCCGAGATGCTCGCCACCGGCGTTCGGAAACAGCTTGTCGATGCCGGCCTGATGGAATCAGAAGGTCGGCTGCGCTGGCTGGCGACGCCACGGCGCCTGGCGATCGTCGGCGAGGGGGTCGCCGCGCGCCAGCCCGATCGCAAGCTCGAACGCAAGGGGCCGGCGGAAAAGGCAGCGTTCGATTCCGAAGGAAACCCGACCCGGGCAGCGGAAGGTTTCGCCCGGAGCGTCGGGCTGTCAGTGGATCAACTCGACCGGCTTGAAAACGAACAGGGTCGGTGGCTGTATGCGGAAATCGACGAGCCCGGACGATCGCTTGCCGAACTGTTGCCCGACATGCTCGACAGGGTTGTCCGGGAAATGGCCGGTGCCCGTAGCATGCGCTGGTCTGACCGCAGCGAGCGATTTCTTCGCCCGGTGCGCTGGCTGGTGGTGTTGCACGGCGAGCAGGTCGTGTCGGTTTCGCTGTTTGGCCTCGAGGCCGGGCGCGAGACGCGCGGCCACCGGGTCCACGCCCCCGGTGCGCACACCATCGAGCGGGCGGGTGATTACGAGCATGTGCTTCGGAGAGCCTACGTGGTGGTCGATCACGCCGAACGCCGCAAGCAGATAGCCGAGCAGGTCAGGTCCTGCGCCGAATCCGCGGGGCTTGAAACCCAGGCCGAATCCGCGCTGCTGGACGAGGTGACCGGGCTGGTCGAGTGGCCGGTCGCGGTGGTCGGCTCGTTCGACGAGGCCTTTCTCGAGGTACCGGCCGAAGCCTTGATCAGTTCGCTGCGCGAACATCAGAAATCGTTCCCGCTGTTCACCGCCGAGGGGGAACTGGCGGCACGATTCATTACCGTGGCCAACATCGAGAGCGAGCAGCCCGAACTGATGATTCACGGTTTCGAGCGCGTCATCCGCCCCCGACTGGCCGACGCCCGGTTCTTTTATGAACAGGACCGGCAGCATCGGCTGGCCGATCGCATGGAACGCCTCGGTGAAATGCTGTTCCAGGAAAGGCTAGGTTCGCTGGCCGACAAGACCGGCCGACTGCAGGCACTCACCGCGACGCTGGCCCCGGCGTTTTCGGCCGAACCCGGCGACTGCGCCAGGGCGGCGCTGCTGTGCAAGTGCGACCTGCTGACCGAAATGGTCGGCGAATTCCCCGAATTGCAGGGCATCATGGGGCGTTACTACGCACAGGCCGACGGCGAGCGCGAGGCCGTTGCCGCCGCCATTCAGTCCCACTACCTGCCGCGCCACGCCGGCGACGCGTTGCCCGAAGACCCGGCCGGACGCGCGCTGGCGGTCGCGGACCGCATCGACTCGCTGGTCGGCGTTTTCGCCGCCGGCAAGAAACCCAAGGCCGGCAAGGATCCGTTTGCGCTTCGGCGTGCCGCGCTCGCAGTGGTCAGAATTCTCGAACAGTCGCGCTGTCCGCTGTCGCTGGAAGAATTGATCGACAAGGCTGCCGATGCGTTGAAGGCGCAGGTGCCGGTTTCCGAAGACGACCGCGACGAGATCCGGCGTTTCCTGGACGAGCGTTTGCGTTCGCACCTGGCCGAGCGCGGAATCGAGACCAACACGCTGCACGCGGTCACCGCCGGCGCCGATGGTACGGTCGCCGACTTCGTCGACCGGGCCGTGGCGGTTCAGGCATTTGCCGACGACCCGGACGTCGAAAGCCTGATCGCGGCCAACAAGCGCGCGGCCAATTTGCTGGAGCAGGCCGGCCACGTCGAAATAACGGAGATAGATACAGATTCGCTGCAGATAAAAGCAGAATATGATCTTTTCGAAGAAGTTTTTGAAGTTGAAGGCGTCATCGATCAACTCCTGGCCGAACGCGATTACCCGGCCGTGCTGAAACGGCTGGCCGCCCTGAGACCGACGCTGGACAGGTTCTTCGACGACGTCATGGTCATGGTCGACGACGATGCGCTGAAGGCCAACCGGTTGGCGCTGCTGGGCCGACTGCGGGCGCTGTTCCTGCGCATTGCCGACGTGGCGAAGCTCGGACGGGCATGAAAGCGCCGCTGCTGATCGAGGCCGAGCTGCTGGGCAGCGCCGACGATCCGACCCGGAGTCGCTGGCTGCCGCTGGTGTCGGAACTCAAACAGGTAGAACGGCCACTGGTTCTGGTGGCGGCGCGTCCGGACCGCTGGGCGCCGACCCGGAACCGGGTCGATCGGGCATTCATGCGTCAGGCGGACATCGAGGTCGAGGTGCGGCGCGCCGGCGGGGCGCTTGACGCCATTATCTACCTGGATGTGGGTCTGTTCGGTCGCAAGCGCCAGTACCGGCGCAACATGGCCGACGTAGCCAACCGCTATGACTGCAAGCTGGAGCATATCCACGCGATCGTCAAGCCCGGCAAGATCGCCGACGCCTTGGAGGGAGTGGTTGGATCGCTCGAACGCATCGACGGTCAGGCCCAGTTCAGGACCACGCTGGAACAATTGCTGAAGGAATACCGAACCGCGAAATGATCCGGCTAGCCCGGCCGGTCGCTTTACG
Organism: uncultured Halomonas sp.; assembly: GCA_964476005.1. Classification (GTDB taxonomy): domain Bacteria; phylum Pseudomonadota; class Gammaproteobacteria; order Xanthomonadales; family Wenzhouxiangellaceae. Next base: position 8,249 of record CAYYZR010000035.1, read on the forward strand.
GCGGGAGCGGGTGAAACTCAAATGTCGAGATTGGCGACATTGAGCGCGTTGGTCTCGATGAAATCGCGTCGCGGCTCGACCTCGTTACCCATCAAGGTCGCGAAGATGGCGTCGGCCGCCACTGCATCCTCGATGGTCACGCGCAGAAGTCGTCGCGTCTCGGGATTCACCGTCGTTTCCCAGAGTTGATCGGGGTTCATTTCACCCAGACCCTTGAAGCGCTGGATGCTGCGGCCTTTCTTGCTTTCTTCCATCAACCACTCGTAGACGTCGGCGAAGCGACGTACAGGGTGCTGCTGGTTACCGCGCTCGATGCGTGCATCCTCGCCGATGAGATCGTGCACCGAGGCGCCGATCCTTGCCATCGCCCGGTAGTCGCTGCCCTGGAAGAATGCGGCGTCCAGCACAGTGTCCTGGCTGATGCCCTGGCTGACCCGGCTGACGACGAGCCCGCCGTTTTCCAGGCCGGTCAAGGTCCAGCGCACACCGGCCGGCGATGCGGCTTCCAGACGAGACCTGAAGCGCTGCATCCAGCCATCTCGATCAAAGCCAGGATCCAGTAAAAAGGGTTCGAAATCAATAAGTTGGTTTATGACCGTCGCGTCATATCGGCGCTCCAGACGGCGGGCGGCCAGACTCGCGGTGTGGAATTCGGTCAGCAGCGTATTGAGCGCGTCGCCATGCACCGGTGGCTGCTCGTTGCCCGGCAGCAAACGGGCCCCGTCCAGCGCGCGGTCGATCAGGTAGCGCACCAGTTCGTTTTCGTCCTTCAGGTACCACTCCTGCTTGCCCTGCTTGATCTTGTAAAGCGGTGGCTGGGCGATGTAGACGTAGCCGCGGTCGATCAACTCGGGCATCTGGCGGTAGAAGAACGTGAGCAACAGCGTGCGGATGTGCGAACCGTCCACGTCGGCATCGGTCATGATGATGATCCGGTGGTAGCGCAACTTGTCGATGTTGAACTCGTCCTTGCCGATGCTGGTGCCCAGCGCGGTGATCAGGGTCCCGACCTCGGCCGAGCCCAGCATCTTGTCGAAGCGCGCCTTTTCCACGTTCAGGATCTTGCCCTTGAGCGGAAGAATGGCCTGGAATTTTCGATTGCGGCCCTGCTTGGCCGAACCACCGGCGGAGTCGCCCTCGACGATGAACAGTTCGGACAGGGCGGGATCCTTTTCCTGACAGTCGGCCAGTTTTCCCGGCAAGCCCGCAATGTCGAGAACGCCTTTCCGACGGGTCATGTCGCGCGCCTTTCGCGCGGCCTCGCGGGCTCGCGCCGCTTCGATGGCCTTTGAAGCTATTGATCGCGCGTCCTGAGGATTCTCGAGGAGAAAGTCGCGCAGTTGCTCGGCAAGGGTGGCTTCCACCGCAGCCTTGACTTCGCTGGAGACCAGCTTGTCCTTGGTCTGAGACGAAAACTTGGGATCGGGGACCTTGACCGAAAGCACGGCAATCAGGCCCTCGCGGCAGTCATCGCCGGTCACCTGGATCTTCGCTTTCTTGGCCAGACCGCTTTCCTCGATATAGCCGTTGAGCGTACGGGTCAGCGCGGCCCGGAATCCGGCCAGATGCGTCCCGCCGTCGCGCTGCGGTATGGTGTTGGTAAAACAGTAGACGCTTTCCTGGTAAGCATCCGTCCACTGCAGCGCCGCCTCGACGGTAATGCTGTTGCTGTCGGCCTCGAAGTGCAGGGCGTTGGGATGCAGCGGCGACTTCTTTGCGCCCAGGTGTTCTACGAAGGAGCGGATGCCGCCTTCGTATTCGAACAGGTCGCGCTTGTCGGTACGCTCGTCGATCAGTTCGATCGCGACGCCGGAATTCAAAAAGCTCAGTTCGCGCAACCGGCGCGCCAGGATGTCATAGTGAAACTCGACATCCGTGAAAATCTGGCGGCTGGGCAGGAAGCGGATTTCGGTGCCGGTCTGGTCACTGTCCGAGGTTGCCTCCAGCGGCGACTCGGGCACGCCCATGCTGTAGGTCTGGGTCCAGCGCTTGCCCTGCCGGTGGATCACCAGGTCCAGGCGCTCGGAAAGCGCATTGACCACTGAAACGCCAACCCCGTGCAGGCCGCCGGAAACCTTATAGGAGTTGTCGTCGAATTTTCCGCCGGCATGAAGAACCGTCATGATCACTTCGGCAGCGGACTTGCCCTCCTCGTGGTGCATATCGACCGGTATGCCGCGGCCATTGTCCGTGACGCTGGCCGATCCATCGGGGTGCAGACGCACGGTGATCCTGTCGCAGTGGCCGGCAAGGGCCTCGTCGATGGAATTGTCGACCACCTCGAAGACCATGTGATGCAGGCCGGTCCCGTCGTCGGTGTCACCAATGTACATGCCAGGACGCTTGCGAACCGCGTCCAGGCCCTTGAGTACCTTGATGCTGTCGGATGAATAGGTTTCGGTTTCGGTCATGCTCAAGTCCGTTCGGAAGACGCGGCGCGTCAGGATTCAGCTAGTGGGCCATGCGGATAGTTCGGCCGCAACCTGCATGGGAAATGCGACGCCTGGATATTTCACTGAATTTTCAGATTGAATTACCACCCCTGATTATAACACCTGAAGAATTTTTCCCTGTTCCACGTGGAACAGTCCCGCCTCGGAATCCTCGATGCGAGCAACGGCGGTAATCCAGGCCTGATTCGGCTGCGCCCGCAACCACGTCAGGAGCCGATCGAGGTGGTAGCCATCGAGCTCGGACACCGGATCGTCGAGCAAAAGCACCGGCTCGCAATCAGCGCTGCGGGCCAGCCCCATTTGCGCCAGCTTCAGCATCAGGGCCACGAGTTTCATCTGTCCCCGCGACAGGCGAGGCGCGGCCATCCGGTCACCGGCCCGGATCGACAAGTCACCCCGGTGAGGACCGTCTCGGGTAAACCCTTGCTCGAGATCCCGATCCCTATTCTCGGTCCACCGAGCAAGGTACTCATCCGCCGTATGTGCAGACGGACGATATGCAAGCGCGATGGGTTCGACGTGGAACTCCAGTTCGGATTCCAGCGCTTCGAGACCGGCCTGGAGCGCGGAAACATAGCGCGTGCGCAGCACCTCGACCGCAGCGGCCGCCTCGGCCATCGTCTGCTCCAACGCCTGCAGCAGGGCGGGGGCGGCCTGGGCGCGCAGCGCGGCATTGCGCTGACGCAGCAGGCGACTGTAGCGCTTCCAGTCCGAAAGGTAGGACTGTTCCACGTGGAACAATCCCCAGTCCAGGAAACTGCGCCTGTTCGTCGGGGCGCCCTCGACGAGCGCATGGTTCTCGGGATCGACCAGCACCAGCGGCAGCAGCCGCGCGAATTCGCTCATTTTCGTCGTCGGCTGACGATTGATCCGGCCGGTCCATTCCGAAGCGCTGCGCTCCACCCCGGCACGCGCCTCGGGGTTGGCAGTGCGCGCCACGACCCGGAGCTGACGCCCACCGTCGCGGATCAGGGGTGAAATGCTGTTGGCCCGGAACGAACGCCCTCGCGCCAGCACGTGAATGGCCTCCAGGACGCTGGTTTTCCCGGCCCCGTTCTCGCCGAACAGCCAGTTCAGCCCGGGCACCGGCTCCAGTGTTGCCGAGTCAAGGTTGCGGAAGTTCTCGATGTGCAGCGAGGTGAGCAGCAAGTTGGGCGGGTGCTGGAGGCCAGCGACAATGGTAAGCCGAAGTGCACCGTGCGCGGTGATGGGCACCCTGGCCGGATGCGGATGGCTTTCTTAATGTAAGTTCGACTTCAACTTCAACTGTATTTCGCCCCGCGCTTCGCGCTTGCGGGCGACCTGCTTTTGTCAGTCGCGACAAAAGTAGGCAAAAGCGCTTTTTACAGGCGGCAGCTGTTCGAGATACTGGTCGGACGGGCCTGGGGGTTGGGTGTGTGGCATCGGGCTTTGTTTCGAGATCTTCTTGCCCGTTCGGAGTGATCTCTCGGCTTGCGGGTGACGAATGGATTCCGGCTTCGATGGTTATCGGAGCGGGGTCGCCTCGATTGTGCTGGTAACGGTCTGTCGGGGGATGCTGAAGTGGGTTCCCGTGTGGGGCGGTGAGCGCTGATGGTGGCCTGGTTGCGCTCGGTGTTCTTGCCCGGTGGCGGGGATGGTGACGTGGGCCGAAATGTCCTGTAGGAGCGGTCTCCAGGCCGCGACCGGGGTAGACCCGTCGGCGCCTGGAGACGCCTCCTACGAGAACCTGGAACGACGGAGTTGATTGGTTGATGCGGTTCCCTGGCCGCGATCGGTGCTGAATTCATCGGCGCAGGATGCGCCTCCGACAGAAACAAAGAAAGACAGGCTTTGTCATTCCCGGCTCCCAGACGCGCACGGCCCTATGCTCTGCCAGGAGCAACACGCCCGCGGCAGCCGGTTGCAGGCGCAAATAGTCCAGCCTTGCCACTGCTCCCACTAACCACCCCAACCTGGAACCCGCTTCAGCATCCACGATGATCACAACGCCCTCGATCGGGACAACCCCGCTTCGATAGCCATCGAAGCCGGGGTCGAGTCATCACCCGCAAGCCATGGCCCACATGACGCTCGGACAAGAAGATCTCCAGCCCAAGCTGTGATCAAACACCTAACCGCCAGTCCGGTCAACCCGCACCGCAACCCTCTGCCGCCTGTAAAAAGCGCTTTTGCCTACTTTTCAGGCGCTTGTGAAAAGTAGGTCGCCCGCAAGCGCGAAGCGCGGGGCGAAATGCAGTTGAAGTCAGAAGTTGAATTAAAGAAAAAGCGGCTCACGCCCGCCAAACGTGCACCCATCACCAAGTGGCGAAGTCAAGTCGAAGGCGAATTCAAGGCCCGGTGCACCCACCAAAGGTGCCCGCCGCCGGCGCCGAGCGGGCGCCGAACCCGTCTACAGCTTCAACGGCATGACGACCTGACGGACATCGTCCCTGTCGACAGCGGTGATCAGGCACGAACTGTCGGCGCTCTTGAGCGAGAGCCGGGCCTGATCGCCGTCGATCGAGCCCAATGCATCGAGCAAATAATTGACGTTGAAACCCACGACCAGGCCGTCGTAGTTGTGCTCGGCTTCGACTTCCTCGGTGGCTTCTTCCTGCTGCGGGTTGTGCGCGATGATCCGGATCGTGCCGTCGTTGGACTCGATTCGGACACCGCGATATTTCTCGTTCGACAGGATCGCGGCCCGCTGCAGCGCGCGGATGAAATCCTGGCGGACCAGCGTCATGCCCTTGTCCTGGCTCATCGGAATCACCGCTTCGTAATCCGGGAAGCGACCGTCGATCAGCTTGCTGGTCAGAGTCAGACCGCGGCGCCGGACCTGGACGAAGTTGTTGCCCAGCGCGATTTCAACCGGCTCATCCTCGGAAGACAGGATGCGTGCAAGCTCGACCACGCCCTTGCGCGGCAGGATCAGCGAACGACCATCGCCCTGGACGTCGGCCTCGATCTCGGCCAGCGCAAGGCGATGGCCGTCGGTGGCCACTGCACGGAGCATGCCGCTGCGGAATTCCATCAGCAAGCCGTTCAGGTAATGCCTGACGTCCTGGTTGGCCATGGCGAAGGACGTTTTTTCCAGCAACCAGCCCAGGCGCTCCTCGGAAACGGTAAGCCGGTCGGCGTCGCTACCGGAATCGCTGGAGGGAAACTCTGCCGCCGGCAGCGTAGCCAACGTGAACCGGCTGCGACCGGCGTGCACTGCCAGCTTGTCGCCGTTGAGCTGGATATCCAGGCGCACCCCTTCGGGAAGAGCCTTGCAGATGTCGACAAGTTTGCGGGCCGGTACCGTGACGCTACCGGATTGGGCGACATCCGCCGAAACCTGCCCGACCATTTCGACTTCCATGTCAGAACCGGTGATCTTCAACCCGTCGTCATCGACCTCGAGCAGGAAGTTGGCCAGTACCGGTAGCGTTTGACGACGCTCGACGACCCCGACCACCTGCGTGATCGGCACCAGCAGCGCTTCGCGTTGGATGGAAAACTTCATGGCTACTCCTAGGTCACGGCCAAATCGTTCCGATTATGGTTTTTATAGTCTTTTTTAAAAAAACCAGTAACAGTAATGCCTGTGGGTTATCGAAAACCTCTCAAAAACCCTTTGTTTTCAATATCCTGTAGCTTATCTACGACTGTACCACCCGGTTTGAAAGCTGTGGACAAGCACTGGATGAATCGATCGTCGATTTTCATCCTCACGTTATCCACAGGTTCTCACGCGCCCGGTCAACAGCTTTATCCCGCCAGTTCCCTCAACAGCTTTGCCTGGTCTTCGCGCAACCGGGCATCGGTTTCGCACAAGCTCTCGATTTTACGACACGCGTGCAGCACGGTGGTATGGTCCCGGCCACCGAATGCCTCACCGATTTCGGGCAGGGAATGCTGGGTCAGCGCCTTGGCCAGGAACATCGCCATCTGCCGCGGTCGCGCGATGTTTCGCGTCCTGCGTTTCGACAGCAGGTCGGTCACTCGCAGCTGATAGTGCGCGGCAACCACTTTCTGGATATTTTCCAGGGTCACCTGGCGATCGTGCACGGCCAGCACGTCCCTGAGAATTTCGCGCGTGTAGTCCTCGTCGATGGTTCGCCCGGAAAAGCGCGCGTTGGCGATCAACGAGTTCAGCGCGCCTTCGAGATCGCGCACGTTCGAGCGCATGCGGCGCGCGATCAGCATTGCGACGTTTTCGTGAAGATCCATCCCGGCTTCCATCGCTTTTTTCATCAGGATCGCCACCCGGGTTTCGAAGTCCGGAGGCTCGATCGGCACCGACAGTCCCCAGCCGAAGCGCGAGCGCAGGCGCGCTTCTATGCCTTCGACTTCCTTCGGATAGCGATCGCAGGTCAGGATGATCTGCTGGCGCGATTCGAGCAGCGCATTGAAGGTATGGAAGAACTCCTCCTGCGAGCGGTCCTTGCCGGCGAAGAACTGGATGTCGTCGATCAACAGCGCGTCCACGCCGCGATAGCGTGCCTTGAACGCGTCGATCGACGCGTGGCGCAGCGCCTGGATCATTTCGCTGACGAATTTCTCCGAGTGCAGATAGACGATCTTGAAATCCGGATTGCGTTCGGCAAGCTTGTGGCCGATCGCGTGCAGTAAATGGGTCTTGCCGAGCCCGGTGCCGCCGTAAAGCAGCAACGGGTTGTAGGCCTTGCCGGGATCCTGGGTGACCTGCTGCGCGGCGGCGAAGCCCAACTCGTTGGATTTGCCAAGCACGAAATTCTCGAACTGGTAGCGGTCGTCGAGGCCGGCGCTGAAACCCTTGCCCCCGCGTGATCGTGCCGGTACAGCCGCTTTTTCTACATTGCCGCCGACCACGACCTTGATCCGGTCTTTTTCGAAACCGTTGCCGGCGAAGAAATCGCGAATCAGCGACAGGTACTGATCGTTGACCTGTTCACAGACGAAATCGTTGGGCGCGAGCAGGCGAACCTCGCCCGACCCGCTCAATTCAGGCTGGAGCGGGCGCAGCCAGGTGTTGACCTCTTCGAGGGCGATTTCGCGCTCGAGACGTTCGAGACAGCGTTTCCACAATGTCGTCGGATTGTTCAACTTGCTGTGACCGGCCCAGGCTTTTCGCTAAAGTATGAACCAGCAGTATACGTGTCGGCAATTGCCGACGCACCGTGGCCGGGGCTCGGCCGGCTCTCGCTTCGTCGAAGTTGCGCGCAGGCCGGATAAAACGGTATAATCTCGCTCTTTTTCGTCGCTGGCGCCGACGCTGGTCGTCGCGCCGCCGTGATTTTTTTGCCCGAGGTATTTGGACCATGAAACGTACTTTCCAGCCAAGCAAGCTCAAGCGTGCCCGTCGACACGGTTTCCGCGCACGCATGGCCACGCGCTCCGGTCGCGCGATCATCAATTCACGCCGCGCCCGCGGCAGAAAGCGCCTGTCGGCCTGACGCGCCCGCCCCGCCGATCGCCCGGATTTTCGCCGAGCGTATCGCGGGTCGATCGCCGACAAGAGGCTACTGAAGCAGTCAGGGGAACAGCGGGATGATGAAGGCCGGATTTCCCCGTGAGGCCAGGTTGCTGTCCGGCGTCGAGTTCAAACGCGTATTCGATGCCAGGCAAGTCGAATCAAACCGCTACTTTCGCATTCACTGGGCCAGGCGTTCAGAATCCGAAGATCAAACGTCGCCGCGCTCGTCGACCGACGCCCGGCTGGGACTGGCGATCGCCAAGCGGGTCGCCCGGCGGGCGGTGGATCGAAACCGGCTTCGGCGCATCACCCGTGAAACGTTTCGCAAGCGGCGCGATGATCTGCGATCGATCGACTTTGTCGTGCTTGCCAAGCCACCAGCGGTCGAAGCCGACGCTCGAACGCTGAAATTCGCTCTCGAACAACTCTGGTTACGGTTTGAATCGCCATGAATACCCGAACGCTGCTGCTTCTTCTGCTCGCCTTCCTCGGCTTCATGCTTTACGTCGAATGGCAAAGCGATTTCGCCAATCCGGTACCCCCTCCGGTCGAAGAGCTTCCGGGTGAAGCCCGGGCGGCGAGAGAGCAGACCGAAGAGGAAGCCGATCTGCCAGAGCTTCCGGACGCCGGCCCCGAGACCCGCCCGCAATCCACGACCGAAACGGATGCTTCGGTTCCGAGCGCCGCGGTCGCCCGTTCGGGCCAGAGGATCCGAGTCGAGACAGATCGGGTGATCGCCGAGATCGATCCCACCGGCGGAACGCTGACCAGCCTGAAGCTCAAGAAGTACCCGGTCAGTATCGATACGCCGGACGAGCCTTTCGAGCTGATCAGCGACGAATTGACCGAATTCCACATTGCACAGGCCGGGCTCATCGATCCCGACCGGCGTGCGCCGAACCACACGTCCGAATACCGCTTCGACCGCGAGTACTATGAACTCGCCGACGACGCCGACACGGTGGCCGTGCCGCTGACCTGGCGCGATGAAAACGGCCTGGAAGTCGTCCAGACCTGGGTTTTTCGGCGCGACGACTATGTCGTCGAACACCGTTTCGAGATTCGTAACCAGGGCAGCACGGAGTGGCAGGGCAGCCGCTACCTGCGACTGCAGCGCGCTGGCGGCTCGAGCTCCGGCGGCATGACGTTCACCAACCCCGAGCGCATCAGTTTCAACGGGGCGGCGGTTTACAGCCCCGAAGAAAAATTCCAGAAACTCAAGTTCGGCGATTTCGCCGAAGAGCAGTATCGCAACACGATCACCGGCGGCTGGGCCGGCATGGTCGAGCACTACTTTCTGACCGCCTGGATACCGCCGGCTGAACAGTCGGCGCAGTACACGACGCGCCTGATCGACCGACAGACACCGAACCGCTATGCGGTCACCGTCACTTCGACCCCGGTCCCCGTGCCGGCCGGCCAAAGTCATATTTTCGAATCGCAGTTCTTTGCCGGTCCCAAGAATCAGAATCGCCTCGACGAAATCGCACCCGGGCTCGGGCTGACCGTCGACTACGGCATCTTCACCGTGTTCTCCAAGCCGCTGTTCTGGCTGCTCGATCACATCCACGACCTGGTCAAGAACTGGGGCGTGGCGATCATTCTGCTGACGCTGCTGATCAAGCTGGCGTTCTACAAGCTTACCCAGGCGCAGTTCCGTTCGATGGGCAAGCTGCGCAAGCTGCAGCCGCGAATCCAGCAGCTCAAGGAACGTTACGGCGACGACCGCCAGAAGTTCGGCCAGGCCATGATGGAAATCTACAAGAAGGAAAAGGTGAACCCGCTCGGCGGCTGCCTGCCCATTCTTGTCCAGATTCCAATCTTCATTGCCTTGTACTGGGTGCTGCTCGAATCGGTCGAACTGCGCCAGGCCAGCTTCCTCTGGGTGCCTGATCTCAGCAAGCCCGATCCGCTGTTCATCCTGCCGGTCATCAACGGCGCGTTCATGATCATCACGCAGCGGCTCACGCCGGCCGCGGGGATGGATCCGATGCAGCGCAAGATCATGCAGTGGCTGCCGGTCGCCTTCGCGGTGCTGTTCGCGTTCTTCCCGGCCGGCCTGGTGCTGTACTGGGCTTCGAACAGCGGTATCTCGCTGCTCCAGCAGTGGTACATCCTGCGGCAGATAGACGCCGAAGATGCGCGCGCCAAGGCCTAGGAAACGCCGGCAAAACTACTGCGCG
>CAYYZR010000036.1:0-17979 GCA_964476005.1 uncultured Halomonas sp.
AACCCGTCATTCTGGACCACCTGCCTTCGAGGCTGTTGCAGCACCCCGCCACGGCACTGGCCAGACACCTGGACGGGCCCACGCTGATCCATCTGCCCGGCCGCAAGCCCAACCCGCTGTTCGTGTCCGTGCTCCAGCACGGCAACGAAGTCTCGGGCTGGGACGCGGTGCGACGGCTGCTTTCGGGCCGCTACCAGCGCGATCCCTTGCCGCGCAGCATGACCCTGTTCATCGGCAACATCGACGCCGCCGCGGCCGCCCGTCGATATCTGCCCGACCAGCCCGACATGAATCGCTGCTGGCCCGGCTCGCGTCATCCGGAAACGCCGTGGCACGGCATGCTCGCCAGCGTGCGGGACCACGCCCGGGCGCTCAAGCCTTTCGCCAGCATCGATATCCACAACAATACCGGCGAGAACCCCCACTATGCCGCGGTCAACCGGATCGACCCGCGCGCGCTGAACCTGGCAAGCCGTTTTTCAAGAACCGTGGTCTATTTCACCGAGCCGGCCGGTGTGCAATCGGCGGCATTCGCCGAATTCTGTCCGTCGGTAACGCTGGAGTGCGGCCCCCCGGGCAAGCGCAGCGGTACCGACCACGCGATGGCGTATCTCGAGAATGCGCTCAATCTCGACCAGCTTTCCGATCAACTGCCGCACCCGGAAGACATCGACCTGTTCCAGGTGACCACGGTGGTCAGGGTGCCCGACGAGTTGACTTTCCTGTTCGGCGAATCCGGGCCGGACGTCGACATCCAGTTCGAGCCTCGCCTGGATCGGCTGAATTTCACCGAACTGCCGCCCGGCACCCGCCTGGCGCGCGCGACCCGAAACGGCGCCATGTTGCGGGCGTTCGATACCGATGGCCAGGATCGCACCGATGCCTGGTTCCGGGTGGCCGACGGCGAGCTGGTCATGCAACGCTCGGCCATGCCGGCAATGCTCACCACCGAAATCGAGGCGGTGCGCCAGGATTGCCTGTGCTACCTGATGGAACGGATGCGGCTGCTTCATCCCGGCGAACGCGAGCACGCACAGCCGAAGCTCCCGGAAAGCGCGCCCTGAGCCGTTGCCGGTGCCACCCATCTCGTTGCCGACGGCTCGGGAACAAGGCGCACTGCGGCGGACTATCACCAACTATCGCGATACAATCGGACTCAGGATCCGTTACCGGTGCCTTCGCATGAACCTTTATTCCGCCATCGTTGCCGTATTCGCCATCTGGGCGGTCGTACGCATCACTCAACACTGGCTCGGCGCACGCCGTGCCGCGCGTGCCGACGACGAATCCGGGCAGCACAGGCAGGAACTGGAACGGCTGGAATCACGGGTGCGCACACTCGAGCGCCTGGTCACCGACGACCGTGAATCGCTGGCCCGCAAGATCGACGATCTGAAGTGACAACCGCCGAGCACGACGAACAATCGACCGTCCAGCGCCTGGTCAGGCTGTTCCTGAAAGGCCTGGCGACGATCATTCCGATCGCGCTCACCCTGCTGATCGTGCTGTGGCTGGCTGGGCTGGCCGAGAACGGCGTGGGCTATCTGATCAAGCTGGTACTGCCCGACAGCTGGTACATCCGCGGCATGGGGCTTTTCGGCGGCATTGCCCTGGTCATGGCGATCGGGCTGCTCAGCCAGCTCTGGCTGTTTCGCAAGCTCATCGACCTGGGCGAAGGCGTTCTCGACCGCATGCCGGTGGTCAAGTCGGTGTTTCGCGCCACCAAGGACTTTGTCGACTATTTCAGCAGCGACGACGGCAACCGCTTCGGCCAGGCTGTGATGGTGCGCCACCCGGAACTCAAGATCGGCATCATGGGATTCGTCACGCGCGAGGACTTTTCCGAACTGCCGTTCGGCGAGGAAGGCGAAGTCGCCGTTTACCTGCCGTTGAGCTACCAGGTGGCCGGCTACACGATCTTCGTGCCGCGCGAATGGCTGGAACCCATCGACCTGCCGTTCGAGGAATCGATCAGGCTGATCCTGACCGCGGCGATGTCGCGCAGAACCGCGAAGCCGACGCGAGTCAAGTAGATTCTCTTACACCCGAACTGCAAAACAGTTCCCCATTCCATGGAGACCGAGCAAGCCATGCCGCAAGCCGACAACGATCAACTCAAGGACGAACTGCGCCAGATCGAGGACCCCAATACCGGTGCCCCGCTGGGCGATGCCGTCCGCGGCGTCGCGGTATCTGGCGGCAACGTGGCGGTCGACATTCGCCTGGGCTACCCCGCCCGCGGCTGGTACGGTGAACTGGAGCGGATCGTGACGGCCCGCCTGCGCGACTTCGATACGGTCGACAACGTGACGGTTGAAATCGGCCAGCTGACGACGTCTCATGCCGTCCAGGGCGGCCTGAAGCCGATCCAGGGCGTCAAGAACATCATTGCCGTGGCTTCCGGCAAGGGCGGCGTGGGCAAATCCACGGTAGCGGCCAACCTGGCCCTTGCACTGCATGCCGAAGGCGCCGAGGTGGGCGTGCTCGACGCCGACATCTACGGCCCCAGCCAACCGCGCATGCTTGGCCTTTCGGGCCGGCCGGAGACGACCGAGGACAAGCGGATCATGCCGATGCGCGCGCACGGCATCCAGGCCATGAGCATCGGCGTACTGGTGGATACCGACCAGGCGATGATCTGGCGCGGGCCGATGGCGACCCAGGCGCTGAGCCAGATGCTGGGCGAAACGCTGTGGCAGGACCTGGATTACCTGATCATCGACCTGCCGCCGGGCACCGGCGACGTGCAGCTGACGCTGGCCCAGAGAATTCCGGTGGCCGGTGCGGTCATCGTCACCACGCCCCAGGACGTGGCGCTGGACGACGTGCGGCGTGCCGTCGCGATGTTTCGCAAGGTCAAGGTGCCGGTTCTCGGCATCATCGAGAACATGAGTACGCACGTGTGCTCCAACTGCGGTTTCGAAGAAGCCGTTTTCGGCCACGGCGGCGGCCGGCGCATGGCCAGCGAGACCGGTCTGCCGCTGTTGGGCGAGTTGCCGCTGGAATCCTCGCTGGGACGCTCCACCGACCAGGGGGCGCCGGTCGTCGCGGCGGATCCTGACGATCCCGCTTCGGTGCGATTTCGCGAGATTGCCCGAAGAACGGCCGGGCGCCTGGCCCGCCAGGCGCTCAACACCGAGATCCGCATGCCGAAGATCACGATTACCGACTGAGCCTAAAGAGCCCGCGAACCGACCATGACCATAAAATCAGACCGCTGGATCCGCCGCATGGCCGGCGAATACGGGCTCATCGAGCCTTTCGAGCCGGGCCAGATCCGGGAGCGCGAGGGCCGCAAGCTGGTGTCCTACGGCACCTCCAGCTACGGTTACGACGTGCGCTGCGCGGACGAATTCAAGATCTTCACCAACATCAACTCCGCGATCGTCGATCCCAAGCATTTCGACCAGAACAGCTTCGTCGACTTCAAGGGCGAGGCCTGCATCATCCCGCCGAACTCGTTCGCGCTGGCGCGCACGGTCGAGTACTTCCGGATTCCGCGCAACGTGCTCACGATCTGCCTCGGAAAATCCACCTACGCGCGCTGCGGCATCATCGTCAACGTCACGCCGCTGGAGCCGGAATGGGAAGGTCATGTGACGCTGGAGTTCTCCAACACCACGCCGCTGCCGGCGCGCATCTACGCCAACGAGGGCGTGGCCCAGTTCCTGTTCCTGGAATCCGACGAAGAATGCGAAACCAGCTACGCCGATCGCGCCGGCAAATACCAGGGCCAGCGCGGCGTGACGCTGCCGAAAGCGTGATCGGAGAGAAAAGGTTCAAGTTTTCAGTTTTCAGCAATCAAAACCTTTTTGCAGAAGCTTTCCGGCAACCGGTGATCAGGTCTGGCTTGCTGAAAACTGAAAACTTTCAACTGAAAACTACCCTTGTAAAGGTGGCTGCTGGATCAGCGTCACCGACGTGGTGAACTGCTGCCCGTTTCTCGACGCCACCAGCTCGATTTCGCTGCCCGGCGGCTGTTCGGCGACGGCCAGGGTGAATTCGCGCGCGGTGCCGATGGGGGCACCGTCAGCCGACAGCAGGGTGTCGCCCGGCCGCAGACCCGCCTGCCAGGCCGGTCCGCCGCGGTAGATCTGCGCGATCTGAACGCCGACGGGCTGATCCTCGCCTTCCAGCATCACCAACGGCGGGTCGACGACGTTGGCGCCTATCCAGCCGCGCCTGACGCTCCCGTATTCCACGATCTGACGAAGCACCTCCGTGGCCAGGCGCGCCGAAATGGCGAAGCTGATGCCCTGGGCACCGGTCTCCTGGCTCAGAGAGGCCGAATTGATGCCGATGACCTCGCCATCGATGTTGATCAGCGCGCCGCCGCTGTTGCCCGAATTGATCGCGGCGTCTGTCTGAATGAAATCTTCGAAGGCGGTCAGGTTCAGGTCGCCGCGGCCGGTGGCGCTGATGATGCCCGCGGTAACCGTGTGGTTCAGACCGAACGCGTTGCCTATGGCGAGCACGACGTCACCCGGCCGGTGCAGCGTTTCGGTGTCGAAGCTGGCGACCGGCAACTCGTCGAGATCCACTTTCAGCACGGCCAGGTCGGTACCGGGATCGGTGCCGATTACGCGTGCTTCAGCGACGCTCCCGTCGAAAAGCGCCACGAAGATGTTGTCGACCCCGTTGATGACATGGGCGGTCGTCAGGATCAGGCCTTCTGCCGAGACGATGACGCCCGACCCCAGGCCGTTGCGCGGCCTGAGTACCCGGCGGTCGCGATACAGGGTCTGGAACAGGAGGTCCGCCCCTTCCCCGAGCATCGGCTCGCTGACCATGGTTCGCGTGTAGATGCTGACCACCGAAGGCGCCGTCCGGTTGACCGCATCGGCATAGGAGCGAACCGCCGGGGCATCGCCCGCGACGCCCCCAACGGTCAGCAATCCGGGCTGAAACCAGACCAGCACGAACGCGAATGCCAGCCCGAGAACGGTAAACTGAAGCAGAAATTGAAAGATTCGTTTCATGGTCCGGCAAAAATTCGGTCGATACAGTATTTTAGAGCGTTATGAGTCGCTTTTCCTCGCCCTCATCGGCCCGGATGCCGCGGATGTGACCCATCCATGAAACAGAAGCGAATTAAAATTCGGTAAAATTGCGGTTTGCCCGCGCCGCCGGGTCTCGGCGGTCGCTTCCGGCCGTCGGCGATGGCGCCGTGGCTTTTGGCGATCGGAAATCGCCGTTCCGATTCAGGAGTTATCGTTCATGTCCGACAAACAATCGCTTGCGTCCGTCGAACCGAAAGCCGACAAGGGCCGCCGCATGCTGCTGCTCGCCGGTACCGGCGCGGTCGGAGCAGTCGGCGCCGGCTTCGCGGCCTGGCCGTTTCTGGCGTCCTGGAAACCCAGCGCTCGCGCGCGCGTGATCGGCGCGCCGGTCGAAGCCTACATCGGCGATCTCGAACTGGGTCAGTTGATCCGCCTGCAGTGGCGCGGCCAGACCATCGGCATTCTGCGACGCACTGAGCAGATGGTGGAGAACCTCCCCGAGGTCAACGATCAGCTGAGTGATCCGGATTCCGAAAACCCCGAGCAGCAGCCGCCTTACGCAAGCAACATTCACCGCTCGATCAAACCTGAATACCTGGTGCTCAACATGCATTGCACGCACCTGGGTTGCGTACCGGAATTCATTCCGGAAGTCGGCGCGCAGCCATTCGAGCAGAACTGGAAAGGCGGGTTCTTCTGCCCGTGCCACAAATCCAAGTTCGATCTGGCGGGCAGGGTGTACAGCGGCGTACCGGCGCCGACCAACCTGATCGTGCCGCCTTACAGTTTTGTTGACGACGAGCATGTCATGATTGGTATGCACCCCGAAGGAGCCGTTTGATCATGGCCAAACCCGCAAGCAACGTGTCGCGCCAGCTCTCGAATTTTGGCGCCTGGATCGACGAGCGCATTCCGGTCTCCTCGTTCTGGAAAGCGCACATCAGCGAGTACTACGCCCCGAAGAACTTCAATTTCTTCTATTTCTTCGGCTCGCTGGCAATGCTGGTGCTGGTGCTGCAGATCCTCACCGGCATCTTCCTGACCATGCACTACAAGCCGTCGGCTGCCGAAGCCTTCGCGTCCGTCGAATACATCATGCGCGATGTGGAATGGGGCTGGCTGATTCGCTACATGCACTCGACCGGCGCGTCCTTCTTCTTCATCGTCGTCTACCTGCACATGTTCCGCGGGCTCATGTACGGCTCCTACAAATCACCGCGCGAACTGGTCTGGGTGCTGGGCGTTTTCATCTACCTGGTGCTGATGGCAGAGGCGTTCATGGGCTACGTGCTGCCGTGGGGCCAGATGTCGTACTGGGGAGCCCAGGTGATCATCTCGCTGTTCGGCGCAATCCCGGTGGTCGGCGATACCCTGGTGGAGTGGATACGGGGCGATTTCTTCGTATCGGATGCCACATTGAATCGCTTCTTCGCGCTCCACGTGATCGCCGTGCCGCTGGCGCTGCTGCTGCTGGTGGTGCTTCACCTGGCAGCGCTGCACGAAGTGGGCTCCAACAACCCCGACGGCATCGAAGTCAAGAAGAAGAAGGATGAAAAGGGGCGCCCGCTGGACGGCATCCCGTTCCACCCGTATTACACGATCAAGGACATTTTCGGTGTCGGCGTCTTCCTGACCCTGTTCGCCTTCGTGATCTTCTACGCGCCCGAATTCGGCGGCCTGTTCCTGGAGCCCGACAACTTCAATCCGGCCGATCCGCTGGTCACGCCGGAACACATCGTGCCGGTCTGGTACTTCACGCCGTATTACGCGATCCTGCGCGCCGTACCGGACAAGCTCGCCGGGGTCATCCTGATGGGACTGGCAATCGTGGTGCTGTTTCTGTTGCCGTGGCTGGACCGCTCGAAGGTCAAGTCGATCCGCTACAAGGGCCTGGGCAGCAAGATTCTGCTGGCCGTGTTCGCGATAACCTTCATTCGACTCGGCATGCTCGGCATGGGTGAAGGCACCCATGCCCAGACGATCGAGTCGCGCATCTGGACGTTCGCGTATTTCGCGTTCTTCATTCTGATGCCGTTCGTGACCAAATACGAAAAAACCAGGCCGGAACCGGAACGGGTAACCAAATGATTCGAATAGCTTTCTCAATCGCATTTCTGGCGGCATCCAGCCTGGCATGGCCGGCCGGCGGCGGCGAGGACCTGGAACAGGCGGGTTCGAACGTGCACAACCTGGCGTCGGTGCAACGCGGCGCCGCGATGTTCATGAACTACTGCCATTCGTGCCATTCCGCGCAATACATGCGCTACCAGCGTCTCGCACGCGACCTGGAATTGACCGACGAGCAGGTCAGCGAAAATCTCGTTTTCGGGAATCGCGAAATGACCGATTACATGCTGGCCGCCATGCCCGACGATTCCGAGCGGTGGTTCGGCAAGAAGCCACCGGATCTCACCTTGACCTCGCGCTCGCGGGGCGAAGACTGGATCTATTCGTTCCTCAAGGGTTTCTACCTTACCGAGGAAGGTTGGAACAATACGGTGCTGGCCAACGCATCGATGCCCAACGTACTCTGGGAATTGCAGGGGATTCAGCGCCCGGTCATGGAAACCTGGACCGACGAAAGCGGTGAGGAGCACACCAGGATCGCCGAGCTCGAGATCGACCAGCCGGGCCTGCTGACCCCAGCCGAATACGATCAGTCGCTTCGCGATCTGGTGGCGTTCATGACTTACCTTGGCGAGCCTGCCGTGCTCAAGCGCGAAAGCATGGGCGTGTGGGTGCTGCTTTTCCTGGTCGTCTTCACGTTTCTTGCCTGGTTGCTCTACAAGGAGTACTGGCGGGACATCAAGAAGTGATCCCCTGCCGAAACAGCCTGGAGCGCTAGCTCATGATGACCATGTATTCCTCCGAAAACTGCCTGGACTGCCATCGCGTCCGGGTCGTTCTCGCCGAGAAGGGACTGAACGTCGAAATCATCCATATCGAACAGGACCGGTCGGCGATCGGCGACCTGGCGGAACTCAGCCCCTACGGCGAGCCGCCGACCCTGGTCGATCGGGACCTGGTGGTCTACGGGACCTGGGTCGTTACCGAGTACCTCGACGAGCGTTACCCCCATCCGCCACTGATGCCGGTCGACCCGGTGTCGCGCTCGCGGCTGAGGCTTGCGCTTTACCGCATCCACCGCGACTGGATCGAAAACGGGCGAATCATCGAGACCTCCACCGGTCCCAAGCGGGTGGAAACGGCGCGCAAGCAACTTCGCGACAGCATCATCGAGTCCGACCCGCTGTTCGGCCTGTCGCCGTTTCTGCTGCATGACGAGTTGAGTCTTGTCGACTGCGCCCTGCTGCCGTTGCTCTGGCGCCTGCCCGGTTACGGCATCGACTTGCCGGCGAAGTCGACCGTGCAGATTCACCGCTACATGGATCGCATGTTCAGCCGCGATGCCTTCCAGCGAAGCCTGACCGAAGCCGAAAAAGCCTACCGCGAACCGGATGAGTGATTCTCCCGCGAAA
Organism: uncultured Halomonas sp.; assembly: GCA_964476005.1. GTDB lineage: Bacteria > Pseudomonadota > Gammaproteobacteria > Xanthomonadales > Wenzhouxiangellaceae. The sequence goes on from CAYYZR010000036.1 coordinate 8,480, forward strand.
ATGACGTCCAGCCAGCCTTACCTGCTGAGGGCGCTCAACGAATGGATCGTCGACAACGGCTTCACCCCGCAGATCCTGGTCGACAGCACTCATCCCGATCTGAACATTCCCGATGCCGTTCGCGCCGGGGACAAGGTGGTTCTCAACATCTCACCCGGCGCGGTGCGGGATCTGGAGCTCGACAACGAATACCTGAGCTTCGTCGCCCGCTTTTCCGGCGTCTCGCATGCCGTGCTGGTGCCGATCGAAGCCGTGCAAGCCATTTACGCGCGCGAAAACGGCCAGGGCATGATGTTTCCCGAGGCGGACCAGGAAGATGCCGAACAGTCGGCCGAACCGGGTGACAGCGACAGTCGCACCGATAACAAGAAATCCGGCCCGAAGCGCGGCAAGCCCAACCTCAAGGTCATCAAGTAGCAGTTTTGCGCCTCCCGGCGGTCGGGAATTCCAACGGAGCCGATCTTGAGTTTCAAACAGATCCGTATTGCCCTGCTGCTGATCATCCTGGTCCTGGTCATCCATCACCAGTTCAACGACAAGGCACGCGTCGCAAGCTGGGCGAATCCTCTATTCATCGCGGTCTACCCGGTCAACGCCGACGGCAGCGATCTGTCCAGACGCTATATCGAGCGACTGGCTGAGCGGGATTTCGAGCCGATCGAGCGGTTCATCGAACGGGAGGGCGCTCGATACGGTCTCGAACTCGAGCGGCCGGTCTATATGCAGCTGGGAAATCCGGTCCGGAACTCCCCGCCCGCACCCCCGATCGGCGGAAACTTCTTCCAGCGCGCATCATGGATCGCGAAGATGCGCTGGTGGCGCTGGCGCTTCGACAACCAGGGCATGGACCCGGACGTCATCGTGCTGGCCCGGTATTTCGAGCCGGCCGCCAACACCAGGCTGCCGCATTCTACCGGCGTGGAACAGATCAGGATTGCGATCGCCAACCTGTTTGCCAGCCAATCGATGCGTGGAGAAAACCTGGTGGTGCTTGCCCATGAAATACTTCACACTATCGGCGCCACCGACAAGTACGACCTTGCATCCGGACTTCCCATCTATCCGGATGGCTTCGCGCAGCCCGAATTAAAGCCGCTGTTTCCCCAGCGGATCGCCGAAATCATGGCCGGCCGCATCCCGGTCGCCGAATCGAGCGCACGCCAGGCGCAAAGCCTTCAGCAAGTGGTCATCGGACCCAGAACTGCCGCTGAAATAGGTTGGGACAGCCGCGCTAACCGGCCCTGAAAAAAGTTTGCCCCGCGGCCAGTGGTGTTTCAACCACCGGCCGCGGGGCAAACCGGATTTCAGCTCAATTGAACCCGGCCGGATACGGCGACTCAGGTCTCTCCGGTTGCCGGCGTGCCCGCCGGCTCCGGCGAATCCCCCCGGTCACCCGGCCCCGGCGAACGCGGCGGTTTGTCGCCGTCGTCCCACCCGGCCGGCGGATCCGGCTCGTTGCCGTCCATGATCTGGTCGATCTGCCGGGCATCGATGGTCTCGTACTGCATCAGCGCATCGGCCATCAGGTGCAACTGCTTGTCGTGCTCGGTCAGAATGTCCCTGGCCCGAGTGTAGGCTCCATCGATGATCTTGCGCACTTCCTTGTCGATCAGGCGGTGCGTTTCGTCTGACACATTCTTGTGCTGGGTCACCGAGCGACCGAGGAACACTTCGTCCTCGTTCTCGTCGTAGGTCAGCGGTCCAAGTACATCCGACAAGCCCCACTTGGACACCATGTTTCGGGCAATCGCCGTGGCCCGCTCGATGTCGTTGCTGGCACCGGTGGTCACCTTGGCCTTGCCGTAGATCAGTTCCTCGGCGACCCGGCCGCCGAACAGGCTGGCCAGCTGGGACTCGATCTGAGTCTTGTTCAGGCTGTACTTGTCCTCTTCGGGCAGGAACATGGTCACGCCCAGCGCGCGACCGCGCGGAATGATGGTGACCTTGTACACCGGATCGTGTTCGGGAACGATGCGTCCGACGATGGCATGCCCGGCTTCGTGGTAAGCGGTCAGGCGCTTGTCGTCTTCGCTCATGACCATGGACTTGCGCTCGGCGCCCATCATGATCTTGTCCTTGGCACGGTCGAAGTGATCCTGCGTGACCGCCTGACAGTCCTCGCGTGCAGCGAACAGCGCCGCCTCGTTGACCAGGTTGGCCAGGTCCGCGCCCGAGAATCCGGGCGTGCCGCGTGCGATGACGCGCGCATCGACGCTTTCGTCGACCGGAATCTTCTTCATGTGCACGCCCAGGATCTGTTCGCGCCCCTTCAGATCGGGCAGCGGCACGACAACCTGGCGGTCGAAACGCCCGGGGCGGAGAAGCGCCGGGTCGAGCACGTCGGGCCGGTTGGTCGCGGCAATCATGATGATGCCTTCGTGACCCTCGAAGCCGTCCATTTCCACCAGCAGCTGGTTCAAGGTCTGCTCGCGCTCGTCGTGCCCCCCGCCCAGACCGGCGCCACGGTGGCGACCCACCGCGTCGAGTTCATCGATGAAAATGATGCACGGCGCGTGTTTCTTGGCAGTCTCGAACATGTCGCGAACGCGCGAGGCGCCGACGCCGACGAACATTTCGACGAAATCGGAACCCGAAATCGAGAAGAACGGCACCTGCGCCTCACCGGCGATGGCGCGGGCCAGCAAGGTTTTACCAGTGCCGGGCGGCCCCACCATCAGCACGCCCTTGGGAATGTTGCCGCCCAGGCGCTGGAATTTTCCGGGATTTTTCAGAAATTCGACCAGTTCGACAACCTCGTCCTTGGCCTCTTCGACGCCGGCGACGTCGGCAAACGTGATCTTGACCTGGTCCTCGCCCTGAAGTTTGGCGCGCGACTTGCCGAAGCTCATCGCGCCGCCGCGACCACCCATGCCGCCCTGCATCTGGCGCATGAAGTAGATAAACAGGAAAACCAGCAGCAGCACCGGGAGCAGACTGATCATGATATCGACCAGGATGGAGCGACCTTCCGGCTCGATGGTCTCGTGGACGACATCGTTGTTCTCGAGGTCTGCAATCAGCCCGTCATCATCCGGCGGCGCGAATACCCGGAACTGCTGCCCGTTCGTGGTTTCCCCGGTCAGTCGCTTGCCTCCGGAGGTCACCTGGATCGTGACCGAATCGACCTGGCCGTTGCGCACCGATTCGAGAAATTCGGAGTACTTCATTTCCTGCGCAGGCGGCTCGGTTTCCGCGTAGTGCTGAAAAATACTCATCAGCACCATCGCGACGATAATCCACAACAATAGGTTTTTTGCGAACTGACTCAAGAATCTGCTCCTGTTTCGATCTGACGCTTTCAATCTGACGCCGCAGCAATTACCGCACCACTTTACACGGGTTGTCGTGAATCGGCGACCAGATAAATTTCACGGCTCTGTTTGCGCGAGGCCGCAGGCTTTCGCAACCGGACGCGCTTGAATCGCGCGCGCACGGTGCGAACGAAGTCGTCGAAGCCTTCGCCCTGGAAGAGTTTGACAACAAAAAAACCCCCAGGCTCCAGCCAGTCGCTCGCGAATTCCAGCGCCAACTCGGCAAGATCCATGCTGCGCGCCTGATCCGACGCCGCAATACCGCTGATATTGGGGGCCATATCCGACAGTACAAGGTCGACTTTCTCGCCCACCAGGCTCTCCAGCCGAGCAAGCACATCGGCCTCGCGAAAATCGCCCTGAATGAACTCGACACCCTCCAGCGCATCCATGGGCAGGATATCGAGCGCCACGACCCGTCCCCGCGGACCGACGCGCTCGGCCGCAACCTGGGCCCAACTGCCCGGCGCAGCGCCCAGATCGACGACCTTGAAGCCCGGCTTGAGAAAATGGTCGCGTTGGTCCAGTTCGATCAGCTTGAACGCCGCCCGGGCCCGGTAGCCCCGGCTTCGCGCCTGCTTGACGTATGGATCGGCAGCCTGTCGCGACAGCCAGCGGTTGGAGCTCATGCGAGAACCTGGTTTGCGGGATGCGACCGATTATCGCATCCCGGCCGGCTGCGGACGCGCGGGCGGAATCATGCATCGATGATATCCTTCCCACCTGTACAAAACCTGAATTCGCCATGTCGCTGAACAACAGTCAGATTCGTCAGCTCCGCGGGCTGTGCCACGACCTTTCTCCGGTGGTGATGGTCGCCGACAAGGGGCTTAGCGAAAACGTGCGCGCCGAAATCGAGATCGCGCTGGACAGCCACGAGCTGATCAAGATCAAGCTGCGCGGGGAGCGCGAGCAACGGCGCGAATGGATCGATCGGATCCTTGCCGAGACCTCGTCCGAACTGGTGCAGAAGATCGGTCAGGTTGCGTGCTTTTACCGCCCCAACCCCAAGAATCGAAAGATTCTGGTCTGAGGGGGCAGAGGTTTCTGAATGCAACTCACCGAAAATCGCCCCGAAGAACAGTACTTCATCCATTCGCTGGATCCGGATGCCATCCAGATCGTCGAAGATCGCTACAACCGCAGCCTGATCCTGTCGCCCTTCGAGGGCGTGCGTGATTGGCCGGTCGCAAGCGTCGACGCGCTGCGCACCGATGATCTTGCGCCGATCCTGGAATGGCGACCCGAGGTGGTTCTGCTGGCCACCGGTCGGATCCAGCGATTCCCCGCGCGCGAGATCCAGGTCGAAATGCTGCGCAACAACATCGGTCTGGAGGTGATGACGCTGGACGCAGCCGCGCGCACCTTCAACGTGCTGGCCAGCGAAGATCGACGTGTCGTGGCCGCGCTCATCTGGGAATCCGACGCGCAGCCTGATCAGGGGACCGCGGGGAGATAATTCACCGGATCGGCAGGCTTGCCGTCCTGGCGAATTTCGAAGTGCAGGACCTGCTCGCTGCGCTCGTTGGTGCCCATTCGCGCAATGAGCTGCCCGGGCCGCACCCGGTCACCCTCCCCGACCAAACGCTCGCGATTGTGCGCATAAGCCGAAAGCATCCGATCGGAGTGCTTGATGATGATCAGTTCACCGTAGCCGATCAGTCCGTTGCCGCTGTAGACCACTTCGCCCTCGGCAGCGGCACGTATCGGCTGACCGCCCTGCCCGGATATGAGAATGCCCTTGCGCGACGCGCCGGCATCGAATCGGCGCGTGACGGCACCCTCGGTGGGCCAGCGCCACGCCACGCCGGCCACGCTGCGGGTGGCGGCCGCCGGCACGGCACCGGTTTGAGCATCGGCACGCGACTGGCCGGCCGCCGGCGGCGGCTCGGGCCTGGCCGGAACATCGGCGGCTGGGCTTGCCGGAGTCCCGGCTTCGGGCTGCCGGCTCGGTGCTGCAGCGGGCGACTGGTCAGCCGGGTTGCCGGGATTGCTTTCGGCGGCTGGCTTCTTCGGCGTCTCGACGGCCGCCACGGCAGGGCGCATGTCCGGTTGCGGCTGAAGGCGAATCCAGTCTCCGACATGAATCGTGTACGGGGCGGCGATGTCGTTCCAGCGAGCGACTTGTCTCCAGTCCAGACCGTAGCCGAACGCAATCGAATAAAGCGTGTCGCCGCTGGCGACCCGGTAGGCTTCGGGTGCCGGCGATGGACGCGACTGGGACGAAGCCGATGTCCGCTGTTCAGGCATCAGCGGACCGGGCGCGCCACAACCGATCAGCATCGCAGTCACCAGCAGGACGCCGACCGGCCGACCCAGGCGAAACTTTCCGGCATTGCACGGATCTGGATTCATCGATACAGGTAGATCAATCCCGCCAGAGCGATCAACACGATAATGGTCCAGCCGATCGCGTCGACCCAGTTGCGAAGCCGTTCGGCCATGTTCTCGCCGCCGGCCCAGACGAGGCCCGCCACCAGGAAGAACCGGGCGCCGCGGCCGATGATGCTTCCCAGTATGAATCCCGGCAGCGGCATCAGCAAGGCGCCGCCGGCGATCGTGATGATCTTGAACGGAATCGGCGTGAAGCCGGCCACGATCACGAACCAGATACCGTAGTCGCGAAACGCCGCGACCGCTTCCTGGTATTGATGAATGTAGCCGATACGCTCGATCAGGGGATGAACCAGTTCCAGCCCGAACCAGCCGATCAGATACCCGACCACACCGCCGGCGACCGAAGCAAGCGTGGTCAGCAAGGCCAGTGACCAGGCCCTGCGCCTGTCTGCAAGCACCATCGGACCGAGCATCACGTCCGGCGGAATCGGGAAGAAGGTGGCTTCGGCGAAGCTCAGGCCGGCCAGGTAGCGCGCCGCGTGCCGGTGACGGGACCAGACCAGAACGCGATCGTAAAGCCCCCGAAACACCTCAGACGCCTGCCGGAGCGCGTGTCGGGCCGACGCTGCTGCGCCGAATTGCACCGGAACGGTCAGACAGCGCTGGTTGCATGACCATCAGTCCAGACCCTCGAGCAAGGGGACAAAGCTCACTGCAGCCAGCGATTCGCGCTCGAGTTCATCGCCGTTGCGGGTGAAGCGAACCAGTTCCTGGCCGCCGCCGGCCTCGCTGAATGGCGCAACCAGCACACCGCCGTCGCCAAGTTGTTCGAACAAGACCTCGGGGATGCGCCCACCGGCGGTCACGACGATCGCATCGAACGGCGCCTGACCCGGCCAGCCTTCCAGCCCGTCGGCATGCCGCGAGTAGACGTTGTGAACCTTGAGTGCGTGCAGCCGCTGCCGCGCCAGGCGGGCCAGTTCACCGACCCGCTCGGTGGAGAAAACCTTGTCGAACAATCGCGCCAGAACCGCCGCCTGATAGCCCGAGCCGGTACCGATCTCCAGCGCCTTTTCGCGCTTTTTCGCCGCCATCGCGGCCTGGGTCATCATCGCCACCACCAGCGGCTGCGAGATGGTCTGGCCCCGGCCTATCGGGAGCGCGCTGTTCTCGTAAGCGCGACTGGACAGCGCCTCGTCGACGAACATGTGGCGCGGCGTTTCCGTCATTGCGCTTAGCACCCGTTCGTCGGTAATGCCTTGCTCGCGCAGTTTCTCGATCAATCGGCGCCGGGTACGATCCGAAGTCATGCCGATGCCGCGCGCCAGCTTTCCCGCGTTCATGTCAGGCCGCATCCTCGTCCAGCCGAATGCTCTGCACCCACTGGCCGACCGGATCCAGCGCCTGGTATCGGGTCAGGTCGACGTGGATGGGTGTCACCGAGACATAGCCGCGCCGAATCGCGTTGAAGTCGGTGCCCGGCCCGTTGTCCTCCTCGCCACCCGGCGCCCCGATCCAGTAAAACTGGCGTCCTCTCGGGTCTTCCAGCGGAATCACGTCCTCGGAACGATGCCGGTGCCCCAGTCGCGTGGTCTCGAAACCCTTGATCTCGTTCCATGGCAGGTCCGGCACGTTGACGTTGAGGATGGTGTCGGCCGGCAGCGGCTCTTCGAGCAGGCGATTCATGAGCACGCGGGCGGCTCGCGCCGCCGTGTCGTAGTGCGTGGGGCGCGACTTCTCGTAGTCGTAGGCCAGCGAAACCGCCATCGCCGGCGACCCCAGGAATCGGCCTTCCATCGCCGCCGCCACCGTCCCCGAATAAAGGACGTCGTCGCCCATGTTCGACCCGGCATTGACGCCCGAGATCACCATGTCGGGCTCTTCGCCCAGCAGTCCGGTGATGCCGATATGGACACAGTCGGTCGGTGTACCGAAAACCTTGAAAACGTTGTCGTCGCGACGTTCGACCCGAATCGGCCGGTCCAGCGTGAGCGAATTGCTGGCACCGGAACGATCACGGTCCGGTGCGATGATGGTGACCTGGTCGACCTGGGCGCCGATCTGTTCGGCGAGGTGCCGGATGCCGGTCGCGTCAAGGCCGTCGTCGTTACTGATGAGGATATGCATCGTGCCCTTTTCGTCTGACTCACAGACGATCATTTTCAATCGGTAACTATAATGCCTGTTGTGGGAAATTATGCGACCCAATCTGGATCCGATGCCGCAAACGGGCACGCGGGAGCCGCTGTATGAACGACGACAACGACAAGATCGACGACGAACTCGCGCTGTTTCGCGACAGCGTCGGCCCGGTACGCCGTATTCGCTCGACCCGCGCCGAAACCGAGCGCAGGCGCATTCGGGCCACCCCGAAGATGCGGGAAGCCGACGAGCGCAATGTGGTCGACGAACTCGCCGAGGCCAGCCCGTTCGACCATGAGCTGGAAACCGGCGAGGAACTGCTCTGGCTCAGACCCGGCCTTCAGAAGCGGGTGCTGACGCGCCTCAGACGCGGCTACTGGAGCGTGCAGGAGGAGATCGACCTGCATCAGATGAATGCCGATGCGGCGACTCGCTCGATCCGGATATTCCTCGATGAAGCGCTGGCCGGCGGCAAGCGATGCGTCAAGATCATCCACGGCAAGGGTCTGCGCTCCGGGCCGGCCGGACCACGACTCAAGACCGTGACCGCACGCGTCCTCAGCCGCCATCCCCGCGTGCTGGCCTTCGGCTCGGCGCCGCCGGCCGACGGCGGAACCGGCGCGGTTTACGTGCTGTTGCGTAACGCCCGATGACCGATCCGGCCTCCTCGGTCATACCAGCGCTTTTGCTGCTCGGGGCACTCGGCCTCTGGTGGCATGCATCCACCCAGGCGCTGGACCGGGCGCGCGAGGCCGCGCGCAATTTCTGCCGGCATCAGCATTGGCAGCTGCTGGACCAGACCGTCAGCATTCAATCCACCTACGCCCGCCGCGGCGGCTACGGCCTGGAGCTGGTGCGCCGCTACCGCTTCGACTTCTGCCCCGACGGCGCCAGCCGGATGCCCGGCGGCGTGCTGATGCGCGGCAGCCGGCCGCTCAGGATCTGGGCCGACGGCCCGGACGGCAAGGTTGTCGAGGAACTGGGTTGAATCCCGACCGAGAAGCAAAGGCCAAAACAGCTCTCGCGAAGGCGCAAAGACGCGAAGAAAGGCAAGATGATGCAAAACCGATTAACGATGTCTACATGCACAGACTTGCTCTCGCTCTCGGCCAGAGAATCGGCTTTCCACGTTTCGCCGTTCTTTGCGGCTTTGCGCCTTCGCGAGAGCTGGTTTTGCCTTCAATTTCACCGATGCATCGGGTTCAGCCGGTTACGCGGTCGCGCAAGTAGATCGGCTCGAGTTCGTGGGCGGCCACAGGCGGCGTTCGCAACGCAAGGTCGGCCACTGCGAGCGCGGTCGGCCACGCCTCGGGCGGCTCGCTGGTCAGGCCGTGCCCGAGTGTCGCTCGGAGTTCGGGACCATAGGCGGAAAATGCATTGCCGGCAGCGATGAAGGGTGCGTCGTCCAGCGCCCGCAATTCACCCGGTGCGCAAAGGATTTCCTCGCCGATCATCTCCATCCTGCCCGCTTCGAACGAAAACCAGCCGGCGTAGACCTCGCCCATGCGGGCATCCAGCGCGGCCAGAAACCGTCCCGAGTATCCGGCAGGGCGGGCCGCATGGGCCAGCGCGGCCAGGCTGGAGACCGGCCAGGCCGGCAGGTCGTGGGCCAGCCCTATTCCTTGCGCCACGCCCAGCCCGAGCCGGATGCTGGTGAACCCGCCGGGACCGCGATCCACGGCGATACCGTCGAGGTCGGAATACGTCATT
>CAYYZR010000037.1:0-17742 GCA_964476005.1 uncultured Halomonas sp.
GCCCTTGCCGGCGCATGCTTCTCTAGATCGATGACGCCTTCGACGAATTCGACACCCTCGGCCTCGAGCCTTTCGCGCTGTGCGCGGTGCTTCGCGCCGCCCGACTTGAAGCTGATCTGACCCTGCGCGTTCACCACTCGATGCCACGGCAGCTTCATTTTTTTCGGCGCAAGTCCCAGCGCACGCCCCACCAGTCTCGCGCGGCCGGGAAGGCCGGCCAGCCGGGCAACCTCGCCGTAATTCAGCACGCAGCCGGTCGGAATGCCGGCCACGACATCCCAGATACGACGATAGCGGTCGTCGTGGTCGCTACTGTTCGGATTCGGCGTCGTCTTGGTCACGAACTGGCTCGGGGTGCGGTTGCCGTGCAGCCGCAATCTTAAGCGTTCTCGAAAGGATACCATTGAGCATGTTCAGTTCGTCGTCGTCCAGCCGGGCGCGCTGGTAGACCCGGCGAATCCGCCGGTGCAGCGTCTCGGTCTGACCCGACGTCGAAAAGCCTATGGCCTGCATGGTCCGCTCCATGCGTTCGAAGAACACCTCCATCCGGTCGGCAGTCGCCAGAACCCGGCCCTCCCCCTCGGCGATCGCCGGATCGTCCCGACCGGCAAGATGCAGTTCGTAGCAAATCACCTGCACCGCCTGGGCCAGGTTCAGCGACATATAGCGATCGCTGGTCGGCACGGTCACCAGCGCGTGACAGCGATCCAGTGCATCGTTGTCCAGACCGCTCTTCTCACAACCGAAAACCACGGCGACCGGCCCGCGCTCGGCCACCGCGCGCGCAGCGGCTTCGCGCGGCGCCAGCATCTCCTGGGCGATGCTGCGTCGGCGCGCGCTGGTGCCCATCACAAGTGTGCAGCCTTCCAGTGCGGCGGCAAGCGTCGGTTGAATGCGCGCGGTGTCGAGCAGGTCGTCGGCGCTCGAGGCGAGCGCGGTAGCCTGGGAATGCGGGAATCGCTGCGGGTTCACCAGATGCAGTTCGTCCAGGCCCATCACCTTCATTGCCCGCGCAGCGGCGCCGATATTGCCCGGGTGCGAGGTGTGGTCCAGAACGATCCGGATATTGTCGAGGGTATTCATGTTCGGGATTATAGTGTTACCTGTAACTGGCCGCTGCCCGGGCCTGCAAGGCGCCTGAATCGTCGCTATCTGATACCATTCTCGCCTGTAATTCCAGGATCATTTCAGCTTTGAGCCACCCATTCCTCAATACCGCCATCGAAGCCGCGCACAAGGGCGGCGACCTGATCATGAAGTATCGCGACAGGGTCGAATCGATCCCGGTCGAGCGCAAGGCGAGGGGCGACTACGTCAGCGAAATCGACAAGGCCTGTGAGGAAGTCATCCGGACCGAGCTTGCCCGACGCTATCCCGACCACGAGATCCTGGGCGAGGAACATGGCAAGAGCGGCGACAGCGACAACGTCTGGCTGATCGACCCGATCGATGGCACCAGCAATTACCTGCGCGGAATTCCGCACTACGCGATCTCGATCGCGCTTTCGGTCAAGGGCCGGATCGAGCACGGCGTAGTCTACGACCCGGCGCGCGACGAGTTGTTCGCGGCCAGCCGCGGCCAGGGCGCGACGCTGAACAACCGCCGCGTGCGGGTCTCGGGTCGCGCCACACTTTCCACGGCAGTGCTGGCTGCTGCATTCCCGTTTCGAAACCGTCGACTGACCCCGGCCTACATGGGAATGTTCAACACGCTTTTCGAACAGTGCGAGGATGTCCGGCGTGCCGGTTCGGCATCGCTTGACCTTGCCTATGTTGCCTGCGGGCGTCTCGACGGTTACTGGGAACTCGCGCTCAAGCCCTGGGATACGGCCGCAGGCGCCCTGCTGGTCCAGGAAGCCGGCGGTGTGGTCATGGACATCGCGGGCGGCGACAATTGGCTGAAATCCGGCCATATCATTGCGGCGCCGTTCAAGCTGGTCACACCGATGCGCAAGGCCATCGAACCGCACCTGACCGAATCGCTCAGGGCCAGGACCGCCAACTGAATCTTCGGAAGGCCGGCGACGCTGTTTTACGAATTGACTGTCGTCCGCGCTCGACTCCGCTTGCCAGACCGGTCGATCCGAAGATTGTGAACGAGAAAAAAATCGGGTATTTTCAAACTGGCAGCCAGAAGCACAGGCTTGACTCGTGCAAAAGGGGCAGTTGGCGTGAAAATTCCGGGATCTCCGCAGACCAGAATCGTGCTCATCTACCTGGTGGTGGGCGTTTTATGGATCTATTTTTCCGATCGCCTGATCGCGCTGAGCCTGTCCAGCCCCGACGCCATTACCAGGGCTCAGAGCATGAAAGGGTGGCTATTCATCCTGATCACTTCGGTAATGCTGTATCTGCTCGTGCAGGAACACTTTCGCGCGATGAAGAAAAAGCATCGCGAACTCACTGAAAGCTACGACCAGACGATCCGCGGCTGGATCGAGGTCATGGACCTTCGACATCACGAGACCCGCAACCACACCGAGCGCGTGAGCCGGATGACCGTGGCCTTCGCCAGCCTCGCCGGGGTGGAATCGGAGCAGCTGGCGACCATTGCGCGCGGGGCAACCCTGCACGATATCGGCAAGATCGGCATTCCAGATTCGATCCTGATCAAGCCCGGAAAGCTCGATGCCGATGAATGGGAACTGATGAGGACGCATCCGGATATCGGGCGAAAACTGCTGGAAAAGATTTCATTCCTGCGCCCGTGCATAGACATCCCGTGGTGCCATCACGAGAAATGGGACGGCAGCGGTTATCCGAGGGGCCTGAGCGGCAAAAACATCCCGTTGGCGGCGCGGCTGTTCGCGATCGTCGATGTCTGGGATGCGCTGACCCACAAACGCGTCTACAAGGATGCCTGGCCGGAGCGGGACGTCCTGGATCACATTCGTCAACAGGCGGGACGACATTTCGATCCCAGCCTTGTGGAGACGTTTATAGCCAACTACGACGAAATAAAGCGGGAAGCCGGGGTCGAGACCGACCTCGCTCGTTCGCCGAGGCTCCGCACCGCATCAGGCCATGCGGCCACCGGATGACGCGCTTCGAAAAGATGAGCGGTATGTCTTTCAGAAGCCGTACCTGAGGCCCGCGTAGACATTGGAGTTGGTTTCGAACTGGCCGAAGAACGTTTGGCGGGATTGGCCCTCGAACAGGTTGAAACCGGCCGACAGCGCCCAGGCGTCGGTGGCCTTCCATTCCCACAAACCCCGTATGTAGGCGTCCTCGTCCGAGGGCGAAGCGAACGTGAACAGCGACCAGGTGACATTCTGCGAATGGGTCAGCAGCGTCGCACGCAGCGTGAACAGGTGTCGGTTCTCGTCCGGGCCCGGAAAACCCGCCGGCTGGTTCGCCTGAAGCGCTTCGTAGTCAAGCGTTCGCTCCAGGTAGTACTGGCCGCCGAGGGTGAAGTTGGAGACAAGCTCCTGCTCATAGCCGAGCAGAAACCTGAATTGGCTGTTGGGCAGGAATGGATCGGTGCCTGAAAGGTCGTCGCGCGATCGGTACCACGAGGTTTCGGCCGAAAGAATCCCTGTATGCAATGGTCCGCGAACACTTCCGCCCCAGGCCGCGAGGCGCGGAAACAGGGGACGGCCGGACGCCGGATCGAAACCCTGCGGGCTCTTCCAGTAGCCGCGGTAGCCGTAGCCGGCCAGTTCCCAGCCGCCCAGGACGCGATGCAGCCGGAGGGCCCATTCGTCGTCGCCGAACCAGTCGCTGGGTCGCACCGGCTCGAAGACAACGTCATTCCCGGCGACGCGCCCGACCCTGGGATCGAAAAACGAAAGCCTGCGATTATCGATGAAACGGTCTGGATCGAACTTCGGCGTGTAAACCACGTCGATATTGAACAATTCCCCGAACCAGGCGACGCGCACCGCGTCCGAAGGCGCCTTCAGGTATTCCACGTCGCGACCGGTAAAGAATGAATTCCAGTCCTTGGGGAACAGGTCGTTGAGAAACAGCAAGTCGCCCACGCCCCAGGTCAGCACCTGGCGCCCGATGCGCAGATCCAGCGATTCGCCCACCGGCGAGCCGATGTAGACCTCGCGAAGATCCAGCCACCCGCGCCCCTGCTCCGGCTGCAGCTTGTGGCTGTCGGCAACGTGGTCGTAGACCAGGTCGGCCGTTATCCGTAACACTGCCTCGCCCGCGTACTGGTCGCGCGACAGCTGAAGCCGGGTCTCGCCCAGCGAGGTCGCGCGCTGGTTCGGATCATCGCGCAAGCGAACGCCGGCACGCATGTCCCAGAAACCCGTGATGCTGTCTACAAACGACGGCGTCGAAGTGCCCTTTTCATCCTGTCCAGGCGCCTGTTCATCCGGGGTTTCCGCGCCGAGCCCCGGCGGAAGCGCGGGTTCGTCCTGCTGCCCGTCGGCATCTCCACCCAGGCCTGGCGGTAGTGCCGGTCCGGCCGAAGAATCACCGTCTTTTTCCTCGTCATCCTCAGACGGCTTCTCGCCCAGGCCTTCCGGCAACAGCGGCGTCTCACGCTTCGGTTGCTCCGCTTCGGACGCCTGCTGTTCCTGAAAACCCGGAAAGGCGTGAACCACGAAGGGCACGAAGAGCACGAAGAGAAAAACCAAAGAAAGAACACCCGATTCAAAACGCCGACCCTGGTGATTGTTCATTCCGATTTTTCGCGAGTGCACTTGTCTTTCCTTCGTGTTCTTCGTGCCCTTCGTGGTTCAAGCTGTTTGATTTGCGTCACCGCAGGTATTCACGCGGCGCGCGGCGCAGGTAGCGCTCGGTGAATATGTCCTCGGGCAAGCCGATGTCGTATTCGACCGAAACGTATTCCATGACGGTATTCGAACCGGACTCCAGCGACGACATCCTGGAGCGCGTCACCGTCGGATATCCTTCGATAGTCTCGACCTCGAGCGCTTCGGCCTGGCGGTACTTCTCGCCGTCTTTCTTGAAGAAATCGATCCGCACCGGGATGAAGCTCTGCTTGTGGATATAGCTTTCATACCAGGCGAATTCCACGTTGTCGGGATTCTTCGGTGTGGACTTGACCACGTAATACACGTCGGTGGTTTCGGTGAGTTCGTGCTCGTCCAGATCGATGTTCCGACCCGAGACGTCCTCGTAGAAGAAATCCGAACCGACGAAGCTGTTGCGCTTGTCGGTCGCCGAAATACGGCGCACAAGATCGAGCGACGGCAGATACAGCCATCGGTCGTCGTCCGACTCAAGGTGTTTCCAGACCATGAACACGGTCCGGTTCAGGTCGGCCGGACGACGGAAATAGACGTAGTATTTCTGCTCACTCCAGTACGCCCGTTCTTCCAGCGAATCCGTGTCGGCCTGGTCGCGGCGAAGTATGATCATGCGCCTGTCGCGCGCCCGGCCCTGGCTGTCGGTGATGGTCATCTGGACTTCGGCCCGGCCGTCCTTGCCCTGGTAATAGGCAACAAGGTTGGCGTGGTGAACGATCTCTTCGACGCTCGGTGTCTGTGCCCGTGTTGCGGTAACCAACGTGAACAGCATCAGCGTACTCGCCAGAATAATCGGGATTCTCATGTCTCAGCCCTCCTTGGCACTTCGACGAAAAAGGAATTTGTTGAGGTAGCTCATCGACGCCGGCAGCAGTATCAGCGTGATCACGCCGGCAGCGAAGATGATCGCGGCGATGAAGATGCCCACCGTCTGATAAGGCACAAGCGGTGCGGCGAGCAAGGGCAGGAAGCCGGCGCCCAGGATGATGACGTTGCGGCTGATTGCGCGACCCGGCTCGCCGAACATCTTTCTTGCCGTCTCGTCCCAGTCGCCGATTTCGTCGAAGAACTGTCGCGACCGGGCCAGGAAATGGATCGCGAAATCGACTGCCAGACCCAGGCTCAGCGCGCTGAGCACCGCCACCGGCATGTCGTAGTCCTTGCCCACCAGTCCGATCACGCCGTAGATCAGGCCCACGGTCAGCGTCAGCGGAATCATCGATAGCAGACCCCACAGGAAAGAACGAAACAGCATCACCATCATGGCAAGCACGATGACGAAACTGCCCATGAAGGCGTACAGCATGCCGGTCACCATCTTTTCCTGCCAGACGACATTGATATAGGTGAGGCCGAACCAGTTCTTTTCCAATTCAACCGGCGGCGGGTTGTCGGCAATGAATCCGTCCACGTGCGCAAGCACGGCTTCCATGTCCGTGTTGTCGCCGCTGTTGAGCTGTAGCCAGAGGTTGGCCGACCGGTAATCCGGGGTGACGAAGTGCCAGAGGTCCTGCGGCCTGTGACTGCCCTGGAAGGTGAAAATGGTCTGGGCCACGGTATCGGCGCGATCGGGAATCCGGAATTCGTCTTCGCCGCCCCCCAGCAATTCTCGATGGACCACCTTGATGATGTCGGCCAGCGAGTTGACCTTGCCGACGCGGGGGTCGTCTTTCAAGTCAAGCTGAAGCGCATCCATCCACTCGAGAACTTCGGGTTGCTTGAACGTCTCGCCCGCCGCGCGACGCTCATCCACCGTCAACCAGACATCGTCCCAGGCAAACGGGTCGTCGGATTCGGACTGACGTTCTTCGATACCTGAAAGCATGGCTTCGAAAAATTCATCGACAGACTCCGCTTCCACGGAGCGCGCAAGCCCCGCGGCATCTTCGAAGGCTGCGGACGCCGAGCCGTCGATGGATTCGGCCTCCGAGGCCAGTGTCCCGGCGAGCTCTTCGCGCAGTTCAGGCAAAGGCTGGGCCGTCACGTCGCTGAACTCCAGGTACGCCATATAGGTGCCGGCAAGATGATCGTTCATCACCCGGTCGGCGACACGGATCGGGTGATCAGGCTCGAACCACTTGATCGGGTTGTCGTTGATCCGGATCATGCTGATGCCCCAGGCCGCCGTGCCGATCAGGGCCAAGGCGATCAGCAGCACGGCGCCGCGGCGCTTGACCGCGAACCGGCCGGTGACCTGCAGCAACCTTCCCAGGAGAGTCGATGACCCCGGATCCTCGCCCTCGGCATGGCCGAACTTCTCGAGCCTGCGCTCGGGGATGAACATGAAGTAGGCCGGAATGAACACGATGCTCCAGAACCAGGCGAGCATCACCCCGATTGCAACGAACACGCCGAACACCTGGACCGGCGGGATGGGCGTAAGCGCCAGCGAAGCGAACCCGGCGGTCGTGGTCAGCGACGTGAACAGCATCGGCCGAAACAGCTGGCGCATCACGGCCATGATGGTCTTCTTCCGGTCGCGATGCTTCTGGTAACTGTCGAACGCCTCGGAAAGTATGTGCACCGAATCGAGCACGGCGATCGGCATGATGAAGATCGGGATCATCGAGCTCATGATGTGAATGGTGTTGCCCGAGATCACCAGCAGGGCCATGGTTGAAAGCGACGTGACCAGCGCGACGATCATCGGCGAAATGACCAGTATCAGATTCCGGAAAAACAGCCACATCAGAATGAAGATCACCAGCATCGCCAGCGGCGCCGAGATCGCCATCTGGTAGAACATCTCGACGCCGAATGTGTCTTCGGCGACCGGCAGTCCGGTGACGTGAACCCGATCGCCGGCCGGCCAGTCGGCGGTGAACTCGAGAATCGATTGGCGAACATTCCACGAAATGGCCTTGTGCGTGATCGGCAGATAGATCGCCAGCGCCCGGCCGTCGCTGCCCACCATGGTCCCGTCGAGCATCGGAATGCGCTTGGCGCGCTCGAAGATCCGGCGCGCCTCTTCATCGGTTTCGGGCGGCTGCGGCATCAGCCATGAGAATTCGACCTGGCCGACGCCGGCCTGCTGGATATCGTCGACGTTGGACGGTGCGATCACATCCACCCCGACCACTTCCCTGCGCTGGTCGGGGTTGCGCGGGTCGGGAAATTCAAGTTCTCGAGCGAACTCGGTCAAATCAAAGACGCGCGCAAGCGTGTCGGGGTTGAAGACACCGTTCGGGTCGGTTTCGTTGACGATCCCGACGACGATCATGTCGTACAGATCGTAGCGTTCTTTTGCGTGATCGTGAAACACGCGCACCGGCTCGTCTTCGGCCAGCATGTTCTCCGGATCGGTATCGACCGCGACCGAGTGCAACGGCGCGAACGTTGCGGGCCAGATGCTCGGCAGGACCGACAGTGCCAGAAGCACGACCAGGCTGGTCGCCATGACCACGCTGACCGCAGTCGGACGACGTGTTGCCAGGCCGGTCATCCTGTCCGAGAAGGATTCCAGAGTTTTTCGATTTTCCATTGCCATTAACCGTCTGAATGCCTGTGCCGTCGAAAGGCGCAACTGAATATTTATCTTGACAATATATTAGCGCTTCCTTATATTAAAAGCAAGTCCACCGACTCAGATTCTGCAAGGAAAGAGATCATCATGAATATAGACAGACTGGTGTTCGCAATCGCAGGTTTGTTCATACTGGCCAGCCTCGCCTTGTCCCAGCTCCATAGTGTTTACTGGCTCTGGTTCACCGCCTTCGTCGGCGCCAACATGCTCCAGGCCGCATTTACGGGATTCTGCCCGCTGGCGAAGATCCTGTCGGCACTGGGCAAACGGCCCGGGACGGCATTCGAATGAGTATCCGCAAGACAATCGCGCGAACCACCCTGCTCGCAGCGGCACTGGCATTCCCGCCGGCCGCGTTCAGCGACGCCGATGCCCCTGAGTGGGTCAGCGAAGCCCGCCAGAAAAGCGCTCAGCTGGGTGCCCGACTCGTCGAGGCCTTGCAACAGGCGCTGGCGTCCCGCGGTCCGACTGGCGGGGTCGAGGTCTGCAGCGTCCGGGCGCCGGAAATCGCGGCGCGATTATCGGACGACAAATTCGACGTTGGACGAACCGCATTGCGCCTTCGCAATCCGGACAATGCGCCGGACGAATGGGAACGGTCGGTCCTGCAGCGATTCGAAAAAGCCATGAACCGTGGCGCCGATCCTGCGGACCTCGACGAATGGCACATCACAAGGACCGACGACGGACGAGTGGGCCGCTACATGAAGGCAATCCCGACCGGTCCGCAGTGCGTGATCTGCCACGGCGAAAACGTCGCACCAGCCCTGAACGAAACGATCCAGCGCCTTTATCCCGACGACAAGGCCACCGGTTTCGCGCCGGGCGACCTGCGCGGCGCTTTCACGGTGACCGTGGATCTGTCTGCCAGCGACTGAGTCGCCGGTTGGACGCTTTCACTCAGGATCGAGACATCCGTCGGCAAAGCGGTAGCAACGGTCGTAACGGGGAAGAACCAGCCGGTCGTGCGACAGCACGATTGCGCTGCGCCCGTAAAGCAGCGACGCCAGCCGGGTCGAAATCAGGGTCGCCGTTTCGGCATCCACACCGGCCATCGGCTCATCGAGTATCAAAATCCGAAAATCGGCCACCAGCAGCCGCGCCAGGGCGAGCCGGCGCCCCTCCCCGCCCGAGACGCCGCGACCGTGCTCACCGATCCAGCTTTCCAGCCCGTTCGGCAACGCCTCGACGAATGCCGATAGTCCGACGACGTCCAATATCCGCAACAATTCTTCGTCGGTTGCCGAGAACGCGCCAAGCCTGAGATTTGCCGCCAGCGTATCGTTGAACAGCATGGGGTTTTGCGAAAGATACCCGACCTGCCCGCGCAGATAGGCCTCGTTCAGCCGCTGCAGATCGATGCCGCCCAGCGAAATCATGCCATTGTCGGGGGTTAGGATGCCGGCCAGCAGTTTTCCCAGCGTCGTCTTTCCCGAACCGCTGGCGCCCTGGACAAGCACATGTTCGCCCTGCGCGATATCGAGTGCCACATTTTCGATCACCCGATCGACGGCGCCCGGATAGCGAAACGCCAGATCACGCACGGCCAGCCCGAAATCCGGCACCGATCGGACCGTACCAGTTGAAATCTTGCCCTCGCCGCCCAGCGCGTCAATTCGGCCGGCCGCCTGGCGGCAGGTCTCGAAGAAGCTCCAGCTGGCCGCCAGCGGCACCCACGCATCGACCAGCGCCAGGCCGGCCAGTGCAAGCCCGGCGGCTACTGGCGCGGTCAGCAGCCCGTCGGCGTAAAGCTTCATGCCGGTCAGAAGAACCAGCCAGAACGCAAGATAACCGGCCAGTGCAATACCCGTCTGCATCAAGGCCTCTACGCGCCGCTGGGCAAGCTGCGCCCGAATCTGGTCCTCCACGCGCCGCATGACGCCTCGAGCGCGGTGACCCGCCCGCTCGACACTGACGAGCTCGGCCAGCCCCTGCAGCCACTCCGCGGTAGCCGAACGCATTCGGGGCGTGGCCCCGGCAAGCAGGCGGCCCGGCCCGCGCGCCATTCGACTGCCGAGCACCAGCACCAGCGTCCCGCCACCTGCCAGACTTGCTGCAAACGCAAGGCCGGCCGAGGGTGCAAGCGCCAACAACACGACGATCGCCAGCAACGTCGCGCCGAGCGCCGCAACGCTGGGCAACACGAGCCGCGGAAAAAGATGATCGAGCACATCGACGTCGCGCGTGAGTCGTGTCAGCGTGTCACCGCGGCCGAGCGACTCGAGCCTTTCTATTGGAAGCGCGAGCAATCGGGAAAAAGCCCGAATCCGAATTTCGGTCAGTTGGCGGAAAGTCGCCTCGTGGCCGAGCAGGCGCTCCAGGTAACGCGTGGCGGTCCGACCGACAGCCGCTGCGCGAATTATCGCTCCGGGCGCGAAGATGTCCAGAACGGCCAGCATGCCGATGCCGGCCAGCGCACTGGCCGTGATCAACCAGCCGGAAACAGCCAGCAGCACTACCCCCAGCAAGACGGCCGCCAGCGCCATCGAGGCCGATATCAGCATCCAGCGTGCGGTCGCGCCGCCGGGCCTGAGCAGCCGGATCAACGCAGCCATCGCAATCGCCCCTGCTCGATGCCGAGGATTCGATCGGCCCAGGCCATCGTGGCAGCACGATGCGCCGCGCAGATGACCGTTGCGCTGCGTTCGGCCAGAAGATTCTCGAGCGCCTGCAGCACCAGGGCTTCGGATTCATCGTCCAGGTTGGCCGTGGGCTCGTCCAGCAGCACCAGCGGCCGGGGACGAATCATCGCCCGCGCAAGCGCAACCCGCTGCGCCTGGCCGCCGGAGAGCCCGTAACCGTTCTCGCCCACCGGTGAATCCAGGCCTTTCGGCAGACGTCCGGCGAATTCGAAGACTCCGGCCTGATGAGCGATGCGCTCGATCTGCCGGCGCGACGCCGAATCCCATCCCAGCGCGATATTCTCGGCAATCGTGCCGGCAAACAGGACGGGCCGCTGGCCCAGCCAGCCGACATGAGCGCGCAATGCGGCATCGCCGAAGCGGGCGAGCGGCTCACCGTCGAGTAATACCTCACCGGAAGAAGGCTCGGCAAAACCCGCAAACAGTGAAATCAGACTGCTCTTGCCGCTGCCGCTGGGGCCGACAAGCACGATCTTGAGACCGGCCTCGATCTCGAGCTCCAGGTCGTTCAGCAGAACCTCTCGTTCAGGGTGCGCAAAGCTCACGCCGCGCAACTCGACCTTGCACTGGCGCGGCGCTTCGGGGGCAAATTCCTCTTCGGCGCGCGGGCGGGCGGGCGGCAGCGCCAGCAGTTCGCGAATCTCCCCGGCCGCAGCGCTGGCGTCGGCCCGGTCGTGCCAACCCTGCGACAGCGCCCGCAGCGGCTGGAAGAATTCCGGCGCCAGCAGCAGCAGAAAAAGGCCGCTTTGGAGTGTCAGTTCGGGCGCAGGGCCGAACGTCAGATAGCCCAGCAAACCGAGACCGATGTAGATGGCGAGGCTTGCGATGGCCACCGCGGAGAAGAATTCCAGCACGGCCGAGGACAGGAATGCCAGGCGCAGAACGCGCATGGTTTCCCGACGGAGCGCGTGCGTGCGCTGGACGACCTGGTTCCGCGCCCCGTCTTCGGCACGAAACAGGCGAATTGTCGCCGCGCCCTGCACCTGGTCCAGAAACCAGCCACCCAGCCGGGCCAGGCTCCGGAACTGCTCCCGCGCGAGCTTCTCGGCGCCGATCCCGATGAGGATCATGAACAGCGGGATCAGGGGCGCGGTGAGCAGCAACAGCAACCCGGCCAGCCAGTCAGTGGCGAACGCAAAAACAAGAATTGCCAGCGGCACGATGGTCGCGGCGATTCTTTGTGGAAAAAATCTGCCGTAGAAAGCGTCGAAGGCCTCGACCTGCTCGTCGAAGGCAGCAATCAACTCACCACCCGGCGGTAAAACTGCGGGACCGGCGCTCTGGAAGCATTCGAGGAGCCGCATCCGAGTCTCGCGCCGGACATACGCCGAAGCTCGGCCGGCCAGCAGCTGGCGAATACCGCCGGACAGCGCGCGCAACACCAGCACGAGCAATAAAAACCACATCAGCGGCATTAGCGCTGGCAGCGGCTGTTGCTCGATGAACACCCCGGCAGCCACTGCCGCGACCAGCCAGGCCTGGGCGATGACGATCCCGGCGTCGACCGTCGAAAGCACGGTCATGCCCGGAACCAGCCAGCGCGGCGCCTGCCGATTGAGCCAGGCGTCGTTCTTCGCTTTCAGATTACGCTCAATGGTAGCCGCTGCCCGGTTTGACCTTGCCGCGGAATACCCAGTAGTTGAAGGCGGTGTAGGCCAGGATGATCGGAATCAGGAACAGCACACCGATCAACAGGAAAAGCTGGCTTCCGGGCGCGGATGCCGCATCCCAGAACGTGTAATCCGGCGGCACCGCGTACGGCCACATCGAAATGAGAATGCCGATATAGAAAAACGCGAACAACAGCATCGATCCGACGAACGGAATGACCTCATGCCGACGGCGGATATTCCGCCACACCCACAAGCTCACCACCGCGGTCAGCAGCGGGAACAGCCACAGCCATTCCACATTGTTCATCCAGCGATCGTAGACGAACGGCTTGGTCAGCGGCGTCCAGAGACTCACGATGATGAAGAAACCGAAAACGCCCAGCAGCAGGCGCTCGCTCATCCTTAAGGCCCAATCCCGCGTCTTTCCTTCGGTCTTGAGTACTGTCCAGGTCGCGCCCAGCAGCGCATAACCCGTCACCACGCCCACACCCGTCATCACGGTGAATGGCGTCAGCCAGTCGAAGGCGCCGCCGACGTACTTCATGTCCACGACCTCGAAGCCCTGGATATAGGCACCGATGACCGCGCCCTGGGCAAAAGCGGCAACGGTCGAGCCGATGTTGAAAGACTTGTCCCACCAGTGCTTCGACTTTTCGGACTTGAAGCGGAACTCGAACGCGATGCCACGGAAGATCAGGCCGGCCAGCAGCAGGAACACGCCGATATAGAGCGCCGGCAGGAATACCGAGTAGATCAGCGGAAACGCGGCCAGCAGACCGGCGCCGCCCAGAATCAACCAGGTTTCGTTGCCGTCCCACACCGGCGCGACCGAATTCATCATCAGGTCGCGCGATTCGTCGTCCGGGGCGAAAGGAAACAGGATTCCGACGCCCAGATCGAAGCCGTCCATCAGGACATACATGAACACTGCAACGCCGATGATGACGACCCATATCATTGTCAGATCGATACTTTCCATCGCTCAGCTCCTTGCCGTCTGCGTTTCGCCGTCGAAGCCCGTATTGAGCGCCGAGAACGGTCTCTTGGGCCGCGCCGAATCCGAATCGCCGGATTCCTCGATGGACTCCGGTCCTTGCACCAGCACTCGCCGCAGATAATAGACGCCGGCGCCGAAAACCACGGTGTAGACCGCGATATAGCCGATCAGCGTCGCGAGCGCCATCCAGCCCGAAAGCGACGGCGTCAGCGAGTCGGAGACCCGCATCATGCCGTAGACCATCCAGGGCTGGCGGCCGATTTCCGTCACGAACCAGCCGGCGATCACCGCGATGAAGGGCAGCGGATAAGACACTGACAATATGGTGAGCAACCGCCTGGATTCGAATAATCTGCCGCGCAGCATCTGCACCAGCGCCGCCCAGGACAGAATGATGAACACCAGCCCAATCGCGACCATGATCCTGAAACTCCAGAAAACGATCGCCACCGGCGGCCGGTCTTCGGCGGGCACCGACTTCAGCCCCTGGACCTCGCCGTCGAGGCTGTGGGTCAGAATCAGGCTCCCGAGATATGGAATCGCGATTTCGAAGTGGTTCTTTTCGGCGGAGGAATCCGGAAGTCCGAACAGGACCAGCGGCGCGCCCTGCTTGGTCTCCCAGTGCCCTTCCATGGCCGCGACCTTGATCGGCTGGTGTTCCAGCGTGTTCAAGCCGTGCATGTCGCCGATCACCAGCTGCAGCGGCGTGGCGACGGCAAGCATCACCACCGTCATCTTCAGCGCCATGCGGCTTGATCTCGGATTGCGGTCCCGGACCAGATACCATGAACTGACCGCTGCGACCACGAATCCACCGGTGATGAACGACGCCAGAGCCATGTGAGCGAAGCGGTACGGCAACGAAGGATTGAAGATGGCCTGCAGCCAGGAAGTGACCTGGAAATGGCCGTCGACCAGCTCGACGCCGGCCGGTGTATGAAACCAGCTGTTGGCCGACAGAATCCAGAACGACGATATGAAAGTGCCCAGCGCAACCATGCATGCGGCCAGCAGGTGCAGCCCGCGCGGAACCCTGTCGCGTCCGAACAGCAACACGCCGAGGAATGTCGCTTCCAGAAAGAATGCAGTCACGACTTCGTAGCTCAGCACCGGCCCCATGAAATTCGACGCGGCGTACGAAAAATTCGACCAGTTGGTCCCGAACTGGAACGCCATGACGATGCCGGAGACCACGCCAAGCCCGAAGACCACTGCGAAAATCTTGATCCAGAACTGGCTGAGCTTTTCCCGCACCGGATCCGGGCGCCGGTAATTCATCGCTTCCAGCACGGCGATATATGCCGCGAGACCAATGGTGAATACCGGGAAGATCGCATGAAACGAGACGACGAAAGCAAACTGGATTCGAGACAGTAAAAGCGGATCGAGTTCCATGTTTCGAGCTCCACTGAAGTCGGTCGAGAATATTACTGCATTCTAATGTCTGTGTCGCTCACAGGGCCTTGATGTTGGTCAATGGAATCGACGAGACATCTGGAGCCAGGGCAGGTTTGACCGGACAAGGTCGGCCGGAAACCGCTGGCGCAGCGCAATTCGTTCGTGTCGCCAGTATACTTCAGTCGCCATTGGCGGCGTCTTCGGCGATCCGCGACTGCCCCACCCCGCCGGCCCGGCATCAGTCTGCGCCAAATCCGCTAAAATACGCGGCTGAGTCTCGCTGTCCGCATGCACGACTTTTATCCCCGCCGGTTCTCGGGGGCCGGTTACATGAGTTTTCACAATTCGTGCCGCAAGAAGCACGAAGCCTGGAGGATTGAATGAATCTTTTTGAAACCATCCACACGACCGAGCACGAACAGGTCGTTTTCTGCCACAACAAGGATGCCGGTCTCAAGGGCATCATCGCCATTCACAACACCACCCTGGGTCCTGCCCTGGGCGGCCTGCGCATGTGGCCTTACGCGACCGAGCAGGAAGCGCTGGACGATGTATTGCGCCTTTCGCGCGGCATGACCTACAAGGCGGCCGTGGCCGGCTTGAACCTCGGCGGCGGCAAGTCGGTGCTGATCGGCGACCCGCGCACCGACAAGTCCGAGGCGCTGTTTCGGTCCTTCGGCCGATTCATCGATTCGCTCAACGGCCGCTACATCACGGCCGAGGACGTCGGTATCGACGTCAACGACATGGAATACGTCTTCCAGGAAACCGACAACTGCGTCGGCGTGCACCAGGTTCACGGCGGTTCCGGCGACCCTTCGCCGTTCACCGCGTTCGGTACCCTGCAGGGCATCCGCGCCAGTCTCCAGCACAAGTTCGGCAACGAGGAAGTCGGCGACTACAGCTACGCCGTCCAGGGCGTGGGTCACGTCGGCTTCGAGCTGGTCAAGCTGCTGCGCAACGAAGGCGCCAAGGTCTTCGTGACCGACATCAACGAAGAAGCCGTTAATCAGTGTGTCGAACTGGGCTGCGAAGCCGTCGGTCTCGACGATATCTACGAAGTCGACGCCGACGTGTTCTGTCCCACCGCGCTGGGCGCGGTCGTCAACGAACAGACCATTCCAAGGTTCAAGTTCAAGATCGTCTGCGGGGCTGCCAACAACCAGCTGGCGACCAATGAATCCGGAGACGAGCTCGAAGCGCGCGGCATCATCTACGCCCCCGATTACGCGGTCAACGCCGGTGGCCTGATGAACGTGTCCATCGAGTTCGAAGGCTACAACCGCGAACGCGCCAAGCGCATGATGCGTACCATCTACTACAACGTTTCGAAGATCTTCCAGATCGCCGAGCGCGACAACATCCCGAGCTGGAAGGCCGCCGACCGCATGGCCGAAGAGCGCGTGACCACCATCGGCAAACTCAAGCTGCCGTTCATGGGCCGCGCCCACCGCTTCCCGGGCCGCGAACGCGGCAATCATTGATGTCGCGTAGCATCATCGAGTAGCGGCAAAAGGCATCGAACCACGAAGGGCACGAAGAACACGAAGGTAAAACCCAGGCAAGATTGAACCCTGGGAATACAAGATCCCGAGAACGTCGGATCGAGGACAGAAAAGGCCTAAGGTATGGTTTTTTCTTCATGTATGTTTTTTCTTCGTGCTCTTCGTGTACTTCGTGGTTAGTGCTTTTCCCGCTTTAATCCAAATGCTGCTGACAGGCCAACGATCGTGAAACTATCTGAAGACATCGAACTGCTGCGCGAATCCGTCCGGCGCTTCGCCGAGGAATCGATCGCACCGCGCGCCGCGGCGATCGACGAGACCAACGAATTTCCGCAGGAACTGTGGACCGCGCTCGGCGAGATGGGACTGCTGGGCATTTCCATTCCCGAGTCGCTGGGTGGTTCGGACATGGGTTACCTGGCCCACCTGGTGGCCATGGAGGAAATCTCCCGAGCCTCGGCGTCGGTGGGTCTTTCCTACGGCGCTCACTCGAACCTGTGCCTGGACAACCTCTATCGCAACGGCAATGACCAGCAGCGCGAAAGATTCGTGCCGAAACTGGTTTCGGGCGAGTTCAAGGGCGCGCTGGCGATGTCCGAACCGGGCGCGGGTTCCGACGTGGTTGGCTCCATGGCCTGCCGGGCCGAAAGACAAGGCGACGTCTGGGTGGCCAACGGCTCGAAGATGTGGATCACCAACGGCCCGGAATGCGATGTGGCGGTGGTCTACATGCGCACCGCCGGCAAGGACGCCGGCTCGAAGTGCATGACGGCCTTCATCGTCGAAGACGGCATGACCGGCTTTTCCAAGGCACAGAAGCTCGACAAGCTGGGCATGCGCGGCTCGAATACCTGCGAGCTGGTGTTCGACAACTGCGAAATTCCCGAAGCCAACGTGCTGGGGGAGGTCCACCACGGCGTGAAGATCCTGATGTCGGGCCTGAATTCCGAACGCCTGGTGCTTTCCGGCGGGCCGATCGGCATCATGCAGGCGTGTCTCGACCAGGTGCTGCCGTACGTTCGCGAACGCAAGCAGTTCGACCGGCGGCTGGGCGATTTCGGCCTGATGCAGGCCAAGATCGGCGACATGTACGCGGCGTTGCAATCGTCGCGCGGATTCGCCTACCAGACCGCAGCGACCTTTGACGCCGGCGAGAAATCACGCATCGATGCCGCGGCCTGTCTGCTGCATTCGTCCACCAGCGCGGTCAGCGTGGCGCTGGAGGCCATCCAGGCATTGGGCGGCAACGGTTACATCAACGAATACCCCACCGGCCGGCTGCTTCGCGACGCCAAGCTCTACGACATCGGCGCCGGCACCAACGAGATCCGGCGCATGCT
>CAYYZR010000038.1:0-17484 GCA_964476005.1 uncultured Halomonas sp.
TTTCCCTGGTTTGCCCGCACTGTACGAATCGCGTTCCTGCGCCTGTGCGAATGCAGGCAGCGTGATCCGGAATACGGTCGGATCGCGCGCCGAGTCCAGCTTCAGCGCACCGCCATGGCTTGCGACGATCGATTGACAAAGCGACAGTCCGATGCCCATGCCCGCTTTGCCGTCGCCGGAAAACGGTTCGAAGATATTTTCGGCCATCGTATCGGGCACGCCCTCGCCGGTATCGCTGATTTCGACGACTATCGTTTCCGCTTCGCCGCAGCTTGCCCGAACGTCGATGCTCCGCCTGTCGTCCGGTTTGTGGTTGCGTTCGATGGCTTCAAGCGAGTTGCGCAAGAGATTGAATATAACCTGTTGCAATAGCACCTTGTCGCCGACAGTTTTGGGCAGCGTGTCCGAAAGGTCCAGCGTCAGTGTGGTTCCGGTGCGATCCAGTTCACCGGCCAGCAGACGACTGGTTTCCTCGATCAACTCGCGCGCAACGATGGTCTCCGAGCGCATTTCCGTGTTGCCCATCCATCGCTGCAACCGGTTGATGATTGCTTCGCCGCGCTCGGAGCCGTTGAGTGCCTGTTCCAGCGCCCGGCGTAGCTGTCGGATATCTGAATCCTGGCGATCCAGCAACCGCAGAGCCGTTTGAGCATATGTCTTGATCTGGGTCAGCGGCTGGCGAATTTCGTGCGTCACGGCCGAGGCCATCTGGCTGATCGAGGCTCGGCGTGATATGGCGGCCAGCTCGTACAGGCGCCGTTGCGCCAGCTGTTGCTGTTCCATTCGAGCCCGTTCTGCCTGTCTGCGGCGGATTTCGGCGCCGGCGCGCATCGCGATGATGCGAAACATCGATTCGGCCGCCGCGTCGCGCGGCATCGGATTGCGATCATAGACGGCGATATGTCCCAACACCTTGCCGGTCTCGGGACAGGTCACGGGCACGCCGATGAAGCTCTCCACGCCGCCTTCTTCCCGTGCCCAGTCGGGAAACCGCTGTGATACGCCCTCTGGCAGAAAGCAGAACCGGCCATCGTGGATTACCTGCTCGCATGGCGTTCCGGCCAGGCGGAATTCGACGTTGGGCTCGAACTCGCCACGATGCCAGAATGCCAGGGTTTCGGCAACCTCCCGGTCTGACGTCGGGCACTGCGTCAGAAGGGCCGTATCCACCCCTATGCGAGTGGCCAGCAGCTTGATCAGCGCCTGAAAAAAGTCTTCCCCGACGACCGGTGCGGTGGCTTCCGTGATCCAGGCGACCAGCGCTTGCAGCGAGTCCGCTCTTGGCGCCGCCGGCGCTTCGGCTGGCGTTGGGCTACTGGTTGCGGTGTTTTGAGGGCGCATGGAACTGCTTGCTCACCGTTGATCGCGGACCGACATTGTATCGACAAGTGTGACGGGTTCGCGGACACGACCTTATTCGAACAGCAGGACGGAGGTCGCTCGCTCTTCCACTTCGGCGCGTGTGAACGGCACGCTCCAGGACGCGCCGGTCAGAAAGTCATGCAGCTGGTCGTCGAAGTGCTTGCTCAGCGGATGGCCGGACTGTCCGAGCGTCAGGTTGAGCGTGAAGGCGTCGGGATCGGACCAGTCCATTACAAAGCGCATCGAGGCCCCGGCCCGGGCGGTGAGGCGCAGGCGATCGTCGTCGAAGCCGTGGTAGGTCACGTTGAGGCTTCCGGGACCGCCGCCTATCGGGATGGGGCCTCGCGACAGAGTCAGCCATGCGTCCAGCAGCCCGGCCTGCGCCAGCGGATGCGCGATGGTCAGCGTCTGAATCGCGCCCAGCGGCCGGATGCCGTGCTTCAGGACATCCTCCAGCGCGCGTGCGGCGGCCTGCCTGCGCGGTCGCGTACCCAGGTCGAAATTTTCCGGGGGAAGGTTCATCCAGTCGTCCAGCAGCGTTCTGCCCAGGCGCCAATCCGGGATTTCGCTGTCGCCGAAGATGTGTTGCGGCAGGAACTGCCACCACAGCGCGAACAGGCCGGCGGTTTCGGAATCGGCTGCCATCACTCCGTCCCAGGCGCGCAGTTCCGCGGCAATCCGGTCGCGCCCGGTTTCGGCGGCAATCCCGGCCAGCCAGTCCTTCCACGCCAGGGCCCTTTCCGAGGTGTAGTCCATCTGCATCGCGTGCATGTCGGCCGGGGTGAATTCACTGCCGCCGGAAAGCCATTCAACCGCGCGGCGCATGCGCAGGTGCTTGTAGAAGCCGGGCATGGGCCAGGCGCTGTCGATGGCCGCGTGGTTGTTGGAATTGGCCAGCCAGCCTTGTTCGGGGTTCAGCGCGAACGGGCGCTGCGGCGGCGCCACGAAGCCGGTCCAGTGGTTGCCGGGGTCGGCGCCGTCGAGCGTGGTGTAGAAGGTTGCGTGTTGCCGGATCGGAATCGGCGTCGACTGCACGTAACCGATGTTGCCGGCGCGGTCGGAATAGCTCCAGTTGACCGACAGCGCACCCATGTCGCTGGCCGCGGTCCGGAACGATTCGAAATTCCCGGCGCGATTGATCTCCAGTCCATTGGCGATCAGGCGTGCCACCGGCAGTTCGAACCCGGCCCAGCGCAGCACCTCGGCACCGCTTTCGTCCTGATCCAGCACGATCCCGTAGCGCGTGGTCGCGATGGTTCGCACCACTGACTGGGCGCGGTCCCGTACCTGGAAGGTTTCCTCGCGCTCGACAATGGGGAAATCGCCGTCGGGGCCGATCAGCAGGCCGGGGTCGTGCGTCGATCGCTCGAATCGGTATACCTCGTAGAGGTCCACCGGCGCCACGGTGAAGGCAAACGCGATGCGGCCGTTGTGACCCATGGCGACGAACGGCAGTCCCGGCGGCGTAACGCCCACCACGTCCAGGGTTTGTTCGGTATGTATGCCCGCCGCATACCAAAGGCCCGGCGCCATGGTGTAGTCCAGGTGCGGATCGGAGGCATGCAGCGCGTGGCCGCTGGCCGACCTCGAAGGCGCCACCACCCAGGTGTTGGAGGCTTCGGTGATGCGCTGGGCCGGCACGCTTGGCATGCCCCAGGCCGGCAGACTTTCCAGCCAGTCGGCCGCCGGCCGACCGCCGGCGTTCGCTGCTGCGCGCCAGGCTTCGGCCAGTCGCTGGACAAGCGTGGTGGGATACCAGGTCTGGTAGTAGGCCAGCATCAGCACGTCCGCCACCCGCCAGGGGCTGGGCTTCCGGCCGAGCAGCGCGAAAGACGGCGGCAACTGCCGGCCGCTTTCGATTCGGGTGTTGATGCCGGCGACATACGCCTCCAGCAGCGCCTCGATTTCGGGCGCGAGCTCAGGCGGGTCGTCCTCGATGCGCCGGGCAAATCCGTACTGGCGGTGCAGCAGGTCACTCTCCAGTCCGGCCGGACCGACGATTTCGGCAATTTCGCCGCGTGCGACCGCGCGCAGAAGCTCCATCTGGAAGAGGCGCTCGCCGGCATGCAACCAGCCCAGCGCGCGCAGCCCATCGGCATCGGTTTCGGCGTAGATGCGCGGAATGCCGCGTGCATCGAACAGAACTTCCACCGGTTGCGAAAGGCCGGGCAACTGCTGCGTGCCGTCGACCGGCATCAAGCTGCCTTCAAGGAAAATGCGGCCGCCGAACCAGGCGGCAAACACCAGCGCGGCGCAGGAAAGCAGGCTGGTCAGCAGGATCCTGGAAAACGAAAGCCTGGATTGCATCGTTGGATGGTTTTATCGGACCGGGGATGCATTATGCACGCCGCCCGGTGGGCCACGCGGATAAACTAGCAAACTTTGACAATGGAAGAACCAGCATGCCCAGGGCAAGTGAAATAAAACGCGGATTCGTGATGGAATATGACGGCCGGGTCTGGGCGGTGCGAGACCTTTCCCGCTCCACACCGACTGCACGCGGTGGCGGCACGCTGTTTCGGTTCAAGCTGGAAGCCATTCCCGGGGGCGATCGCCAGGAATTGACGCTCAAGGGTGACGACCTGGTGCGCGAGGCCGACCTGGTACGCCGGCAGTCGACCTTCTCATATCGCGACGGCGACGAATTCGTGTTCATGGACGACGAAGACTTCAGTCAGTACACCCTGAACCTCGACGCCATGGGCGATGCGACGGGTTTCGTCACCGACGGACTGGCCGGCGTCTACGTGCTGCTGATCGAGGGTGCGCCGGTGGCCATCCAGCTGCCGCAGTCGGTCGAACTCGAAGTCATCGACACCGCGCCGGTGATGAAGGGCGCGACCGCCAGCCGCTCGGCCAAGCCCGCCACGACTGAAACCGGGCTGGAAGTGATGGTGCCGGATTATGTAACGCCGGGCGAGCGGATTCGCATCAACACCGAGACCGGTGAGTTCATGGGCCGCGCCTGAAAAATCTTTCGAGAACTACTGCGCGGCTGTCTGACGGCGTCCGGCGGTGCTCGGATTCCTCATGTGCAACGTCGTACACTGCGGATCCTGCATGCCAGCGGCCACCGTCAGACAGCCGCTCGCTACGTTGCTCGATGACTTTTGGAGATTTTGGCGAACAGCTGTTGGCTTTTGACCGATTTTCATCCGCGTTTATCCGCGTTCATCCGTGGCAAAAATGGCCTTTTGGTTTTTTCGCAACCTCTCGTTGCTTAAGGTGACGAATCACCGATTGGAAATTGAATGACAGAGCAAAAAGGCAAATCGCTCGCCGCATTGCGCGACGAGCTGGACCGGATCGACCGGGAGCTGATCGAGCGCGCGGCCGACCGCCAGCGCATCGTCTCCGAGATCGGGCGGATCAAGAAGTCGGCCGGGCGCCAGCTG
This sequence comes from uncultured Halomonas sp., assembly GCA_964476005.1. Lineage (GTDB taxonomy): Bacteria > Pseudomonadota > Gammaproteobacteria > Xanthomonadales > Wenzhouxiangellaceae. Next base: position 4,758 of record CAYYZR010000038.1, read on the forward strand.
CGCGATTTCCGGCGCGAGCGCCAGGTATTGGACGGCGTCCGCGCACATGCGGCGGTTTCCGGGCTGGATCCGGACGTGGCGGAGCGCCTGCTGACGACGCTGATCGAGGCTTCTCTGACTCGCCAGGAAACCGAGCGCGTGGCGCTCTCGGCGCGCGGCGAGGGCCGGCGCGCGCTGGTCGTCGGCGGGGCCGGGCGGATGGGGCGCTGGCTGGTTCGCTTTCTCGACAGCCAGGGTTTCGACGTTTTGGTCGCCGATGCCGCGGTGGAAACCGACGGGGTGCGCGAGTTCAGCGATTGGCGGTCGGCGCCGCTGGATACGGACCTGATCGTGGTTGCCGCGCCCATCGATGCCAGCCGGCGGATCCTCGACGAATTGGCCCGGTTGCGGCCGACTGGCCTGATATTCGACGTCGCATCGATCAAGGCGCCGCTGGTCGATGCGCTTCGGCGTGGCGCCGACGCGGGTCTGAACATCTGCTCGGTGCACCCGATGTTCGGGCCCGACACCCGTTTGCTGGCCGGCCATCATGTATTGCTGGCCGATTGCGGCAGTCCAAGCGCCGTCAAGCAGGCGCGGGCGCTGTTCGACGAGACCATGGCGGCGCTGGTGGACGTGTCGCTCGATGAGCACGACCGGCTGATGGCCTGGGTGCTCGGGCTTTCGCATGCGCTCAACGTCGCCTTCGCCGCGGCGCTGGCAGATTCCGACATGGACGCCGGGCAGCTGGCCGCCATTTCCTCGACCACGTTTCAGCGCCAGCTCGACATTGCCACCGACGTGGCGGCCGAAAATCCCGACCTGTACTTTGAAATCCAGCGGCTCAACCCCTATGAAGAAACGGTGCTGGGCGCGCTTCGGTGCTCGCTGGACTCATTGGCAGCGTCGGTAATTGAAGGTGACTCGAAGTCTTTCGTCGGCTTGATGCAGCGCGGCGCGGACTGGACCGAACGGCATCGTGACGCGCGCGCCGGCGGGCGCGGCGCCGACTGACGCGGCTCGACATCAACTCAACCTGGAAGACCTGACTCATGACCGAACCGCAACGCGCGGGATTCCGTGCGCGACTGGGCCACTGGATCGAAAGTGCCGGGCCGCGCAATTTCATCATCGCGCTGATCCTGATCAACGCGGTGATCCTGGGGCTGGAAACATCGCCTGCGATCATGGACAGGATCGGCGGCGTGCTGATCCTGATCAACCAGGTGGTGCTGGCCGTGTTTGTCGTCGAAATCCTGGTCAAGCTCTACGCGTTCGGCTTCCGGTTCTTCCGGACCGGCTGGAACGTGTTCGATTTCCTGGTCGTGGGCATTGCGCTGGTGCCGGCCACCGGGCCGCTGGAAGTGCTCCGGGCGCTGCGGATCCTGCGCGTGCTGCGCCTGCTGTCGCAGGTCCAGCGTCTGCGCAATATCATCGAATCGCTGATGCGCGCGCTGCCCGGCATGGGCTGGACAGCGGCGCTGCTTTTGCTGGTGTTCTACATTTTCGCGGTCATGGGCACGATGATGTTCCGCGAGGCGTTTCCCGAATACTGGGGCAATCTGGGCCGAAGCTTCTTTTCGCTGTTCCAGATCATGACGCTGGAATCATGGTCGTCGGGCATTGCCCGGCCCATGCTCGTGGAGTTCCCGCTATCGTGGATGTTCTTCGTCCCGTTCATCCTGGTCTCGAGCTTCATGGTGCTGAATCTGTTCATCGCCATTATCGTGAGCGCCACGAATGCCATTCACGAGGACGAAGAGGCCGAGGAGCGGCGCCAGCTGCTGGCCGAACTCAGAAAGATCAACCGCAGGCTTGAACACCTGGAAGAAGTGGCCGAGCGAAAATAAGCGCTACGGTTCCGACGGTCGGACGCGGCGCCGTTCGAGAATCCATTTTTCGAGCTCCACCAGTACGAACAGCAATAGCGAGACGCCGGCGATCATCAGCCAGTGTTTCGGCTGGAGACCCGCCATTCCGAACACGTGTTGCATCGGCGGCCAGTAGGTGAGAGCGGCCTGAAGTCCCGCCAGTACGACGACGCTCAGCCAGGCGACCGGGTTGGCCCCCAGCGCTTCGAAGGTGAAGCTGGGCGCGCTCCAGCGACGACAGTTGAACAGGTAGACGATTTCGCCTGTCACCAGCATGTTGAGCGCAACCGCGCGGGCCAGGGTCTCGTTGCCGGTGGCATCGAGCACGTGCTGGAACATGAAAAATACCGCACCGGTCAGAAACAGACCCACCCAGGCGATTCGCGCCACCATGAATCGCGTGACCAGACCTGTGCCCGGCTCGCGCGGCGGCAGACGCATCACGGTGCGCTCGACCGGTTCGAACGCCAGCGCCAGGGCCAGCGTCACCGCCGTGGCCATATTGATCCAAAGCACCTGTACTGGCGTCAACGGCAATGTCAGCCCGACAACCAGCGCCAGCAGGATGACCAGCGCTTCGCCCGCGTTGGTCGGCAGGATGAACACCAGTGCCTTGCGGATGTTGTCATACACGCCGCGGCCTTCCTCTATGCCGGCAACAATCGTGGTGAAGTTGTCGTCGGTCAACACCATTTCGGACGCTTCGTGCGCGGCCTCGGTGCCCTTGATGCCCATGGAAACGCCGATGTCGGCCCGCTTCAGCGCCGGCGCGTCGTTGGCGCCGTCGCCGGTCATTGCGACCACTTCGCCCCTGGCCTGGAGGGCTTCGACCAGCCGCAGCTTGTGCTCCGAGGTGGTCCTGGCGAATACGTCCGCGCGCTCGGCCTGTTCGGCCAGGCCGTCGTGATCTAGACGATCGAGCTCGGTGCCGGTCAGGGCCCGCTCGGCCCCCTGCAGACCCAGCGCGCGGGCCACCGACCGGGCCGTGTCGGGATGGTCGCCGGTAATCATCTTGACCCGGATGCCGGCAGCCCGGCATGCCGAAATAGCTTGCTCCACCCCGGGCCGCAGCGGGTCCTCGAACGCGACGATGCCGAGAAGACGCAGCTGGTCCGGCAGACAGGTGCCGGTGACCTCTCGATCGGGCGCGGCATCTGCCAGCGCAAGAAGGCGATAGCCTTGGGCGGCCAGCGCATCCAGGCGGCCCCGCCAGGACTTCCGGTCGAACGCATTCGATTCTTCGCCGAACGCACAGGCGGCGTGTTCGATCAGCACCTCGGGCGCGCCCTTGACCGCAATGCCGTCGGCATGCACGCTGGCCATCCATTTCGAGCGCGACGAAAACGGAACAAGACCCGTGCGCGGAGATTCGTGCCGCAGGACGTCGATGTCGGCGCCAGCGCTTTCGGCCAATTCAAGCAGCGCAAGCTCGAGCGGATCGCCGGAACTGCGGTCCGATTCGGCGTCGTTGCACAGTACCGCCGTGCGCAGCAGAGCAGTGATTTCATCGGATGCTTCCGCCAGCCGGTTGGTCGAAACGGTCTGCCGGGAGGTCAGCACCACGGCAGCGCGCAAGCGATTCTGCGTCAGCGTTCCGGTCTTGTCGCTGCAGATGACGGTGACCGAGCCCAGCGTTTCGACCGCCGGCAGGCGACGGATGATGGCGTTGCGCGTCGCCATTCGGCGCACGCCTATGGCCAGTGTGATCGTGATGATGGCCGGCAGCCCCTCGGGAATCGCCGCCACGATCAGCGCCACGCCGGCGACGAAGCCGTCCGACAGGCTCATTCCGTGAACAAGCCATGCGGCGGTAATGACGGCCGCGGTCACCGCCACCAGCAGGATCGTGAGTTGGTGACCGAAGCGGTTGATCTGCCGGATCAAGGGTGTCGTAAGCTGCTCCACCTCACCCAGCATCGTGCTGATGCGCCCGATCTCGGTGTCCGCGCCGGTGGCGATGACGACGCCGGTGGCCTGGCCCCCGGCGACCAGCGTGCCGGAATAGGCCATGCAGCGACGGTCGGCCAGGGCGGCGTCTCCGGTCACGGTTTCGGCCGATTTGCTGACGGGCACCGACTCGCCGGTCAGCGCCGCCTGCTCGAGCCTCAGGCCGTGGGATTCAACCAGTCTCAGGTCGGCCGGTACCCGGTCACCGTCAGAAATGCGGACGAGATCGCCCGGCACCAGCTGTTCGGCCGCGCATAGAGCCCAGCGCCCGGAGCGACGCACCTGAGCGGTCTGGGCCAGCATCTTGTCGATGGCTGCCATTGCCGCCTCGGCCCGGCCTTCCTGGATGAAACCGATGACCGCGTTGATGAGCACGACGGCGCCGATGACCGCTGCATCCAGACCATGGTCGAGCATCAACGCCACCAGTGCGGCGCCGACCAGGGCGTAGATCAGGACGTTGTGGAATTGGGCAAGCAGACGCCTCCAGGCGGGCCGGTGCGGGGGTTCGGGAAGGCTGTTCGGGCCGTGGCGTTCGAGCCTGCGCGCCGCTTCTTCGGAATCCAGACCTGTGCCCGGCACGCCGAGCGCATCCAGCACGCCTTTCGTGTCGATCGCGTGCCATTCGGGGGTGCCCGATCCCGCACGAATTTTTTCGCTACTGGTGTCTTTCATATAGCAGCGCCGGCGGCTGGGATAAATCCTGGATCCACTTTACCCATCAGTTGCATAAATTTCCGAGTGCGAGAGCCCGGAGAGTAGTGTTTCTGGGGCGTGGCACGGATATTTTTCAGCCGCAGCATAGTTCACGCTATGTGAGGACCTGAAAAATTGAGCACGCGCCCCGGAAACGCTGCTATACCGGGCAGTGTAGCGTTCTCGTGCCGGAAATTTATGCAACAGATGGATTTAGTCCTGTTGAGCGTCGATCGATTGATTCGGCGCATTTTCGCGGGACGGACGGGAAATTCGGGCCGAAGTCGCGCGGATATTCAATCGGCGTTTGCCGGGTATCCGAGCAGCAGATCGCGATACGAGTCGGTCTGCGCTTCGGCATCGTCGACTTCCAGACGCTGCAGGAGTTGGCGCGCGATGTTCAGGCCGTCCTGCTCGCTCTGCCCCGGCTCGAGCACCACTTCAAGTTCCAGGAAATCGCCCAGCCGGTCGACCTCGTCCAGATGAATGCGGGTCTGGCCGCTGAAGTAGAGCTGCCGTGTCTTGGCGACCACGACCCGGATGCCCAGTGCGTGCGCCAGCGTTTCTCCCAGTTCGGCCGCATTGTCCAGCGGTGTCAGGCGGATGTCGGACGGCTGCGGCTCCTGGCCGAGCTCGCGACGATAGGCGATCAGCGATGCCCGGCCGTTCTCCTCGCGCAGCTTCAGATAGGCACCTTCGCCGGTACCGAAGTAGGTATCGGTCTGCTCCAGTACTTCGGCCGGTCCGTCGGCGAGCGCCTCGACGGCTGCCCTGGCCGCTTCGGGATCGGCGATCCGGAGCTTGATTTCGATGTTGTCGATCTGCATGGGCGGGGTCTCGTTGGTTGCGCCAGGACCGTGACTATACGGAAATCGGGACGGGCGCTCGCGATGCGATTTTTCCGATCAGCGACCACCGACCATCGTTTCAACCGGAAACCGGCCGGCCTCCGGTGGTCCACCAGCCTTGCGTCGGCAATGCGAGAATGGAACCCATGGATTCGGTTCGTATCGACAAGTGGTTGTGGGCGGCGCGGTTCTTCAAGACGCGCTCTCTGGCGCAGTCGGCGGTTCGCGGCGGGCATGTTTCGGTCAACGGGCATGCCTGCAAGCCGGCGCGTGCGGTGAGCACGGGCGACAGGCTGCGGATCGTGCGCGGCGAGATCGAGTTCGAAATCGTGGTGGAAGGCCTGGCCGAAAAGCGCGGACCGGCCAGCGTGGCGCAGGCGCTCTACACGGAAACGCCGGCCAGCGTCGAGAAGCGCGAGTTCGCAGCCGAGCAGAAGCGCCTGACCCGGCAGTCTGCGCCCGAGGGACGGCCCGACAAGCGCGCCCGACGCAAGATCCGGTCTTTCACGGGAAAGCGCTTGTAGTGGGCGTTGGAGTTTCTTAAAAGCTTAAAGGCTTAAAAGCGGGGTACACCAAGAACACGAAGAAGGCACGAAGAGCACGAAGGTAAAGGCATTAACGACTCAAAAGCCTTTCTTCGGGACCTTCGTGTTCTGCTTTTGACCTTTTCAGGCATTTGTCCAAGATCAGGCTCACCGTTCGATCCGGAGTCAGCCCTCGGTTCCCTTGCCGTGCACGAAGTGCTCGTCGAGGTAGCGGTTGATCTCGCGCTCCACGGCCGGTTTGAGATAGCTCAGGAAGAAGCCCAGCTTGGCGTGCACGTGAACGCACTCGGCGTCCACCTCGATTTCACCGTGACAGCCGGCGCGCTCGAACAGGATCACGTCGCCGTCCCAGCCGTAGTCGACATCGAACTTGTCCGAAAGGTCGCGGGCCAGGTCGTCGGCCACCTGCTGGGCACCTTCGAGGTCGAAGGAATGGGTCTTGCGGATATCGATTTCGCTCATCGTCGGAAGTTTACCCAGTTTTTCGTTGCCTCTCGACGCAAATGGATCGGCTGGCCGGCTCAGAGGCTGATCCTGGGCGGCACCAGTGCGCTGGCCAGGATCAGGCCGCTGGTCAGCGCCACGGCGATCATGATCGCCAGGAAACCGGTTTCGATGCCCGAAAGCACATCCTGTCCGACCAGCGCCGACAGGCTGCGCATGCCGATCGAACCGGGCACCAGCAGAATCAGGCCCGGCAGGTGCATGATGGAGCCCGGTCGCCGCGACCAGCGCGCGTGCAGGTTGCCTGCGATACCCACCATCAGCGCGCCGATGAATGCCGCGAGCACCGGCGAGCCGAGCAGGCCGCCGAAGTTGCTGGCCGTCCATGCCAGCAGGCAGGCGAGCACGATCCATGGCCAGTCCCTCCATGCCGCCTGGAACAGGACGACGAACCCAAGCGCGGCCGTGGCCAGACCGATCGGCACCAGCCACGCGGGCAGGGCGGAGCCCGGCACCAGCGGTACCGGACCGGTGAACTGCTGCGCCACCCAGCTGCCCAGCGCCAGGCCGACGGTCAGCAATGCGAAAACGACAATGGTCGAGGCCAGCCGGGCTGCCCCGGACACCTGATGGCCGGTGGCCAGCTCGCGGGTTGCGGCGGTCAGGTCCATGCCCGGTACCAGGGTGATCATGCCGGCGATCACGGCCGGCATCAGCGCTGTTTGCGGATCCATTCCGCACCACAACGTACCGACCAGCGTGACCAGGCCCGCGCTGAGCGGGTTGAGCAACCGGGACAATTCGGCCCGTTTCCAGAGCAGCAGCACGCTGGCGCCGGTGATGCTGCCAAGCAGCCCGGCCAGAATCGCTTCGCGCCATCCGCCGCCGATCAGGGTGCAGGCGCCGGCCGAGACCAGCACGTAGGCCATCAGCAACGGCATCCCGCGATGATGCGCCGGTCGCGCATCGATTTCGCGCACCCGGGCGTCGGCTGCAACCGGATCCAGCTCTCCGCTGGCCAGCGCCTCCATCACTTCGGTCAATTCCGACAACTTGCCGAGGTCCGGGCCGCCGGGTTCGACCCGCGCCAGGTAGGTCTGCTGTCGGTTGCCGTCGCCCAGCGATGCGATCAGCGCGGTCGGTGTGCAGAAGAACTCGGCGGTCAGCCCGAGACGCTCGGCCATGATCTGCATCGCCGATTCAAGCCGATGTGCCGGCGAACCCACCCGCAACAGCGCCCGGCCCAGGTTCAGCACCAGCGTTGCGTATGGGCTGGATTCGTACGGCTGCGCGACAGCGGCGTCGAGTTCGGGATTCATGGCCGGCTCCATGGGAATCAGGACGCGATGGTAACCGGTGGGATGTTTTGTCGTTTCGACGATTCGTCGTTTGGTCGTTTGGTTGGAAGTCGGGATTGGCGATTACCGACCACCGCTTCTCCGAAACCGGAAACCGGAAACCCCTGTCTCCGCTCCAACCGCTAACATGTTGCTTCCCTTTCCGTGGCCGGAGTTCCCCATGAAGCGCGAAGAAATCGATTTTCCGACCGAGCATGATCCGCTGCGCGATGATGTGGGCGAGCTTGGCAGCATGGTGGGTGACCTGCTCCGGGAGCAGTGCGGGGAACGTCTGTTCATGCGGGTCGAGACCGCCCGGGCCGCGGCCATAGACAGGCGCAACGGCGTGACCGGGAGCGACGCCATGGAAGCACAGTGTCGTTTCGACGACCCGCGCCAGGGGCTTGATTTCGTGCGTGGGTTTGCCGCGTGGTTCCGCATGGTGAATCTGGCCGAACAGGTCCACAGGATCCGGCGCCAGCGCGCCTGGGCCGCCGGGAGCGAGCCGCAGCCCGAGAGCCTCGAGGCGGTATTGAAGGACTTGCGCGACGACGGCATGGGATTCGACGAATTCGAGCCGATGCTCTCGGACTTGTTGATCGAGCCGGTGCTGACTGCGCACCCGACCGAGGCCACGCGGCGCTCCATCCTCGAGAAGGAGCAGCGCATGGCCAAGTACCTGGTCCAGCGCTTCGACACCACGCAGTCTTCGCGCACCTTGCACCGGCTCATCGACCGGGTGCGGATGGAGCTGACCATCGCCTGGCAGACGGCCGAGCAATCGGCGGTTCGCCCGACCGTGGCCGACGAAGCCGAGCACGCTCACTATTACCTGGCCAACGTGCTCTACCGGGTGACCCCGGTGCTGCACGAGAACCTGGCCGAAGCGATCAAGGCGGTCTGGGACGTCGATGTCAACCCGGCCCGGCTGCCGGCAATTCTGCGCTTCGGCTCCTGGGTGGGTGGCGACATGGACGGCAATCCCAACGTCGGTCCCGACACGGTGCTCGATACCCTGGCGGAACAGCGCCGCCAGGTGATCGGCAATTACCAGCGTGAGGTCAGGCGCCTGAACCGGCTGCTCAGCCAGACCCTGGGTCGTATCGAAGTTCGCGACGAATTGCACCAGCGTCTCGCCGATTACGGCGAGCGCATGCCCGACGTCGCCGAGCGGGTGCCGAGGCGCTACGCCGACATGCCGTACCGGCGGCTGCTCAATTTTGTCGATCGCAGGCTGTCGCAAACGCTCGCCGATGATCGACTGGGCTACCGCGACGCCGACGAATTCCTGGTCGACCTCGGGCTGATCGGCGACAGCATGCAGCTGCACCGCGGCGAACGCGCCGGCCTGTTCCCGCTGGACCGCCTGCGCCGGCGGGTCGGGATTTTCGGGTTCCACCTGGCTGCACTCGACCTGCGCGTGGATTCCGGCGACCTGCACGAAGCCGTGGGCGATCTGCTCGGTGATGCCGGCTGGCCCGAACGCGACCATGGCACCAGGACCGAACGTCTTTGCCAGGCGCTGGCCGATTCGTCGTTCGAGACGAGTACCAGCGACCATCCCGTCTACAGGCTGGTCGAGGCAGCGCGCGAGGCGCGCGAGCGTTTCGGCACGATGTCGGTGCAGACGTTGATCGTGAGCATGAGCCGCAATGCAGACGACGTGCTGGCCGCCTGGTTCGTTGCCCGGGCAGCCGGCATCGAGGATGGTGGCTTCGACTTCGTGCCGCTGTTCGAAACCGTCGACGACCTGGACGCGGCCGAAGGCGTGATGCGCGGATTGCTCGGTCTGGACCTGTGGAAGCGGTTGCTGGACAGGCGCGACCGTCGGCAGATGATCATGCTGGGTTATTCCGACAGCAACAAGGACGGCGGGCTGGTGGCGTCGCGCTGGGCGCTCCACGACGCCCAGGAGAAGCTCGTCGCTCTGTTTCGGGATGCCGGGATGAAGCTGGCGCTGTTCCACGGCCGCGGCGGCAGCATCGGGCGCGGCGGCGGCAAGACCCATCGTGCCATTCTGGCCGCGCCGGCCGGCAGCGTGGCGGGGCGGTTGCGGCTGACCGAGCAGGGCGAGGTCATCCATCGAAAATATGCGCTGCGGCCGATCGCGCTTCGAAACATGGAGCAGACCGCCGGCGCGGTGATTCGTGCCAGCACCGGGCGCTTTGGAGCCTCCGGCGAGGACCGGGTGAAGTCCGCGTGGAAAGGACACATGCATCGGCTGGCCGAGTTGAGCCGGAACGCCTACCGCGACCTGGTCTACGGCGATTCCGACGGCAATCCCCGCGGCAAACCGGGTTTCGACGAGTATTTCAGGCTGGCCACGCCCATCGACGTCATCGAGCGCATGCGCATGGGCTCGCGCCCTGCCTCGCGCAGGCCCGACGCTGGCATCGAGGGGCTGCGCGCCATTCCGTGGGTGTTTTCATGGGCCCAGAGCCGTCATGCACTGCCGGGCTGGTACGGGCTGGGTAGCGGGCTGGAGGCACTGGCCGGTGAAATCGGTGAGGCCACGCTGGTCCGAATGACCGACAACTGGCCGTTCGTGCGCACCGTGCTCGACGATGCCGAAATGGCCATGAGCAAGGCCGATCTGGATATTGCCGGGCGCTACGCCAGCCTGGCCGGTGCGGCTGGCGAGCACTTCTTTCCGCAGATCGACGCCGAATTCGAACGTACGAGAACTTGGATCTGCAAGCTCAAGGCGCAATCGGAATTGCTGGAAGGTGACGAGACATTGAAGCGCTCGATCCTGCTGCGTAATCCATACGTAGACCCGATGAGCTTCGTCCAGGTCGAAACCCTGGCGCGCTGGCGCGCCGGGGATCGAAAGGACGAGGCGCTGGAGCAGGTTCTGATCGCGACTGTGCACGGGATTGCACAAGGCCTGCAGAATACTGGTTAAAGCAAGGGTTTCGGGTTTCCGGGTTCGGGTTTCCGGAAAGGCGGGTTCAAGGCCAGTCGGCGATCGGCATTGCAATCGACCGCAGATCCCGGCCGAATTTTCCGGAAACCGGAAACCGGAAACCGGAAACCGGAAACCGGACCCCCCGAAACCGTCGATTTACGCCGGCGCCGAGCCCTTGTAGGTACCGAGCACCACGATCGTCTTGCCCGAGGCGCGGATCATGCCTTCTTCCTCAAGCGTCTTCATGACCCGCCCTGCCATTTCGCGGGAGCAGCCGACGATGCGCGAGATTTCCTGGCGGGTGATCCGGATCTGGGTGCCTTCCGGATGCGAGACCGCGTCGGGTTCGCCGCACAGGTCGATCAGCGTGCGGGCGACCCGGCCCTGGGTATCCAGAAACGCCAGGTGTTCGACCTTGCGCCGAGCCTGGAGCAGGCGCTGGGCGAGCTTGGCGCCGATCGCGGTCATGATTTCCAGCGCGTGGTCCTTGAGTTCGTCTTCCAGCGCGTCGCGCAGCGCGGCGTAGGAAATCTCGGCCAGTTCGCATTTGGTCTTGGTGCGCACCAGGACTTCGCGATTGGCAGGCCGCATGAACAGGCCCATTTCACCGATGAAATCGCCCGGGTTCAGGTAGCTGAGGATGAGTTCGCGTCCGTCGTCGCCTTCGGTAGAGACGGTCACCGAGCCCTCGATCACGTACATCAGGGTCTGGCCGGAGTCGCCGGGACGCATCACGGTCGCGCGCGCCGGGTAATGCTGGCGCTTGCACAGCTCCAGGAAATGGTCCATGGCAACCCGGTCTACCGGATAGAACTGAAAATCACGCATTCGACTGGTCCTGCTTGATAGTGGTCGTTTTCACGATAGGCTGCATCATAATCCCCCGCTGCGCATATTGTGCCATTTTCACGCCTGTGGCGAGGCGAGTCAAATTATCATTTCTCCAATTTTAAGATAGACGCCCATCCACACTGCTTTGTTGAGCGATAATGGTCGGCTTTCATCCAAAGGCTGGACCGGGACCTATAGATGGCGAGACGTCGCATACAACTCCACGGGTTCAACAACCTGACCAAGGCGTTGAGCTTCAATATCTACGACCTGTGCTATGCGACGACCAGCGAGCAGCGCGAAAAGTATATCGCCTACATCGACGAGGCGTACAACGCCGAGCGGCTGACGCAGATTCTGACCGACGTGTCCAACATCATCGGGGCCAACATTCTCAACATCGCCCGCCAGGACTACGATCCCCAGGGCGCGAGCGTGACGATGCTGATCGCCGAGGAGCCGGTGCCGCCGGGTTCGACCATTTCCTCGTCGGCGCCCGGACCGCTGCCCGAAACCGTGCTGGCGCATCTGGACAAGAGCCACATCACGGTCCATACCTACCCCGAAAGTCATCCGCATGACGGCATTTCAACGTTCCGAGCCGACATCGACGTGGCCACCTGCGGCGTGATTTCACCGCTCAAGGCGCTGAATTACCTGATCCACAGCTTCGAATCCGACATCGTCACCGTCGATTACCGGGTGCGCGGCTTCACGCGCGACGTGCGCGGTCGCAAGCACTACATCGACCACAAGATCACCTCGATCCAGGACTACTTCAGCCGCGATACCCGCAACGCCTATCAGATGATCGACGTCAACGTGTACCAGGAAAACCTGTTCCACACCAAGATGTGCCTGAAGGAATTCGATCTCGACAACTACCTGTTCGGCCTCAAGGCCGAGGATCTGCCCGTGGCCCAGCGGCGAAAGATCGACCGCCGCCTGCGAAAGGAGATGCAGGAGTTGTTCTACGGAAGGAATTTGTAGTTAATTCAGCATCTTGGCCGCTTCGGCGGATGAGGGCCCGGCGGCCGGTACGATCCTCTTGGCGGGGACAGGGTTTTCAGCTTTTTTGACTTTCAGCCGTACCGTCAACTGCGTTTCGCCACGCGCTACGCGCTTGCAGGTTTCAAGGCGAAAAGCCTTTGATCTTGATGCGCATCCGGCTCCCGGTCGCCGCCTCAGACCCGGTAAGCGACCCATTTCATCAATCCGGCGGTGACCGCCATCGCACCCTGGACGGGTTTCGGCAGGCGCGCGGCACCCGACTGGGCGGCGAGTTCGGCGTGGCGGGCTTCGTCTTCCTTCATCTGCGAGA
>CAYYZR010000039.1:0-17311 GCA_964476005.1 uncultured Halomonas sp.
TAGACTCGCTCATCGACAGCCCGAGGGAGGGCGTTCCATGCCATACGTCAAGAGTGCAGTTTTCTGGTTCATCGGCCTGCTGGTCATTCTTCTGATCGGGTTCTGGAAATCCTACTTCTCGATCATTCTAAGCGGCCCCGACAGTACCCACCACTTCCACGGCCTGGCAATGCTGGCCTGGGTGCTGCTGTTGATCAACCAGGCCTGGCTGGCCCGGTCGAAAAAGCTGGACCTGCACCGCACGACCGGCAAGATTTCGTACGTCATCGCCCCGCTGGTCGTGATTTCCGGAGCCATGGTCTCGTTCCACAATATCGCGCAGTTCGAGAATCCGCTGACGCCCCCTGCGCTGAGCATCTTCCATCTTGGCCTGTTCTCTGTCTTCGCCTATGCCGTGCTTTACGCGCTGGCCATGGTCCACAGGCGGAACGTTCACTACCACGCGCGTTACATGATCGCCACTGCACTGGTGTTCCTGGTGCCCGGGTTGTCGCGGACCATGGGCCAGTACGTGGCCCCCAGCGGTCTGCCGGCGCTGGACTTCTACCAGTGCCTGTACGTTCCACTGGTGATCAGCCTGGCGCTGGTTGTGTGGGAATGGCGCAGCGATCGCGTGCGCTCGCCGTTCATCGTATTCTCGGTACTTTGGGCAATCATGCTCGTGCTGTGGCACTTGCTGCCGAACCTGGCCGCGTGGCAGCGGTTCACGGCCTGGGCGGCATCGGTCGGCGGCTGATCCGCTTCGGGTTTCGGACGATTTGCTTCGGCCCTCGGCGCGAAGGTCGCCGTTGAGTCAGTGACAGATCGACGAATGGAGAGTGCGGTCCTGGAATGATGTCCGGTTTTCAACATGCCCGCTTCCATTTCGCTACGCTAAGATGAAGCCTCTGACGCTTTGGCTCGTGTGCTGAGAGAAGATAAATGAAAATTACCGTACTGGGCGCCGGCGCCGGGGGCACGGCAGTCGCCTTCGATTGCGCTAATCACGGGCACGAGGTCCGGCTGTTCGACTTTTCGCGGTTCTCCGACAACATTGCCGCGATTGCGGCACGAGGCAATATCGTTGCGCAGGGCGATATCGCGGGGTCGGCGGACATCGCTTACGCAGGCCATGATATCGGCGAGGCGCTCGAAGGCGCCGAACTGATCTACGTGGTGGGGCCCGCCTACAGCACCGAACCTTTCGGCGAGGCGGTGGCAGGCAAACTGCGCGCGGGCCAGACGGTCATCGTCACGCCGAGTTCCTGCGGCGGCGCACTGGCGTTCAAGCAAGCGGCCGGGCTCGCGCTCGACGACGACGCGATTCGTGTCGCCGAAACGTCCACGCTGCATTACGCGGTGCGCCTCATTGCGCCGGGGAAGATTCGCGTGTTCCTGAAGCTCAGGGCCGGCAACCTGCTGGCGGCGTTGCCGAATACGCATACCCGGGCGGTGCTGGACCTGGTGTCGGATGTGTATCCCGGCATGGAGGCCGCCGGGAATGTATTGCAGACCAGCCTTCAGAACGCGAACCCAATCATCCATCCGGCGGTTACGCTCGCCAATGCCGCGCGTATCGAGATGACCGGCGGCGACTTCCTGTTCTACGAAGAAGGCGTGAGCGATTCGGTCGGGCGTCTGATCGAGGCGCTGGACAGCGAGCGCATCGCAATCGGCGAAAGACTCGGTCTCACGGTACTGCCCGATCCGGCAATGGGCATGCGCCAGGGCTACATGCTCGAGAGCAACTACGGCGCCGCCTATCGCGAAGCGCCCGGTTTCAAGGGCATCGCGGCGCAGCCGCAGCTGGATCACCGTTATCTCAACGAGGACGTCGGCTACGGCCTGGTGTTCATGTCCGCGCTGGCCGAGCAACTGGACCTGAAGGTCCCGGGCATCGACTCCGTGATCGCGTTTGCGTCTATCGTCATGGGCCGGGACTACAAGGCCGAGGCGCTTCGAACGCCGGCCGCGCTGGGCATCGCGAATCGATCGGTCGAAGAACTGGCTGACTTGTAAAACAAACGCGCCGTACAGTGCGCAGTCCGGATTGACGAGGAGCAATGCCGATGACGCAGTTTCACAATCCACCGGCTCTGTCGCCGGTCCGGCAGACGTTGGGGCTGCTTGCCTGGCTGGCGCTGAGTTTCCTGACCGCCTATATCGGCGCCGTCGCCTCGATCACCGCGCCGACGTTCTATGGCCAGCTCGTCCAGCCGGCCTGGGCGCCGCCGGCCTGGCTGTTCGGTCCGGTCTGGACCACGCTTTTCATCATGATGGGCATTGCCGCGTGGCTGGTCTGGCGCCGCGGCGGCTTCGGCGCGCAGCGCGCGCCCTTGCTCCTGTTCCTGGCCCAGCTGGTCTTCAACGGTCTGTGGAGCTGGCTGTTCTTCGCCTGGCACCTGGGCGGCTGGGCGCTGGCCGACATCGCGATCCTCTGGCTGCTGATCGCCGCGACCATCGCGGCGTTCCGGCGTACCAGCCCGGTGGCCGCATTGCTGCTGGTGCCCTATATCGCGTGGGTCAGCTTCGCCGGTGCGCTGAACTACACACTGTGGCAACTCAACCCGCAGATCCTGGGCGGATGAGTTTTCGGGCGGGAGCTCGTATTCGGGTGTAAGAAATCCGCGCGCGGTTCGTCTTCAGGGGTGCATTCCAAAGGAGACGAAAATGCACTTGCTGTCAACCTCACATTCTTCACCACCGATGACGGGGAAGGCTGGAGCTGAACTCGATGTAGGAGCGCTCGCGACGGCCCACGGGCGCGACGTCTTCCGGGCGGCGTTCCGCGTGACCGGCGACGTCGCAAAGGCCGAGGATATCCAGCAGACCGTGTTCATGCGCCTGCTGGAAAAACCACCGCGCAATGCCGTCGAGAGCTGGAAATCCTACCTCTGTGCGATGGCGGTCCGGGCGGCGATCGACGAGCTGCGGCGAGCCCGGCGCTGGCAGCGCCTGACCGGACCCTGGCTGGCCGGCCGGGCCTCGCCCGACCCCCAGCCGACCGCCGTCCTCGACGATCGAATCCGAGCGCAAAGCCTTCGGCTGGCCCTGGGGCGCATTTCCAGGCGCCAGGCCGAGTGCTTTGTGCTGCGATTCTTCGACGGCCTGGAGCTGGCCGAAATCGCCAAGGCCCTTTCGATGACGCCCAACGCCGTCAGCGTCACGCTCAACCGCGCGGTCGGCGCCATCCGCGAGCGCCTCGCCGCCACCGAATACCGTACCCAGGAGACCGATTCATGAACAGCCCGACCATCAATCAATCGAACACCGATCCGATGCAGAAATACGTCGATGCCGTTATCGGCCAGCAGCCCGAATCTTCACAGAGCGAGAGCGCCCAGCGGAAGCTGCTGGCCCGTCTCGATGCCAGGACATCAGAAGCAAAACGCATGAACGGCGGGTGGGGCTGGGCGACTGCCGCGGCCGCGGCCGTGCTGCTGCCGATGCTGCTGTGGATGCCGGGGACGAACAGCGCGCTCGCATTTTCGGATGTCCAGCGTCACTTCCTCGCTTTCGACACGCTTGTCGCGCAGTTGACGACCACCGTGGGCGGAAACGAACTGGTCGAAACGACGATACGCGTCGATGACCGGGACCGGACCCGCCTGGACGCCGGCGCCGGCTTTACCTATGTGATCGATCCGACCCGATCGATGATGCTGCAGCTGTTCCATGATCAGAAGCGGGCGCTGCTGATGCCTCTGGCCGGCCCCGCTGAGTTGGACGACGGCGTCGGGCTGGACTGGCTCGCCGACATCCGCGAGTTCCAGGGGCAGGCGGAATTGCTCGACGAGACCATGGTCATCCGCGGCCGGCAGGCATACGGCTTCAGCCTGGACGCCGGCGGCATGGACATGACGCTCTGGGCCGCCGAAAGCGGCGAGCCGCTCAGCCTTCTGATGGCCGGACCGGGCGGACTCGAGACCCGACTGGACTTCGAGTTCGACCGGCCGCTGGACGATGCGTTGTTCGCGCTGACCCCGCCGGCTGATTACCGGTTGCTTGGCGAATCCGCAACGGACGATGCGCGCAATTGATACGACCCATCCGAAGTCCCGGCGTCGCTGCCGGGACTTCGGAGCATGCGCACCGGCAGCGGGTTCTCGGCGGACGAATGGCCGGGTCGACCTGCGATAAGATGATGTTTCAGCAGGTCGGGAAATCGCCCGGCACACGGGAAATCGGTCGGGTATTTTCCGGCTCCGAACCATGCGATTTCCGCATGGCAGAGCGCATCGATCGTTCCGACAGGAGGTTCACGAATCATGGCAGACAGACCGCAAGTCAAACCCGGGGAATGGATCAAGGTCGGGGCCGAGGATTGTGTCGTTACCGAGGTCTCTGAATGCGGGGACGGCGGGTGCGAGGTGGTTCTCGACCCGGATGAGCCTCGCAGGGGAAAAGCCGTCTGGAACGGCGATGAATGGGTCCTCGAAATCGGCGAAAGCGGCTATCCCGAACAGCAGCCGCCGCCGGGCGATTACGTTCAGAAGCTCAAGCGCGGCCGGTCCCGATAACGGGAGGCAAGCCTCGTCCCGACTCGCTCTTAGCGCCGGGTTCAGTGCATGACTACAGCGAGCAGCAAAAGGCCGGAAAACACCAGCGTATAGGCCAGCAGCGCCAGCACGCCGTCGTTTGCGACCAGTGACAGCCCGAATGCCGCAAGCGCCACGCCGCCCACCGAACTGCTTAAAGGCACTATCTCGAGCGGCGGCAGGATCAATGCGATCATGACGCATGCCCCGGCCGCGGTGCGTGCGCCCCCCTCGTAGGTGAGAAATGTCAGCCGGGGACGCAACGGCTTGTCCATCAGCCGGGCCGGTCGTCGCAACCCCTTGATGGAATTCTGCAACCGGCCCGAGGATATCGAGCGGTTCAGAATCCACCCGGGCAGCCAGAAAAAGTCGCGCCGCAACAGCAGTTGGACGGCCACCAGCAGAACAAACGCAGCGATTATCGTGGGCAGGCCGGGGATGCCGCTGAGCGGAGAGGCCAGTACAATTCCGGCGACCAGCACGAGGGGCCCGAACGAACGCGAACCCACGGCGTTCATGATCGCTCGGATGCTGACCCGCTCTTGACGATGCGCCACCTCGTCGATCCGCTCCAGCACCTCAGACAGAGGCGCGTCGCTGTTCATCCGTTATTGCGTTTCCACTCGCCGTTGTCGTCCTTGGCATACTTTTCCTTGACCGCATTCCAGGCGACGCGATGCGCGGTTTGTTCGCGGCCAGAGCCCCCGCGTCGATCCTCGGCCGAGTCGTACTGTTCGAAGGCCGAGTTGAACGCCTCGCGGTAGATGGTCTGGGCGCCCTCCGGCAGATTGTCGGTGACCTGGTCGGGCAGATCCTCGTTCTTCTCATACGGCATGCTCGTGTCCTCGTGTCGTGTTTTGAGCATTCGAGCATACGCAACTCGGGGAGTCGGGTTCTGCACTATTTGCACGGCTCTAGGATCGTGAAGCCACGTACAGGTTCCGCGCGGCACCGCCGGCGAAAAGTTTGTTTGTCCCCGGTATTCTGAAAAAAACAGCCGCGAACCGCATCCTGCACATGCCAGGGGCGCTGGGCGTCGTTGCGAGCTGTCGTTTCCCGGAAGATGCATTGGCGGACCATATTTTTGATAGATTGAATAGGCCGGCTTCATCGATCCGGCATGGATATGCAGGTGTCTGCGACCCGTAAGCAGGAGTATCGGCATGGAGGCAAGCGAACTGTTCGCGCTGATGATCATCAGCACGGCGACTTTTGCCCTGGGGCTGGTGCTGGCGGGCATCCCATTTTCGAGCTTGCGGATTTCCTGGCCGCAGCGCGCCCCTTTTCTCGGGGGAGGCATTCCCGATACGCACGCCTGGAGCCGCTTCCATGTCCGCTATTACCCGATGACGCTCTTGCTCATCGCGTTCGAAATGGAAATGATGTTCATGTACCCCTGGGCGGTGGTTTATGTCGCCGAGGGCGTCAAGGCGCTGGTCGAGATGGGCATGTTTCTGGCGATCCTGTCCATCGGCATCGTCTACGGGTGGCGCGAAGGCGTCTTCAAGTGGCAATGAACTGGCTGGCCCGCCTTGCGTGCCGGGCGCCGGTGCCGGTCTATCCGGCAATCGGCCGAAACGCATTGCCGCAGATCCAGGACTGGCGCCTGGATGCTCGCCTGCAGTGGACGCGTTCGCCCCGCCAGGCGCGCATTCTCCTGGTTGCTGGCGACATTCTCCCCGAGTGCAGGCCGGCCCTGCGTCGCCTCCACGACCAGTTGCCTGCACCCTCGATCACGCTGTGGTGGCGCAGCACGCCGCTGGCCGGACTGGCCGATCGGGCCGTTGTGTTCGAAGACGCCGACGAACTCGGCACGATTGCCGGCGACGCGTGCCGCAGCCTGTTGCTGGGAGACCGGCAAGGAGAGCCGAATCTGTGCCCGGACGAACCGCCGGCGCCCTTTGAAGGACGCGGAGATCACGGCCAGGGCGGCGAAGGCATGATGGGCGGCAAGCCCTACGGCCGGCCCATGGCGATGACCGCCGAGGACCTGCGCGACGGGCTGGAACTCGATCCGCTGGAGTTCTCGATCGGACCGTTCTGGCCCGTGCTGCCGCCAGGACTGGCGGCGCGGCTCGTGCTGCACGGCGATGTGATTGCCGAGGTCGAGATCACCTCGGCGCCCTTTCCCGTCGATTTGCAGCCCGTGTTCGAACAGGCGCTGGAGCGCCCTGTACCCATCGCGGACCTCGAGATGGCGCGTGCCCGGAATCACTTGCGCCAGCTTTCCCATTCGATGTGGCTCAGCGGGCTCGAAAGCGCATCGCTGTCCGTGCTGCGGCAGGTTCAGGCGCTGCAGCCCCACGATTCGATAAGCGGGTTATGCGAACGGCTGCGGCGTGTCGGTTTTTTCTTTTCGGCCGGCGCCGGCAGGGGCGAAATCAGCCTGGAACAGGCCGAGCGGCTGGGCGGTCCCGCCGCGCGCGCGGCCGGCCTCGAACAGGATGCCCGCACACGCGATCCGGAGTATCGAAAGCTGGGCTTTCGGCCGGTCGGGGGCCGCGGCAATGATTGCCGGGCACGCTGGCAGCAGTGGCTGGACGAAGCGTCCCAGGCCCTGCACCTGGCCGGCCGGGCCCGGAGCAGCGGCGCTGAAACCTCGTATACCGAAAGCGTCGAAGCCCCCCGCGGCAACGTGCAATGCGGCCGTTACCCGGCGGACGCCAGCGCTATCCTGTCCGAACTCCTGCCCGGTCTGGAATGGAGCGAAGCGATGGCCACCATTGCCAGCCTGGATCTGGCCGGCGTCGCCGATCCCGGCGAGGGCCGGGCCTGATGGATCTCATGCTTTCGGTCATCGCGGTATTGGCCACGCTGTCGGTGGGCGCCTACGCGGTCGCCGTCATCGATCGGATCTGCGGGGTGGCAATGGGCGGCGAGGCAACGGGCGGCGCCGGTGTCCACGATCGCCGGAATCCCTTCCTGGCACCCCTTTCTCGCGCCGCCGCGCTATGGCTGGCGCCGCCGCATGTCACCGAAGCGCCCGATGCCGCGGGCTGGCGCCTGGCGCCCGTTTTGTATCTGACGCTGGCCGGGATGGGCCTGGCCGTGGTGCCATGGTCGGAGACTTTCGTTCCGGTCGACCTGGCCACCGGCATCGTCCTGTGGGGCGCGCTGGAGCCGCTGGCGACGGTGCTGATCTTCCTGCACGGCTGGTCGCCCAATTCGCATCTTCCGCTGCTCGGCGGTTACCGCTATGTCGCCGTGGGGCTGTCCTACATTCTGGTCAGCATGTTCGTGCTGATCGCGGTTGCGCTGCCGGCCGAATCCCTGCAGGTCAGCGCGGTGGTGGAATCCCAGCAGGAGCTCTGGAACGTGGTGCGCCAGCCGCTCGGCCTGCCGCTGTTCCTTATCGTTGGCCTGGGCATCAGTTTCTGGGGCCCGCTGGACTTTGCCGATTCCAACGACCTGGCCGGCGGCACCTCGGCCGAGAGCAGCGGCCGGGCATTGCTGGTCTGGCAGTTCGCCAGGATCGCGATGCTGGTTTCGTTTTCGGCCATCGCCGCCTCGGCGTTTCTGGGTGGGTGGATGGGGCCGCTGCTGCCCGGTCCGATCTGGCTGGTGATCAAGATGCTCTTCATTCTCGTGCTGCTGCTGGTGCTGGGCCGGCTCCTGCCCCGGCTTTCTCCTGAGCGCTTCATGACGCTCGCCTGGACCGTCCTGCTGCCGCTTGCCTTCGTCGACCTGGTGTGGGCCGGGCTCGAGGCGCTTTCATGACGGCAGTGGACCTGGCCTTCCTGCTCAATGCCGCCATCGCGGTCTATTCGGGCTGGCGGGTCTTTCGCACCGATTCGATGGTTCGCGCTTCGTTCCTTCTGCTGATTTCGTTTCTTGCGGTGGGCGCCATCATGTTGTTGCTGGGTGCGGTCTACCTGGGTGTGGCGATATTCTTCATGATGGCCGTGGAGATGATGATCATGGCGCTGTTCATGGTGATGTTCATGATGAACCCGGCCGGTCTCAATCCGATGAACATGGTCCACCAGGAACGGATTTCGGCCGCGGCGGGCGTGCTTGCATTCGTCGCCCTTGGCGCGGTGGCCGTCTTCGGGGAATTCCCCTCGCGCCCGAAGCCGGAAGGCCTGGACGTGGTCGCGCGGCTGGGTCACGAGCTGCTGGGCGACTCCATGCTGGTGTTCGAGTCGGCGGGCGTGACGCTGCTGGCAACGATGATCGGTGTCGTCGTGATGTCCAGCCGGCGGGGCCGCTACGGCGACGCCAACGAAGGTTCGGTGCCGCCCGGTCTCGAGCCCGGCGGCGAGCCGGCCGGCCAGCCGCCGGACGATGACGATGAGGAGCACGGATGTCACTGATCACGATCCTGGTGCTGGCTGCGGCCCTGATCGGGATCGGGCTTTACGGCGCATTGTCCCAACAGTCGTTCGTGATGCTGATGATGGGCCTGGAGCTGATGCTCAACGGCACCATGCTGGCCGCGGTCGGGTTCTGGGCGTACACCGCCGCCGGCGTCCCGGAGGGCCAGCTGCTGACCATTATTGTCATGGCGGTGATGGCGATTGAAATGGCCATGGGCTTTGCGCTGGTCGTGGCGGTGTATCGCGGCAAGCAGGCCGACGTGACCGAAGCGCTGGAAGGATTCAGGCACTGATGCTCTGGCTGATACCGCTCCTGCCGTTGCTGTCGGCCGTGCTGTTGTACGGCTGGTGCCAAGGTGTCGGAAGAGTGGTCCTGGCGGCTTCGGCCGGCCTGGTCAGCCTCATCGTCGCCGCACTGCTGGTCGCCGGGGTCATGCATGCCTGGAGCGCTGTCTTGCGCTGGAGCGAGACCCTGACGCTGCAGCTGGGCCTGTCGGAGACGGGCCTGATTTTCGCCTTCACCGTTGCGCTGGTTGCAATCCCGATCGTGGTCTACGCCGCCGCTCATGAGCCGCGTCGGGGGCTGGCCCGTCTGCTGGCGCTGCTGACCGCGTTCGTCGGCGCCATGCAGCTACTGCTGTTGGCGCGCGACCTGCTGACGCTGCTGATTGCGTGGGAACTGGTCGGCGCAATTTCCTGGGCCTTGATCGCACACCAGGGGTCGGACGCGAAGCGGGTCAGGCACGCCAATCGGGTTTTCCTGGTCACGCGTTTCGGCGACCTCGGTCTCTATATCGCCGCGGCAGCGGCCTTTGCTCACACCGGGTCTTTCGCCTACAGCGAGCTGGCGCAACTCGACGGCGTGGCGCTGAATGTCTTCGTCGCCGGCATCGTGCTGGCCTGCGCGAGCAAGTCGGCGCAGTTGCCGTTCTCGCCCTGGCTTTTTGCGGCCATGTCCGGGCCCACCTCGGCTTCGGCCCTGCTGCATTCGGCCACCATGGTGCCGGCCGGCGTTTACCTGGTCGCCCAACTGCACGGCGAGCTCGACACCGCTGCCTGGTTCGGCCCGATGGCCTTGTCGCTTGGCCTGTCCACGGCGCTGGCCAGCGGGCTTGTGGCCCTGGCGCAGCCGCGCGCCAAGCATCTGCTGGCGGCCTCGACGTCGGCTCATCTCGGGCTGATGTGGGTTGCCGTCGGCGCGGGATACCCCGGGCTGGCGGTACTCCATTTCGTCGTCCACGCGCTGGCCAAGGCACCGCTGTTCCTGGCTGTCGGTATTGCCGCCGAACGCGCGGGCAGCTACCGATTGCAACGATTGCGAAGTGCCGGGGTTTCGGTTGGAGTAAGCGTGGCGGCCCTGGTCGCGGCAGCCGCCATCGCCGGGGTGTTTCCGCTGGGCGGGGCCTGGACCAAGGAGGCCGTCGTCACCGTTGCCGGAAAGTTCTCGATCTGGGCCGCAATCCTGGCCATGCTCGCCGGCGGGCTGAGCGCTGCCTATGCGGCCCGCCTTTATGTTTCGGTATTCCACTGGACCCGAGGGGAACGCCCCGCCGGAACGGGCCTGGATCGCGCGCCGGTCTGCGGGTTCGCGGTGGCCGGTGCGGCGACCGCAGTCCTGTGGTTGCCCGCTTCCGGGGGCGTTACGGCAGCCTGGCCGGGCTTGGCGGCACTGGAGTTCAAGGCCTGGGAGCTGGTCGTCTCGTTCGGGCTGGTCGCACTCGGGCTGGTGGCGGGTGCGTGGTTCGCCCGTCATCCGGTCCTGGCCGAGAGGTCGCGCCTGTTGCGCGGCTGGCTCGGCATTCCCACGCTCGCGCAGGGCCTTTGCGTGGCGCCGATGCTGGGCCTGGCGCGCGCGCTGGCGCGATTCGACGATCTGTGGGACCGCGTGATCACCGGCGCGGCGCTTGGCGTGAGAAATACTGCGCTCGTCCTGGCGCGCGGCGACGACACGGTCGTCGATGCAGGAGTGCGCCTGACCAGTCGACTGACGAACTGGCTGGCCGTGCAGGGCCGCGGCGCCGGCGAGTGGCTTTTCGATGAAATTCCCCAAGGCATCGCGCGCCTTTCGGGTGCCGCGTCCCGATATGCAACAACGCTGCAGACCGGCATGGTGCATCACTACTACGGCATGATCGCCGCCGGCTTCCTGGCCATCCTGGCCCTGCTCACCCTGGGAGAGCTGCTTTGATACTGACTCTGACCCTGGCCGTTCCGCTGGCGGGCGCGCTGATCCTGGCCTTCGGGCCCCGCTTTCGGGAGCAGACCGCCCGCCGGTTCGCCGTCGCCACGGCAACCGTTCCGTTGCTGCTGCTGATCGGCGCGTGGTTCCGATTCGATCCCGCCGGGCCGCAGTTCCAGCTGGTGCTGGACGTGCCCTGGGTGCCCAGCCTCGGCATGGGGTTCCGGCTCGGGGTCGACGGAATCGCGCTGGCGGTTGCCAGCATGAGCGCATTGCTGTTCGTCGGCGCTGCCGCCTACCCGGTCGATACCAAGGGCATGGCCCGGCAATACTACGCCTGGCTGCTGTTTCTGGAAATGGGCTCGCTGGGTCTGTTCCTGGCGCTGGACCTGCTGCTGTTCTACGTGTTCTTCGACCTCAGCCTCGTGGGCATGTATTTCCTGATCGCGCGCTGGGGCCACGGCCGGCCGCGCTACGCGGCACTCAAGTTCTTCATCTACACGCTGGTCGGTTCGCTGGCGCTGCTGCTGGGCATTCTCGGCCTGTACCTCGCCGCCGAGCCGGCCACGTTCGACATGCGCGCGCTCATCGAGCAGCAACCGCTTGCCGGGGGTGGAGCGCTTGCCGGACTGGTGCTGCTGGCCTTCATCATCGGTTTCGCCATCAAGACGCCGCTGGTGCCTTTCCACACCTGGCTGCCGCGCGCGCACGTCGACGCCCCGGCGCCGGCCTCGGCGCTGCTGGCCGGGGTGCTGCTGAAAATGGGCACCTTCGGCCTGCTGCGCATCCCGCTGGCCATGATGCGCGAGACGTTCGCCGCCTGGGCCCCGTGGATCGCGCTGATGGCGGTGCTCTCGATCATCTACGGTGCGCTGGTCGCGCTGGGCCAGAACGACATGAAACGTCGGATCGCCTATACCTCGATCAATCACATGGGCTACACCGTGCTGGGCATCGCCGTGGCCGGCGCAATGCTGGAAGGCAATGAGACCGCGCGCCAGCTGGCGCTGACCGGGGCGACGCTGGAAATGGTCGCCCACGGTCTGATCACCGGCAGCCTGTTCCTGGTGGCCGGATCGTTCTGGCAGCGCGGCGAGACCTACGACATCGACGCCTACGGCGGCCTGGCCGCCCAGGCGCCGCGCCTGATGCTGCTGACGGTGCTGGCCTCGTTCGCCAGCTTCGGCCTGCCCGGCATGGCCGGGTTCGTGGCTGAATTCCATATCTTCGTCGGCACCTTCGCGGTCTATCCGTGGCTGGCCGCGGTCGGCCTGCTGGGCATCGTGATCACGGCCGCGCTGTTCCTGCAGATGCTGCAGCGGCTGTTTCTCGGCGCGCGCCCCGAACGCTGGGCCGACTTCGGCGACCTGCGTTTCAGTGAATACGTCGTGCTCGGCGTGCTGGTTGCGCTGACGGTGCTGATCGGCGTCTATCCGCGCTTTCTGCTCGACATCATCGTGCCTTCGTCGCGCTGGCTGGTCGGAGGCGGCTGATGCCGGTCGCGGATCTGCTGCCCGAGCTGGCCCTGTTGGTCGGCGCGGTCGTTATCGTCCTGTTCGCCTCGTTCAGTCCCCGCAGCTATCAACCGGTCTGTGCCGGCCTGGCGCTGGTCGCGATCGCACTGGCGGTCTTTTTCACCGTCATGCAAAGCGGCGGAGCGCCCCGGCTGACCTTCTCGGGCGTCTGGGCGCTGGACACCATGGCCATCTACGCCAAGCTCCTGATGCTGGTCTCGGGTGCTTTTGCAATTGCGCTTTCACCGCGATGGATGGAAACGGACCGGCGCCACGGCGAATACTACGCCCTGCTGCTGTTCTCTCTGCTAGGCGCCGTCATGATGGCTTCGGCGACCGACAGCATGGAGTTGATCGTGGGGGTGCTGCTTTCGTCGGTCACCGGCTATGCGCTGGTCGCCTACCACCGTGCCTGGGCGCCGGCGCTGGAAGCCGGCATGAAGTATTTCCTGATCGGTGCCCTGGCCAACGCGCTGTTCGTGATCGGCATCGTGCTGATCTTCGGGCTGACCGGCGCCACCGGCTATCCGGACATTGCGCTGGAGCTGCCCCGTCACGACAGTCCGCTGATCGTCATCGTCGCGCTGGCTTTCGTGGTTATCGGCCTGGCGTTCAAGCTCGGCGCTTTCCCGGCCCATGCGTGGCTGCCCGACGTGGCCCAGGGCGCGCCGGCGCCGGTAGCGGCGCTGCTGACCGTGGTGCCGAAAATCGGTGCGGCAATCGCATTGGTCCGATTCGTCCAGCTATTGCCCGGGACCATCGAATGGGCGTGGGTGATCGCCGGGATTTCGGCGCTGACCATGACGCTGGGCAACCTCGGCGCGATGTGGCAAAACGATTTTCGTCGGCTGCTGGGCTGGTCTGCGGTGTCCCAATCGGGCTACGCCCTGATGGCGGTGGCCGTGGTCGGGGCCAGCGACGAGGCCGTGCCCTCGCTGCTGGTCTTTCTCGCGGCCTACGCGGTCGCCAACATCACCGCGTTCGCCGCGGTGGTTCATCTGCGCGGCCGCACGGCGCTGGATGACTATCGCGGCCTGGCCCGGGTGCGGCCGTGGACGACCATCGCGATCATACTGGCGCTGCTTTCGTTCGTCGGCATTCCGCCGCTAGCCGGCTTCTTCGGCAAATTCTTGCTGTTCCGCGCGACCCTGGACGGCGGCTACGCCTGGCTGGTGGTCGTGGCCCTGGCCAATACCGTGCTGTCGTTGTTCTACTACCTGCGAGTGATCGGGCCGATAGTTTTCGACAAGCCGGCGGGTGAAGTTTCCGACCTGGGGAAAACCGCTGCCGCAGCGCTGATGGTGGCTGCCTTGCTGGTGTTGGCCCTGGGCCTGTGGGCGCAGGGGCTGATCGCGCTTGCCGTTTCCGGAACCTGACAGCCCGATACGGCGTTTCCCGCCATTTCAGGGTCGTCTGGTTGTTAGATTCAGCCGGCCATCCGCTTTCGTATGGCCGTGGCCGCCACGCGTCCGAACTCGGCATAGCTCTGTTCCGAAGGGTGGAAGCCGTCTTCGCAGAAGCTTCCGTCCCGAGCTTCGAAAGCCAGCGGGATGTGCACGGCCAGACGGTGATTTTCGACCTCATCGCGCAGCACTCGGTCGAACTGGCGGGCGCGCAGTCCGAATAACGCGCGAAGCGGCTGCGGCAGCGCCGGGAAGTGATCCATGGGCGGCAGCCCGCTGACCGCAATCACGGCGCCCGGCCACCGGTCGGTGAGCGCCCGCAGCAGCGTTTCGATGTCGCTGCGCCAGCGCGCCAGGCCATGCAGCGAAATCACGTCGTTGACGCCGGCCGAGACGAGGACGGCGTCGACCCGATCGTTGTCCAGCCCCGGCAGCATCCCGGTCGCGATCTGGCGGCTGGTCGCACCGCTGCGCCCGACGGCCTTCCAGCGAACGCGGGCCTCCAGCGCAGCGGAAAGATGCTTCGCGGTCTGGCCGACCAGCGCGTCCCCGAGTTTGCGGGCGCCGACGCCGGCGATGATCGAATCGCCGATCGCCAGCAGTTTCAGTTCGTTCGGCCCGTGCCCGGTTTCACCTTCCGAGGGCCCGTCTGCGGCTGGAAACCGACGCGCGGTCTTTCTGACCCACACGGCCTGGGGCAGTAGAAGCGCAAACAGGCTCCAGAACCCCAGATCCCTGGCTGTCACCGCACCACGTGCCATTCGGTCTGGCGACCGGCCAGGTAGATGACCCGCTCGCCGTCGAAGTACGCCGATTGTTCAAGCTTGATCTGCACGTGCTGGCCGTCCCAGGGCGCGTAGGGCATCGCGACGTTGCCCTCGATGGCGTAGGCGGTGTCGGGGTGCAGCGGCCAGTCGCCGGTGTTCGGGATGGCGCCCGGCTTGTCCCACATGCCGATTGTCGGTCCCGGCGCGTGGCCGACGTAGCCGATCGGGTGGGTGTAGATGTTGTGCAGCCACGGCTCGTTTGCCATGGCCCGCTGAGCGGCTTCGAGGATCTGGTTGCCGCTGCGGCCGGTGACGAATTCGCCGGTCAGCAGATCCTGCCAGCGATTGCCCTCGGCCAGTGCCTTCTTGAGACCGTCGGGTACGTCGTCCTGGCCGGCCTCGAGTACGTAGCCCATTTCCTGTGTGTCGGTGCACAGCTTCAGGTAGCAGATGCCGACGTCGGTGTGCAGGACGTCGCCGCGATGAATGACGCCCTCTACGCCGCAGAAATCCGACTCGGCGGTGCATTCCTCGCCCGGTCGCTGAGCGTTGACGTAGGGCATGAACCAGATCGGCAGGCCCTGCGATTCGAAACGCTGCCGAATGAACCAGGCGACGTCGTCGGTGGTGGTCACGCCGGGCGTGATCACCCGATTGGAAAAAGCCTCGGCAATCACGCCGCGCGCCAGCGCGACGACGTGTGGGTAGACCTCGAGCTCTGCCTCGCTGCGCGTTTCCATCCAGCGAACGACGAGGTCTTCGGCCGAGACCAGCCGATTCTCGAAGCCTTCCGGCAGCACTTCCAGCAGGCGCTTGTGCAGACCGTGGCTGAGACCGTCGGCTTCGGGCCAAGTGCGCGAGGTGTTGATGCCGATGCGTTCGGGGGCGCGCTTCGCGATCAGCTCGCCCAGCGCCGTCCACTGCTCGTCCAGGTCGCCGCCGGACCACTCGACCTGGAACGGTTCGCCCAGCGGGTAGCGGTTGACGCTCAGAAAGTCGACCCCGCCGTCCCCGTTGCGGGCAAATATCAGCATGGTGGTGCGGCGCGCGGCGAACGACGGCTGCGGCACCAGCGTGAAGTACACCGGGTCCTCGGCGTATTCGCGGTTGAGCACCAGCCACATGTCGAGTCCGCTCTCGTTCATCAATTGCGGCAGCAGGTTCTGCAGCCGATCGGCGACCATCCGGTTTTCAGGTTCCACGCGGTCGCGCGGCGCCAGCACGGCTGCGCCTGGCTCGATAACGCGGCCCTGGCCGGGGGCGTGGTCGTCGGCGGTTGCCGGGCCGGCCATGACGCCGGCGATGAGCGGAATTGCCGCTACGCTTCGAATGACTTTCAGCATCTCAATCTCCAGCTTCCCGGCTTAGCCGTTGGTGTCTTCATCAGCGGGCGGTTGTTGGTCCTGCTCCAAGTTGGTGGACTGAGCGCCGCCTTCGGCTTCCCGATCGTCACCAGCGTCGTCCCCGTCCCCGTTCTCGGTCACCTCGGCCTCGTCGGATTCCGGCACCGGCTCGACTTCCGGCGGCGGTGGCGGCGGCTCGACCATTTCGCGGTACTCGCCCTCGGTCAGGCGCGAAGCGTCCTGCAGGAACGCCGCGACCTCCCAGACCTGCTCGTCGGCCATCCGGTCTTCGCCGCGCGCCGGCATGGCCGACATCTTGATGCCGTTTCGCACGACCCAGAAGGTATAGGCCGGGTCGTGGTTGTGACGGGTCAGCGCCGGCGGGCGCGGATCGAAGCTGTCGGAAGGCTCCCGCCCCGGTCGACCATGACAGCCGGCACAGCCCTGGTCATAGCTGACGGCCCCGGCGCGGACCATGTCCCTGTCGTTCATCGGCGGCACTTCCAGCTCCTCCGCGCGCCGTTTTATCGAGTTGTAGCGCAGCGTGGAAAGAAACCAGTGGGTGACGGCGTTGTGGCCGGTGCCCACCGACACGTCGTAGTAGCCGCTGTAGGCATAGGCAATGGCGCCGCCGACGACGATCACCGCCAGCACGAGGGCGGTCTTGAGGAACCTGGCAATCGTTTTCACAAAAGTCTCCCGGTCATATTGTTTCGGCCAATGGTACGCCAATCCGATGGCGAATCCGACTGCCGCGCCCGGTGTGGGCGGGTTGAGTACACTTCACCTCATCTCATCGGAAGGTGGCGCACGCATGGCCAGCGACAAGCATTACAGCATCTGGATCAACGGCGAACTCAAGCCCGAGTCGCAGGCGCAGGTATCGGTGTTCGATTCCGGCTTCGTGCTCGGCGACGGCGTCTGGGAGGGCGTGCGCGTCGTCGGCGGCCGGCCAGCGTTCCTGGACGCGCACGTCCGCCGGTTGGCCGAAGGCGCCAAGGCGCTGCTGCTGGCTGAAGTGCCCAGCGCCGACGAACTGCGCAGGGCAGTGGGCGAGGTCATCGAAGCGAATCAACTGGTCGACGACGCCCACCTGCGTATCATGCTGACGCGCGGTGTCCGGCGCGAGCCCTACCAGAACCCGGCGCTGGCCGGTTCGGGCCCGACCCTGGTGATCATTCCGGGCCATCACCCGGTCACCGAACAGGCGCTGACCCACCCGCAGAAGCTGTTCACCGTGCACGTTCGCCGCGGCGCGCCCGACGTGCAGGA
>CAYYZR010000040.1:0-17256 GCA_964476005.1 uncultured Halomonas sp.
CGTTGACGAAGCCCAGATCCGGCGTGATCGTCAGCGGCTCCAGGCCGCTCAGGCGTGTATATCGTTTCTGTTCCTGGGGTTGACTCATGTATTCCTCTGTTGGCTGATTTCAGGGTTCAGCGAAAATTACGGAACTGTGCCTTTCTGGAGTTGGCAGCAGATATGAAAATCAAAAAAAGCTGGGCACGAAGAACACGAAGAAGGGCACGAAGAGCACGAAGAAAAGGCGTTCAAGACCGGTGTTTGAGATAAAAGCGCTCTCCGATGCTGTTTTGTTTTGTCTTTACCCTTCGTGTCCTTCGTGCCCTCCTTCGTGTTCTTCGTGCCAGGCTTTTCGTTCAGTGCGAATGGTTGGGCTTCGGTCCGCCCCTCAAGCAGCCTTGCGTTGCTTCAGATTGCGCGGCTGGAAGGGTTCGATCGCCTTGCCGATGGCTTCCAGATGCGCCGGCGTGGTGCCGCAACAGCCGCCGATGATGTTCACCAGGCCGTCCTCGGCATAGGTCTTGACGATCTCGGCCATTTCTTCAGGGCTCTGGTCGTACTCGCCGAACTCGTTCGGCAGACCGGCATTCGGATGCGCGGTGACCAGGCACTCGGCGACCCTGGACAGATCCTCGATGTGCTTCTTGAGCTGGTCGGCGCCAAGGGCGCAGTTGAAACCGACGCCGGCCGGATTCGCGTGGCGGACCGAGTAATAAAAGGCTTCGGCCGTCTGTCCAGAGAGCGTGCGGCCGCTGGCATCCGTGATCGTGCCGGAGATCAGCACCGGCCAGCGCTCGCCGCGTCGATCGAATTCCTGCTCGATGGCAAATATCGCCGCCTTGGCGTTGAGCGTGTCGAATATCGTTTCGACCATCAGCAGATCGGCGCCGCCGTCCAGAAGCCCACGGACCGCCTCGGTATAGGTTCCGACCAGATCGTCGAATGTGACCTTGCGATAGCCGGGGCTGGAAACGTCCGGCGAGATTGAAGCGGTCTGGTTGGTCGGCCCGATCGTGCCGACGACGAAACGCGGCTTGTCCGGCGTCTCGGACTCGATTTCGTCGCAGGCTTCGCGCGCAAGCCGGGCGGCCTCGTAGTTGATCTCCTCGGAGACGTCCTCGAGCGAATAATCGGCCTGGCTGATCCTGTTGGCGTTGAACGTGTTGGTCTCGACCAGGTCGCAGCCGACCGCCATGAAATCCTTGTGGATTTTCTTGATCAGGTCTGGCCGGGTCAGTGTCAACAGGTCGTTGTTGCCCTTGAGGTCGTCTTCGTGATCGGCGAATCGCTCGCCGCGAAAATCGTCCTCGTCGAGCTTCTCGCCCTGGATCATGGTGCCCATGGCACCGTCGAGCAAGAGAATACGGTTGTCCAGCGCGTTGAACATTTTTTCCACGCGCTCCGGGTTGTGCCATTTGATCTGGTTCATGTCTGCCTTGCCAGTAATGTGATGATTTCGAAGTTCGGGGGTTTCTTTTCCACCGATGTGATTTCGCAGAAGCCGATTTCGAGTCCGGTTGCCGAGACCAGCTCGGCGAGCTGGCCCGGCGCAAAGCCGCGGTTGACGTGCCCGTAGGCCTCGACCTGCG
This sequence comes from uncultured Halomonas sp., assembly GCA_964476005.1. Lineage (GTDB taxonomy): Bacteria > Pseudomonadota > Gammaproteobacteria > Xanthomonadales > Wenzhouxiangellaceae. The sequence continues at coordinate 1,572 of CAYYZR010000040.1, forward strand.
CGGTGTGGCGGTGACGCGCGAGCGTTGCGGCAATCAGTCGGCCGCCGTCGGCGACCACCCTGGCGGCCTCGGCGACGACCCGACCGGGGGTCTTGCTGTAGGTGAGCGCATGCAGCAGCAACACCGTGTCGAAACTGCCGTCGTCGAAGGGCAGGGCGTGCATGTCGCCCTGGTGGAAGCGGACGTTGTCGAACTCGGCGACGCGCTTCTGCCCGGCTTCGACGACCTTGGGCGAGACATCGATGCAATCGATGGATTCGGCCCTCGAATGCAGCAGTTCGCCGATCACGCCGTCGCCGGAAGCGATGTCCAGCACGCGACCCGGCGATACAAGCTGCACGATTGCCCGGGCGGTCGCTTCCCAGGTCCGTCCGGGCGAATAATGACGCTCCATGTCGCCGGCCACTGCGTCGGGCCAGTGCTTGCCGGAGGCGCGCTCGGCCATGACGTCCGGGAGCCGCTCTGCGTCGGCGGCCACCTGCGGGTCGTCCAGGCGTGCGCGCAGCATTCGCCAGAACTGCGAAATCTCGCACGACTGATCGCCGGTCATCGACCGGTAATAGACCGAAACGCCTTCGCGTCGGTCGGCGACCAGGCCGGCTTCGCGCAGCCGGGCAAGGTGGGTCGACACGCGCGGCTGGGCCAGGCGCGTGATTCGCGCCAGCTCGGCAACGGTCAGTTCCTCGATGTCCAGCAGCGCCAGAAGTCGCAGGCGGGTGGCGTCACCCAACAGGCTGCAGTGGCGCCCGATCAGCTCGAGCTCGATAACGATATCCTTTTATCTCGATTGAAAGATATTTAAACAGGATAGCGGTCTGGCGGCTTTTTTTCAAGCGTGCAGGCGACGTGCAGACGATTGCTCGGGCATTGTGCGATGGCATTCGGGCCGACGCGGTCAGCCGGCGTCCTTCCAGCGCCTGATGACGCCGAAAACCTCCTCGGGCGAATCGGCCCGGCCCGGCTCGCGTCGCTGAGCGGCAGCGATGACGGCCGGTTCGCGCGTGCGCATGAACGGGTTGAAGGACTTTTCCGCGCCGATCGTGCTCGGCAACGTGATCCGGTCGCGCCTGCGCAACCCGGCAACCTCGTCGCAGCGTTCGGCCAACGCGGCATTTTCCGGCTCCACCTTGCGCGCGAAGTTGCAGTTGGACTCCGTATACTCATGGGCGCAGTAGACACGGGTCGAGTCCGGCAGGGCGGCGAACTTGTCGATCGAGGTCTGCATCTGCGCTGGAGTGCCTTCGAACAGGCGTCCGCAACCGGCCGAGAACAGGGTGTCCCCGCAAAACAGCAGACCATGACCGTGGAACGCGATGTGGCTGGTGGTATGTCCCGGCGTTTCGAGAATGCCGAAAACCAGGCCGAGTTCGTCGATCTCTACCGAATCGTCTTCGCCGACCACCCGCAGATTTCCAGGCATTCGGGGATCGTCCGGGCCCCAGGCGGGCGCCGGGTGAAGCGCGCGAAGCTCGTCGACGCCGCCGACGTGATCGTGGTGGTGATGCGTCAGCAGCAGCCCGCAAAGCCGGAGTTCGTGTCGATTGAGAAAAGCCTGCGTTCCGGACGATTCGCCCGGATCCACGATCACGCAGTGCCGGCCGTCGTGAACAGCCCAGATATAATTGTCGGCGAATGCCTTGATTGGCTCGATCTGGATGGTCACTGCAGGGCCTCCTCGCGAATCGCTTTGAAATGATGTACTTCGAAGCGCCAGATTGTACCGACCGTAACGGAATGCGTGAATGATCGCCGGATTCGCCAGACTTCAGAACGCCGAAAACGCAATTGTGCCGCGGTTGATTGCGGACGCCGGCGTCGACTGGCTCGTCGAATGCTCACCCGCCGCCAGTCCGTCGCCGGCGATCCGGGTCCCGCGTCACCGAATGCTGCAGGATGCCGGCGAATGGGTCTGGCCGTGCCGCCTGCCGGCCGATCTGCTGCCGTTTGCCAGCGACAGTCTGCCGGGGATCGTGCTGCGCCATCTGTTCTGGCTCGATTCAGGGACTTCACTCCTGGCCGAGAGCATCCGCTGCCTGAAGCCTGGTGGTCTGCTGATGTCGATCTCGGCCAATCCGTGGCATCGGTGCAGTTGGCAGGAGCTGGGTCGAAACACGCTGCAGCTTCCGGCCTGGCCGAGGTTCCTGATGCAGCACGCGCGTCATCAGTTGTTGTTGCAATATCCCGCGCGTCAGCAGTGGCGGGGGTTCATCCCCGGCGTCGCGCCGCTACTGCTGGTCGTGGCGCGCAAGCCGCCGCGTGCGGCGCCCGTCGAGCGGCTCCGGATGCGTCGAGCGGTCCGCGCGCACGGTCGTGCCTTGCCCACAAGCTGCCGCGCGGCATGAGTACAGGTACGGTCGAAATCTGGACCGACGGCGCCTGCCGCGGCAATCCGGGACCGGGGGGCTGGGGTGCGGTACTTCGTTTCAACGGCGTCGAAAAGGAACTTTCCGGGGGTGAGCGGGAGACGACAAACAACCGCATGGAATTGATGGCGGCGATCAGAGCACTTGAAGCGCTTAAAAAGCCTTGTCGGGTGCACCTGACGACCGACTCGAATTATGTGCGCCAGGGGATCACGGAATGGCTCCCGCGCTGGCGGGCCAACGGCTGGCGAACGGCCGCGCGCAAGCCGGTCAAGAATGCCGATCTCTGGCGGCGACTGGCAGAAGCTTCCGGGTGCCACGAGGTGCAATGGTCCTGGGTCCGTGGGCATTCGGGTCACCCCGAAAACGAGCGTGCGGACGGACTTGCGACTGCGGCGGCGGCCAGGTTTTGACCCTCGGACCCGCTTGCCGGATCTGATACTGGAAACAGGAGCATCGAATGCGACAGATCGTGCTGGATACCGAGACCACCGGCCTCGAACCCGAGGAAGGCCATCGTGTCATCGAGATCGGCTGCCTGGAATTGATCGACCGCCGACTTTCCGGTCGCCAGTTCCACCGCTATGTCAATCCCGAGCGGCCGGTCGAATCCGATGCGCTCACGGTCCATGGTCTCAGCGACGAGTTTCTCGCCGACAAGCCGCGTTTCGAAGAGATTGCAGGGGAATTCATCGATTTCATCCGTGGCGCCGAATTGCTGATTCACAACGCTTCGTTCGACGTCGGATTTCTCGACAGCGAGCTCGCTCGCCTGGACGGGGCGCCGAGGATGACGGACCTGGCGGAGGTGCTGGATACGCTGATGCTCGCTCGAGAATTGCATCCGGGCCAGCGCAACAGTCTGGACGCGCTTTGCAGGCGCTATGAGGTGGACAATTCCAACCGCACGCTGCACGGGGCGCTGCTGGATTCGGAACTGCTGGCCGAGGTCTATCTGATGATGACCGGTGGCCAGGTCGCGCTGGGGCTGGATCTGGATGGCGCCGCGACAACGGCGGCGGATCCGTCGGTGCCGGCCTTCGATGCGGGCCGCCTGGTACGCAAGATGGCCGCTGCGGCGGAACTCGACGCCCATCGCGCCTTGCTCGACAAGATCGGGAAGGCGGCCGGAGACGGCGGTTGTCTCTGGGACAGGCTGGAGGCCGGCAGTGGGTCCGCCGCTGCTCCGGAGCACGACTGAGATTCGGATGAACCGGCGCGAAGTCTCCGAGTCGACGTTGCCGCCGTCGGTCGTCATCTGCGGTCCTACCGCGGCCGGCAAGACCGAGATTGCGCTTGAGATCGCGCGTCGCATGCCGACCAGGCTGATCAGTGCCGATTCGGTGCAAGTCTATCGGGGCATGGATATCGGCACGGCCAAGCCCGATGCGCGGACGCTGGAGAAGTTTCCGCATGCGCTGATCGACATTCGAGATCCCGAGGAAGGGTATTCGGCGGCCGAGTTCGAGCGCGATGCGGGCGCCGAGATCGCTGCTGCGCGGTCGGCGGGAACACTGCCGGTCGTGGTTGGCGGTACCGCGCTCTACCTGCGTGCGTTGCGTTACGGACTCGACGCGATGCCTTCGGCCGACGCCGAACTGCGCCAGCGCATCGTCGATGAAGCCGGCGAAGCCGGCTGGCCGGCCATGCACCGCCGGCTCGCCCGACTGGATCCGGCGTCAGGTCGTCGCATCCGACCCAGCGATCCGCAGCGAATTCAACGGGCGCTGGAGATATGTCTGACGAGCGGCCGGCCGGCCAGCACATTTTACCGGGGACCGGGAACCGATCGCCTGGCCGACAGCTTGCTGCTGGTGATTGCGCCCGCGGATCGAACTGAACTGCACCGCCGGATCGAGTGCCGCTGGTCGCGAATGCTGGAACTCGGGCTGATCGACGAAGTGGAGCGGCTCTTGAACCGTCCGGGACTGAAACGCAGCTCGATGGCATTGCGGGCGGTCGGCTATCGACAGACAATCCAGTACCTCGACGGGGAAATAGAGCGGGCCGAACTGGTGGACAGGGCCAGCGCGGCCACGCGCCAGTTGGCCAAACGTCAGCTGACTTCGTTTCGAAAATGGACGGGAGGTTTGTGGTGCGACCCGTTGAATATTAGAACAATCGACCGCATAATCAGGCGGGTAAGCGAATTCGGCGTCTCAACGGGGGCCGCTTCATGAGTATTGGCGGAATGGATGAAGATGATTGGTCAACCCCGGGCTCGCCCTTTCGATTGTCCATCGCCACGACCCAATCGGCAAATGTAGCGAAGCATTCACGACAGACCCGCGATAATCACGAAGGCAATCCAAGGAGAATTAAAAATGTCAGGCAAGGGTCAATCATTGCAGGATCCGTATCTCAACGCGTTGCGGAAGGAGCGCGTGCCGGTATCCGTGTTTCTCGTCAACGGAATCAAGCTTCAGGGCCAGATCGAGTCGTTCGATAATTTTGTCGTGCTGTTGAAGAACTCGGTCAGTCAGATGATTTACAAGCATGCGATTTCAACCGTGGTGCCGGCGCGGAACGTTCGCATTGCACCGCAACAGGAAGATCAAGACTCCGATTGACCCAGCCAAAGCTCACTTCAGCGCCCCAGAGCGAACCTTCCCGCGCCCTTCTGGTTCAGCCGGAGCTCGGCGCACCGACCGCGGCGCGAGAAATCGAAGAATTCGAAGCGCTCGCGCATGCAGCGGGCTGTATTTCCCTGGGTGTCATTCGGGCTCCCCGGGCACGCGCCGATGCCAAGACACTGGTCGGTAGCGGCAAGGTCGAGGAGATCGGCAGGGCCGTGCGCGAAGGGGCCGCCGAGATTGTTCTGTTCAATCATCGCCTTTCTCCCGTCCAGGAGCGCAATCTCAGCCGGGAACTCGGTGTTCCGGTACTGGATCGCACCACATTGATCCTTGATATTTTTGCGCAACGTGCGCGTTCTCATGAAGGCAAGCTTCAGGTCGAGTTGGCCCAGCTGCGCCATCTTTCCACGCGGCTGGTACGGGGCTGGACCCATCTCGAGCGACAGCGCGGCGGCATCGGAATGCGCGGGCCTGGCGAAACCCAGCTGGAAACCGACCGGCGACTGCTGGCCGGGCGTATTCGGCAGCTCAACAGCCGGCTTGAACGTCTGGAGCGCCATCGCGCACGCGGGCGCAAGGCGCGCGCACGTGGCGCATTGCCGCTGGTTGCATTGGTCGGCTACACCAATGCGGGCAAATCGACTTTGTTCAATCGGATCACCGATGCAGATGTCGTGGCTCGAGACCAGCTCTTTGCGACCCTTGATCCAACCGTGCGCAGGATCGAGATCGAACGGGGCGGAGAATTGCTGGCCAGCGATACGGTCGGCTTTATCCAGGATCTTCCGCACGAACTGGTGGCCGCGTTCAAGGCAACGCTTGAGGAAACGCTTTCCGCTTCGCTGGTCGTCCAGGTCGTCGATGCTTCAGACCCCGAGCGCGGCGCACACAGCGCGACGGTCGAACAAGTCCTGGCCGAGATCGGCGCAGCCGATTTGCCGCGACTGACGGTCTACAACAAGATCGACATTGTCGATGGCAGTGCGGGTGTGGAGCGGGACGAACACGGACAGGTGATCCGCGTGTGGGTCTCGGCGCAGACCGGTGAGGGGCTGGACATGCTGCTGGATGCGCTCGCCGAGCGCACCGGGCAGGGCAGAATTCGGACCGAAGCAAGGTTGCCCGCTGAATTGCAGAAACTCAGGTCGCAGCTGTTCAAGCTCGGCGCCATCGAATCGGAGTCGGTAGATGACGACGGATCGAGCCGTCTTCGGCTCGATCTGAGCTTGCGCGATGCGCGCGAGCTCGGCCGGATGGCGGGTGCCGGGGGCACGTGGGTTCACCAACACCTGCTAAAATAACTTTTTTTGCCGGGCGTGAGCATCGACGCTGATATAGCGGATGTCGATCGCGGGTCCCGGCCTTGTTTGGCGCATGCAACGCTACGGAGAACCAAATGCCCTGGAACGAGCCCGGACGCGGCGGTGGAAACGGAAAGGACCCCTGGAAAGGGGGCGGTCAGCAACCGCCAGACCTCGACGAGGTTTTCGCCAATGTCCAGAAACGCCTGAAGAAGATCATGGGTGGCGGCGGCGATGACGACGGCGGAGCCCCGCAAAGTTCCGGTGGTCCCGGGATGGGCGGAATCATTGCGCTGGTGGTGGTGCTGACCGGAATCTGGACGGCCTGGAATTCGGTCCATATCATCGACGAATCGGAGCGCGGGGTCGTGTTGCGCTTCGGTGAATACACGCGAACCATGCTGCCCGGCCTTCGGTTCACTTTTCCCGCGCCGATCGAGACCATCGAGAAGGTCAACGTCGCAGAGGTTCGCTCGCAGGAAAACCAGGCGCGAATGCTGACCAGCGACGAGAACCTGATCGAGCTGGGTTTTGCGGTTCAGTATCGCGTCCTCGATCCGGCCAATTTCCTGTTCGAGGTCGAACAACCGGAGGTGACCCTGGCGGAGGCATCCGACAGCGCCATCCGCGAGGTCGTGGGCACCAACCAGATGGATTTCATTCTCGAGCAGGGCCGCGGCGAGATCGCAAGCGCGGCGCGTGAACTGCTGCAGCAGATAGTCGAGCGTTACGATGCCGGGATTGAAATCCTTTCGTTCAACCTGCAGCAGGTCCGCCCGCCGAACCAGGTACAGGCCGCGTTCGACGACGTGGTGCGGGCGCGCGAAGACCAGGTGCGTTTCGCCAACGAGGCCCAGGCCTACGCCAACCAGGTCATCCCGGAAGCGCGCGGTCGTTCCGCCCGCATCATGGAGGAAGCTCAAGGCTACCGGGATTCGGTGATTGCCCAGGCCGAAGGTGAGGCCGACCGCTTCGTGGCCGTCTACGAAGAGTACGCCAAGGCGCCGGAGGTCACGCGCCAGCGCCTGTATCTGCAGGAGCTCGAGAGCCTGTATTCGACCACACCGAAGGTGCTTCTGGACGCAAATTCGTCCAACAACCTGTTGTATTTGCCGCTGGATCGACTCGGTGGCGCCAGCGGTGCACGCAACATGCCGCCGCCACCGCTGATGTCGGCCGGAGAGCGTGAAGGCCAGAACAGCACGCCCACCCAGACCAGGACCCGAACCGGCCGAGAGGGACGATAGACCATGCGCATTCTCATACCCATTCTGATCATCGCAGGCATTTTCACTGCGCTCCAGAGCGTGTTCATCGTCAAGCAGACCGAATACGCGATCAAGTTCCGTCTCGGCGAGGTCGTGCGCGCCGATTACGAGCCCGGGCTGCATTTCAAGACCCCTTTCATCAACAACGTGGTCAAGTTCGACCGGCGTCTCCAGCTGCTGGACATGCAGCCGGAGCAGATGAATACCGCCGAGCAGAAATACGTCGACGTCGATTACTACATCAAGTGGCAGATCGAGGATCCGCGAGAGTTCTATATCTCGACTTCCGGTGGCGATTTCCGCATCGCGCGCACTCGCCTGGCGCAGCTGATCCGCGACGACCTGCGCGAGGAGTTCGCACGACGCTCGCTCAACGAGGTTGTTTCGATCCAGCGCCGCGACATGATGGAAGACCTGCTGTTGCAGGCCAGCCGCAGCGCCGAACAATTCGGCATCGCGATCAATGACGTGCGCATCAAGAAGATCGAGCTGACCGAAGAGGTCCTGGATTCGGTGTTCAATCGGATGGAAACCCAGCGGACCGAGTATGCCAACGAGCTGCGTTCCCTGGGTCGCGAGAGAGCCGAGGAAATTCGGGCCGACGCCGACCGCCAGGTGCGCATCCTGCTGGCCGAGGCCGAGCGTGACGCGGCGCGGCTCAGAGGCGAGGGCGACGCCCAGGCCACGGCCACGTATGCCGCGGCGTATCAGCGCGATCCGGAGTTCTATTCATTCATTCGCAGCCTGGAAGCCTATCGAAACAGCTTCAGTGCGGATGGCGACATGTTGTTGCTCGACAGCGATTCGGATTTCTTCCGTTACATGGAAAGGCGCGATTAAAGTCAGTGAACGGCCGACTTCGCCATGCTTGAAGACTTGTTGCTGGCGTTCGCCCTCGTGATGATTCTGGAAGGGCTTCTACCTGCGCTGAATCCAGGCTCGTGGAGACACGCCGTGGCGCAGTTGGCCGCTCTTCCGGATCACGTCATCCGTCGCATCGGTATCGTGATGCTCGCCGCCGGAGCGCTGCTGTTCCACATTGCGCGCTGATCGGGCGACTGTCGCCAGAGGCAATTCCACCGCGCCGGACAGCAAGGCATCCAGAGAATGCCAGAGCCGGTGACTGCAACCAAAATCGGGAGTCAGTTTCAAATGGCACGCTCAGTCGTAATCCTCGGGACCCAGTGGGGCGATGAAGGCAAGGGCAAGATCGTCGATCTGCTGGCGCATGACGCAGACGCAGTGGTCCGGTTTCAGGGCGGACACAACGCAGGGCATACTCTTCTGGTCGATGGCCGCAAGACCGTTCTCCATCTTATTCCTTCCGGCATCCTGACCAGAAAGGCGCGCTGCCTAATCGGCAACGGCGTCGTGATCTCGCCGGAAGCGCTCATCGGTGAGATCGAGGGCCTGGAGGCGGCCGGCATCGATGTGCGAGGCCGCCTCGGCCTGTCCGGCGCCTGTCCGGTCATCCTTGGTTCTCACGTGGCGCTGGATCGCGCCCGGGAGCAGCGACGAGGCAAGAAGGCAATCGGCACCACTGGACGAGGTATCGGCCCGGTGTACGAAGACAAGGCCTCGCGCCACGGTATTCGGCTGGCGGACCTTGTCGACCCGGCGCGAACCGAAGAAAAGCTTGGCGCCGTTCTCGACTATCACAATTTCCTGTTGACGGAATTTTACGCCGCCGAACCTCTGGATCCGCACAAGGTGGCCGACGACGCCGCGCGCCTCGGCGCGGAACTCAAACCAATGCTATGCGACGTTACCGAAGAACTGCACGAACTTCGAGCGGCCGGCGGCGCGATCCTGTTCGAAGGCGCCCAGGGCAGTCTGCTCGATATCGACCACGGCACATATCCGTTCGTTACGTCTTCGAACACCACGATAGGCGGCGTGATGACCGGTGCCGGCGTCGGCCCGGTCGACATCGATTACGTGCTGGGGATTACCAAGGCGTACACGACGCGCGTCGGTTCCGGGCCGTTTCCGACCGAATTGCACGACGACATCGGCAAGCGCATTGCCGAACGGGGCGTCGAATTCGGCGCGACCACCGGTCGTCCGAGACGCTGCGGCTGGATCGATGCGGTCGCCCTGCGTCGAATGGTGCGGGTCAACGGCATCACCGGCCTGTGCGTGACCAAGCTGGATGTGCTCGACGGACTGGACGAAGTTCGCATCTGCACCGCCTACGACGGCGTGGAGACCTTTCCTCTCGGCGCCGAGGACTGGCAGCGGGTTCAACCGGTTTACGAATCCGTGTCCGGCTGGTCGGGCGACACCCGCGGGATCACGGACGCCGACAAGCTTCCGGGCGCGGCGCGCGACTATCTGGATCGGTTGGAAGTTCTTGTGGGTGCGCCCGTCCACATGCTGTCTACCGGCCCCGAGCGCGAAGCCAACATCATCTTCCGTCATCCCTACGCCGCGGGCTGATGCAGTTCGGGCAGCCCGTGAATGATGCGCTGTGGGGCTAAACTGGCAAACAGATTCACATCATATTCAGGAAAAGCAATGCTCGATCCGCAAATGCTGCGCCACGATCTCGACCAGGTAGCGACCGCCCTGGGGCGTCGCGGCTACCATCTCGATATGGAACAGTACGCATCGCTGGAAAGTCGACGGAAGGAACTGCAAACCCGGGTAGAGGAGCTGCAGAGCCAGCGAAACAAGCGCTCGAAGGAAATCGGCAAGGCCAAGGCGGCCGGAAACGATATCGAGCCGCTAAAGCAGGAAGTCGCAGACCTGGCCGATGAGCTTGATTCGAGCAAGCAAGGTCTCGAGGATATCCGCGCAGCGCTGGATCACTTGTTGCTCGATATGCCGAATCTTCCGGCAGACGATGTGCCGGCCGGCCGCAGCGATACCGACAATGTCGAAGTCTCTCGCAGCGGGGAGCCGCCGAAATTCGGTTTCGAGGCGCGCGATCACGTCGAACTCGGAGAAATTCTGGGCGGAATCGATTTCGAGCGCGCCTCACGCCTGTCGGGCGCCCGTTTTGCCGTTCTCAGCGGTCAGGTTGCACGGCTTCATCGGGCGCTCACGCAGTTCATGCTCGATCTTCACACCAACCAGCATGGTTATCGCGAGGTCGCCGTACCTTATCTGGTGGGCGCTGCGGCCATGCAAGGGACTGGCCAGCTGCCGAAGTTCGAGGAAGACGCCTTCCGGGTCGATGATGATCCGCCGCGCTATCTGATTCCGACCGCCGAGGTGCCGGTGACCAACCTGGTCGCCGGAGAGATTCTGGGCGCTGCGGAATTGCCCTTGAAATTCGTGGCGCACACACCGTGTTTTCGTCGCGAAGCCGGTTCGCACGGAAAGGACACGCGAGGAATGATCCGGCAACACCAGTTCGACAAGGTCGAGTTGGTACAGATCAGCCTGCCTGAGGAGGCAGAGGACTGCCTCGAACGCCTGACTGCAAATGCCGAAGCCGTGCTCGAAAAATTGGAGCTGCCATACAGACGCATGCTGCTTTGCACCGGCGACATGGGCTTTTCGGCTCGCAAGACCTACGATCTCGAAGTCTGGTTGCCCGGCCAGCAGGCCTGGCGCGAAATCTCTTCGTGCAGCCACTTCGGCGATTTCCAGGCGCGTCGCATGAAAGCCAGATGGCGCAATCCGGAAACCGGCAAGACCGAGTTGGTCCATACCCTCAATGGTTCCGGACTGGCCGTGGGTCGAACGCTGGTAGCGGTGCTGGAAAATCATCAGAATCGCGACGGTTCCGTCACTATCCCTGAAGTCCTGCGGCCCTGGATGGGGGGCGCGGAAACGCTTGTGCCCGGGCAATAGCGACGAACGGAAACGGTGTCGGCCGGACGCCGGGCCGGGCGCGTCGGCTCAGGTCACGAACGCGCCACCCTGCAGGTTGATTCTTGCGACGGTGATTACCCGGTTTCGGCCGGCATCCTTGGCATCGTACAGCGCCTGATCGGCGTACGCGTAGAGCACGTCCAGACTGCGTTCGCGAGACAGTTCTGCGACGCCGAAACTCATGGTCACGACAGGCTCTTCATCAGCTGAAGTGCGCCTGTTGAGCATGGCCCGGAAATGCTCGATGCGCGCCACCGTGGTATCTATGTCGCAATCGATCAGGGCGATGCCGAACTCTTCGCCTCCAAGCCGTCCGATGATTGCATCGGGTCCGAATGCCTCTTTCAGTTCAACACCGATGCGTTCGAGTACGCTGTCGCCGACAAGATGGCCGTATACATCGTTGACCTGCTTGAACAGATCGACATCGGCGACGATCAGCGAGAAAGGCGTGGCACTCTGGCGCGCGCGAAGAAAGTCCTGCTGCGCAAGCTCGAAGAAACGGGTGTGGTTGTACAGGCCGGTCAACCCGTCGCGTTGTGAAAGTCGCTGGAACATCTGCCGGTCTCGTCCGGCCTTGATCAGCAGCGTCAGCAGCAGAATGCCGGCGATGAGGGCACCGAACCCCCCGAATGTCAGCGCCAATTCTTCCTGTCGTCTGCTTTCGCGGTTGAGTTCGGCCAATGAGTTTTTCGATCTCAAAAGTTCGACTTCCCGCTCCCGGGCGCGATCGTCGTGGGCGCTCATCAGGAGTGTGAATCGCATGTGTCGAATGCGTGCAGTGTGCTGCTGTCTGTACGCCAATGCGCGTCGGCTGAACTCGTAAACCTGACGCTTGTCCTGCGCAGCTTCGGCAAGCCTTGCGTGAACCTGCATTGCCGCGGCCCGAACCGCGTAACTCCCGGGCGTATCGATCCACTGCATGGTCGGAGCCATTACGCGGCTTGCTTCGTCGGTTCGTCCCTGCTCGAGCAGTACCTCGGCCAGTTTGTAGCGGGCCTCCAGCACACCGTCCATGAAACCACTGGTTTCGAGCACGTCGATGGCGGTGCGCAGGTTGGCCTCGGCCCGGCCCGGATCACCCCGAAGGCCGAAAGCGGTGGCGAGTCCAAGCCTTGAAATACCTGCAAATACAAGATCGGGTATCGATTCGCAAAGTTCCACCGCGGTTCGATAGTCTGAAACGGCCTGCTCCAGTCGGTCGCTACCGAGAGCCGCCCGCGCCCGACGTTCCAGGGCGACGCAGTGTACGCGCGGCGCGACTTCGCGTTCGACTTGCTGCATGGACTGGTTTGCGTATTCGATCGCAGTCGAATATTCGCCGATTCTGGCGTGAAATTCGGCAGCGACACTATAGGTATCGGCGCGCATTGTCGCCGCATCCACACCGGGCGCCAGCGCCAGCGCCTCGCGAAAGTACTCGAATCCGGCTTCAAAACGGTCGTTCACGACCAGCAGATTGGTCGCCAGATTCAGGACGCGCAGTTCCTGGTCCGATGCAAGTTCATCGCGCCGCTGAAGCAGACCGTCGAGCAGATCGAGCGCTTCTTCGCTTCGCTTGTCGAGTGCCGCCGCGCGCGCCTTGACGAGGATGAATGTCACCCGCTCACGCGGACTCGCGTCGTCGAGCAAGGGTTCGAGCTGTTCGATTCGTTCGCTGATTTCCTCGCGTGACCCCGAGTAGGCCAGGCTTTCGAGCCGGGCAAGCTCCTCCGAGAATTCCGTTGGCTGCGCGAATACGGACCCGATCGCCGCAAGCGAAATGGCAGCCGAAATCACGATTGCAGTAATGAGCGGCTTTTGGATGTTGCTGCCTGGCACGTTGGCACCGGGTGTGACGTGACTCAAGAATAACTGCTGCAGCGGCCGACATGCGCCCTCGAGGACGCAAAACTTCGCCGGGCCGAAATTGCCTGGAAAAATGTTTGCAAGGCAATTCCGGAAGCTTCGGTCTAGTATTGCGAGTCCATTGATCGCTCCCCAATGGCACTCGTCAGCCCCGATCCGGAGCGCCCGCTTCGGATCGGGTCTTTTCCCCGGCAACCGGCATTTTCCGGCATAGGTCTCGGTATGCCGACCGGTTTCTGTCGTCACAGCACTTCGGCTATCATTGAAAACTCAGACATTCGCATGGAAGATCGAAGAATGCGACCAAAAACTTTTGATCAGACCCGGGCGCTTGAGGCGGCGATGCTTCAGTTCTGGGAATCCGGATTCGAGGGCTCGTCGATGCAGAACCTGGTGGACCGGATGGGTATCAGCCGCCAGAGTCTCTACGATACCTACGGCAACAAGCGGGATCTCTTCGAGGCCGCACTCAAGAAATACCGAGAGGAAATCATCGAACCGAAGCTCGCTGAGCTTTCCGATAGCTCCCGTTCGCCCACGGACTTGATTCGCGGGCACCTGGAATCGATCGCCGCAGGTGGTGACCGAATGCCGGTCGGCTGTCTGCTGGTGCGTACCGCGACCGAAACCCCGGTCGACGACACCGAGATCGGCAGGTTGCTGGATGATTGCGTGAAGTCGGCCAGACAGGCGATCCAGAGAGTGATAGAGCGCGGGCAGGGCAGCGGCGAATTCGATGCGGGCCGCCCGGCCGGCGACCTGGCGGCAATCGTCATCGCGACCGGTATGGGTTTGCACGTGATGCGAAGACTACCGAATCAGGGTCGCGCGATCCGGCCGTCAATCGATTCGATTCTTGCCGGCCTCAAGGCCTCGGTCACAGAGCACTGATGATCGAATCGTGAATCCCGATACCAAGCCGCTGGTAGTGGCGATCTCCTCGCGGGCCCTGTTCGACCTGGATTCGACCCACCAGATTTACGTTGACGAAGGACTGCAGGCCTATATCGATTATCAGCGGGAGCGCGAAAACGAGGTCTTGCAGCCGGGCGTGGCTTTCCCCCTGGTAGAGAAACTCCTTGCACTCAACGATGATGATCACGATCATCCGGGCGTGGAGATCGTGCTGCTTTCGCGCAATAGCGCCGACACGGGACTGCGCATATTCAATTCGATAGAGCACCACGACCTGCATATTGAACGCGCGGTATTCACCAACGGCGCCAGCCCCGGCAACTACATCGAGCCGTGCGGCGCCGACGTTTTCCTCTCTGCCAATGCCAATGACGTGCGCAAGGTGCTTACGGCGGGCTATGCGGCCGCGACCATTCTTCCGCAGGCCACGCGGGAAAACCGCTCGGGCCAGCTGCGCATTGCCTTCGACGGCGATGCCGTCATCTTCAGCGACGAAGCCGAGCGCATCTACAAGACCCAGGGCCTGGAGGCCTTCAGTTCGAGCGAGCGCGAGGCCGCGGAAAGGCCGTTGCGCGCCGGCCCATTCAAGGCGGTTCTGGAGGCGATCCACAAGATTCAGGCATCTTATCCTGTCGACGAGAACCCGATTCGAACCGCATTGGTCACCGCGCGCTCGGCGCCGGCGCACAAGCGCGTTATCCTGACGCTGCGCGCCTGGGGCATACGCATCGACGAGTCGATGTTTCTCGGCGGACGCGACAAGGCCGCCTTTCTGCGTGCGTTCGGCGCCGATATCTTCTTCGACGATCAGCAGCTCCACTGCGACAGTGCCAGCCAGATGATTGCTACGGGACACGTTCCCCATGGCGTCGCCAACGAGGAGCCCGATACTGATACCAATTCCGGCCCCGACGACTGACCAGAGAAGCCAACGGTCCGGTTCTTCCAGACCACCGGGCCGTTACCTGAAAGCCGAATTTCCAAGATAAATCCACGGGGTAGTCAATGTTCAAGTCTTTACCGATCTTTTCGAATTGTGTGGCCGCGAGCGTGCTGGTCCTTGGGCTGGTGTTGCCGGTGGTCGCGCAGGAAACCGACGATGGCGTCGGCAACGACAAGGCATCCTGGTCGGTCCAGGATCCGCCGGGCGAGTGGCGGCCGATCGACATCGATTCCGACGAGGTCAGTTGGTCGACCGTCGATGTGAGCCCGGACGGGGCATTCCTGGTGTTCGATTTCCTCGGCGATCTTTACCGTCTGCCGATCGACGGTGGCGATGCGGTTTCGCTGACCAGCGGCATCGCCTGGGATTTCCAGCCGGCCTTCAGTCCGGACGGCAAGCGGATTGCGTTCATCAGCGATCGTTCCGGCGCCGAGAACGTATGGACCATGGACATCGGCGGCGGCGACATGCGGCAGGTGACCGACGAGCGCGAACACTTGCTCCACAATCCGGCCTGGACGCCGGACGGCGATTTCATCGTCGCGCGCAAGGCCTATGTCTCCACACGTTCGATACCGGCAGGCTCGATCTGGCTGTACCACCGCAGCGGCGGCGGCGGGGTTGAACTGGTCGAGCGGCTGCACGGAGA
>CAYYZR010000041.1:0-17143 GCA_964476005.1 uncultured Halomonas sp.
CGGACCGAAGCGCCGCGAGACCGGATTGCGCATCCAGCAGCGCCCGGTCGAGTTCCGCGGCCAGCGAATCGCGGTCGGCACTAACGGCCTCCGCCGCCCAGCGGGCTTCCTCCAGCTGCTGGGCGAGTTCGGGGTTCGACATCTCGACCAGTACCGTGCCGGGCTCGACACGCACGCCGGGCTTGGCCACGATGCGCTCCACGCGCCCGCCGCTGGCTGCAGGAATCCAGCGGATCACCTTCGGGACCAGGCTGCCTGGGCCGCGCACCTCGCGCGTGAAATCGCCGCGCTCGACCGTGCCCACCCATGCCGAAGCCTGCGGCACCGACGGCAGCGCGGGATCCAGGCTGAACACTGCGCCGGCAATCGCAATTACGCCGGCGACCGCCAGCGCCGCAATGATGACTTGCCGGCGCTGGCGTTTCTGCTTGAGTTCGGGACGAATGATATCCATGGCGACCTATATACAAGTCATGTGCCAAAAATATAGGTTACTGTTTTATATGTAAATTGATGTTCTTCGGTGCAGCCAGGGCATGCATCTGATCGCGAAAGCGGGATCGTCGTTTCGTGTTTTCGGGATTGCTTCGCGGGATCCCGGATATTCACTGGCGCGAATTCCGGGATGACGAAACGGGCGCCACGAATCGCGAGAATACTGTTGCACGATCGGAACGAGTGTCGGAAACGGCTATTCAGCAGCATTGCTGTCCGTTCAGGCGCAAATCATGTATACTTCGCGCTGCTTCGGCGTTCCAGCCGAAAGCACGCTTCGCGGATGTGATGATTGTCTGCTCGGTCGCCGAACCGACAATCCCCCAAGGCCCCTCCCCGATTTGTTTTTGCCGCCGTCCCGGCGGTTGTTCGCCTTGGGTTCACAAGGACATCATTCAAATGAAATTCGATTCTCTCGGCCTCCGAGCCGAACTTCTGCGTGCAATCGATGCGCAGGGATTCACCACCGCAACCCCGGTTCAGGAAAAATCCATCCCCGTCATTCTCCAGGGACGCGACATCATGGCCAGCGCCCAGACCGGCACCGGCAAGACCGCCGCGTTTGCGCTGCCGATGCTGCATCAGCTCAGCCAGAAGCCGGCACAGGGGAACGCCGTGCGCGCGCTCATCCTGACCCCGACCCGTGAACTGGCCGCTCAGGTTCAGGAGAACATCCGGGATCTGGGCCAGCACCTGCCGCTGAAATCCGCCGTCGTGTTCGGCGGCGTCAACATCAACCCGCAAATCACCAAGCTCAAGCGCGGCGTGGATCTGCTGATCGCCACACCGGGCCGATTGATCGACCTGATGCAGCGTCAGTGCGTCAACCTTGGCCGGATCGAATTTCTTGTTCTGGACGAAGCCGACCGGATGCTCGACATGGGCTTTCTGCCCGCCATAGAGCGAATCCTCAAGGCAGTACCGGCCAAGCGCCAGACGCTGCTCTTCTCGGCCACGTTCTCGCGCGAGATCACGCAGCTGGCGCACCGCTTCCTGACCAACCCCCAGCGGGTCGAGACCGCAGCGCCGAATTCCACCGTGGACGCGATTGCTCAGCAGGCCATCCAGGTCGACCAGGCGCGCAAGCGCGAGCTGCTTTCGTGGATGATCGGCCACCATAACTGGCGCCAGGTGCTGATCTTCACCCGCACCAAGCACGGCGCCAACCGCCTGGCCAAGCAGCTCGGCACAGACGGCCTGCCGGCTGCCGCCATTCACGGCAACAAGAGCCAGGGGGCGCGTACCAAGGCGCTGGCCGACTTCAAGGCGGGCCGAGTCCGGGCGCTGGTGGCCACCGATATCGCTGCGCGCGGCCTCGACATCGAGCAGCTGCCGCACGTTGTCAACTATGAAATTCCGGAAGTACCCGAGGACTACGTGCACCGCATCGGGCGCACCGGCCGCGCAGGTCGTGAAGGCCTCGCGGTTTCGATGGTGGCCGGATCCGAACACGGCAAGTTCGAAGCCATTCGCAAACTGGTCCAGGTGGAAATCCCGACCCGCGTCATCGAGGGCTACGAGCCGACCGAAGGTCTGAATCACAGCACCGGCGGTAAGCGCGGCGGGGGCGGTGGCGGACGCGGCAATGGCGGCAGGGCCGGCGCGGGACGCGGCAACGGCGGGCGTGGCGGCGCCGGCAACGGAAAGAGCGCGCCTGCAAGCAAGCGCCAGGGCCGTCAGAGGAAGTTCCGCAAGGCGGCCTGAGCCGGCGCTCTCGGATCTGCGCATCTTGAATCACCGGCCGGAAATCTCCGGTCGGCGGATTCGCAGCCTGCAGGTGGGCGCCCGGCTCCCGACCCGGCGGCCGTTTGTTCTGTTTCGATGCATGGTGCCATCCGGATTGTTCCAGACCTCGCTGCGTAACCGCTGGCCAGCTCGCAATTCCGGGTTCCAATTGACCCGCACAATTGCCGGTTCGCGTTCGCTATGATTCATGGCTACAGCCAACCCGACAAACGCCCATGAAAACCCGAGCAGCCGTTGCATTCGAACCCGGAAAGCCTTTATCGATAGAAACCGTCGACCTGCAGCCTCCCGGGCCGAACGAGGTCCTGGTGGAAATCAAGGCGACCGGTCTGTGTCATACCGATGCGTTCACGCTTTCCGGGAGCGATCCCGAGGGGCTGTTTCCGTCCATCCTCGGCCACGAGGGCGCAGGTGTCGTACTGGAGGTGGGGCGCGAGGTCAAGTCACTGAAAGCGGGCGACCATGTCATTCCGCTGTATACGCCGGAATGCAGGGAATGCGAGTATTGTCTCAACCCCAAGACCAACCTGTGCCAGGCCATTCGCGAAACCCAGGGCAAGGGCCTGATGCCCGACGGCACCAGCCGTTTTTCGCTGGACGGCAGGCCGCTGCACCACTACATGGGCACGTCGACTTTCGCCAATCACACGGTGCTGCCTGACATCGCGCTGGCGAAGATTCATCCCGACGCACCGTTCGACAAGGTCTGCTACATCGGTTGCGGCGTAACGACGGGCATCGGCGCCGTCATCTGGACCGCTGGTGTCGAACCCGGATCGAAAGTCGTGGTGTTCGGCCTGGGTGGCATCGGCCTGAACGTCATCCAGGGCGCGCGAATGGCCGGCGCCGCCCAGATCGTCGGCGTCGACCTCAACCCCTCGAAGCGCGCGCTGGCCGAACGATTCGGCATGACCGACTTCGTGAATCCCGGTGAAGTGGAAGGCGACCTGGTGCCCTATCTCGTCGGCCTCACCGGCGGCGGAGCGGATTACAGTTTCGAGTGCATAGGCAACGTCAAGGTCATGCGCGAGGCCCTTGAATGCTGTCACAAGGGCTGGGGAACATCGGTCATCATCGGCGTAGCCGGCGCCGGCGAGGAAATCTCCACCCGGCCCTTCCAGCTGGTGACCGGCAGAAACTGGCGCGGCAGCGCCTTCGGTGGCGCCCGCGGCCGCACCGACGTGCCGAAGATCGTCGACTGGTACATGGATGGCAGGATCAACATCGACGATTTGATCACGCATACGATGAGCCTGGAAGAAATCAACGCCGGATTCGACCTGATGCACCGCGGCGAATCGATCCGCTCGGTGGTGGTTTACTAGGCAGAACAGGTTTCAGGTTTTCAGTTTCAAGTCTCAAGTTGAAGCTTCAAAGCAGAAAACCGGCTGAGCGTTCAAACGATCCGCTGACAATGCGACCAAACGACCAAACGACCAGGCGACGAACCATGCCATCAGATCTAGAGACCCGTTCGATACACCACTGCTTCGGCGGGCGCCAGGGCTTTTATTCACACCAGTCGAGCGCATGCAGTGCACCGATGAGATTCTCGGTGTTCGTGCCGCCGCATTCGGCAGGTGCGCGCCTGCCGGCGCTTTACTACCTGTCCGGGCTGACCTGTAACGAAGAGGTGTTCGCGATCAAGGCGGGTGCGCAACGGCTTGCCGCCGAGCTTGGTCTGGTGCTCGTCGCACCCGATACCAGCCCGCGCAAGACCAGCATCAA
Organism: uncultured Halomonas sp.; assembly: GCA_964476005.1. GTDB lineage: Bacteria > Pseudomonadota > Gammaproteobacteria > Xanthomonadales > Wenzhouxiangellaceae. The sequence goes on from CAYYZR010000041.1 coordinate 3,970, forward strand.
GGGCGCGACCGACGACTGGGATTTCGGAGAAGGGGCCGGCTTCTATGTCGACGCCACCCGCGCGCCCTGGTCAGATCATTTCCGGATGTACAGTTATGTCACCCAGGAACTGCCGGCCGTGATCGCGGAGCAGTTCCCGGTAGACCCGACGCGAGCCGGCATCTTAGGTCATTCGATGGGTGGACACGGCGCCCTGACCATCGCCTTGAAGAACGCGACCACCTATCGATCCGTATCCGCTTTTGCGCCCATCGTGGCACCGATACGGGTGCCCTGGGGCAAAAAAGCCCTGCCCCGCTTCCTCGGCGATGACGCCGACGCCTGGAGGCGCTACGATGCCTGCGAACTGGTGGCGCAACACCGGTTCCACGGCACGATTCTCGTCGACCAGGGGCTGTCGGACCAGTTCCTGGAAGAGCAATTGCAGCCCGAGCGGTTCGAGCAAGCCTGCGCCGAGGCCGGGCAGTCACTTGAACTGCGACGCCACCACGGTTACGACCACGGCTATTTCTTCATTCAGACCTTCATCGCAGATCACCTGCGTCATCACGCAGCGGCGCTCGCTTAGCAAAGTCGTGAAAAAGCTTTCTCCGGACGCTGCGCCGCGAAGCCCGTCAAACGGGTATCTCAGCCCTGAAAGAACACCAGAAGCCCGCCCATCAGGACCAGTCCCGAGACAAAGGCCAGGAAATGGACAGCGCCCAGCTGCCAGCGGCTGTAGGACTTGATCTCCGGAACCAGGTCGGAAGCCGCAATGTAGATGAAATTTCCGGCGCCGAAAAGCACGAGCCAGCCGACATCGAAGTCGCGGGAAATTGCCCAGGCACACAAAGCGCCCACGGGAAACGCCAATGCCGAGACGAAATTCCACGTCAGGGCCTTTCGGCGTGACCAGCCACCGTGCACCAGCACCCCGAAGTCGCCAAGCTCCTGGGGCACTTCGTGGGCAGCCGCCGCCAGCCAGGCGACCATGCCCGCCGACGGTGAAATGAGAAATGCGCCGGCCACGGCAAGGCCGCCGACGAAGTTGTGAACGGCGTCGCCGATGAGGATCAGGTAGCTCACCGGCGTCTCGTCCGAACCGTTCGATGAATGGGAATGGTGCCAGCGCAAAACCTGTTCAAGCGCGAGAAAGGTCGCAAAACCGGCCAGCAACCAGCTACCGGAGGCCAGCCGCCCCATCGACGGCGCCGCTTCCGGGATCATGTGGAAGAACGCCCCGCCCAGCAGCGTGCCGGCGGCAAGCGCCACCAGCGGCAACAGAAGCTGGTCCAGCACTCGACGCGAAAACAGCAGTGAAATCGCGCCGCTGAGCGCGATGATGCTCATCAAGAGGCCGCCCGATAGGATCCAGCCGAGCTCGCTCATGGCGCAGGAACTCAGACGCGCTTGCGCGCGATGGTCAGGCCGTCTCCGATCGGCACAAGCGAAAGGTCGACCCGGGGGTCGGCGTGAACGTGTCGGTTGAATGCGCAGATGGCGCGCGTATCCTCGTCCTGACTTGCGTCAGGCTCGACTACGTTGCCGTCCCAAAGCGTGTTGTCGACCAGGATCAGTCCGCCGGGACGAACCAGCGTAAGGCAGGCCTCGTAGTAATCGACATATCCGGTCTTGTCGGCGTCGATGAAGGCCATGTCGTAGTCGCCCGACCAGCCGTCGCGAATCAGCGACGCGAGCGTTTCGGCCGCTGGACGCAGGTGCAGGTGAATGCGATCGGCCAGCCCGGCCCTTATCCAGTACCGTTGCGCGATCCTGGTCCATTCCTCGCTGACGTCCAGGCAGGTCGCCTCCCCCTGCGTCGGCATGGCCTGCACGACGGCCAGCGCACTGTAGCCGGTAAACGTGCCCACCTCCAGATAGCGCCTGGCGCCGATGATCCGGGCCAGCATCGCCATGAACTGGCCCTGTTCCGGCGCAATCTGCATGTTGGCCTCGGGCATCTCCGCGGTTTCGGCGCGAAGCTCGGCCAATAGCGGATCCTCGCGCAGCGAGTGTTCCTTCAGGTAGCGATAGAGTTCGCCTTCGAGACCGATGCTTCGCGTCGACATTTTCAGATTCCTTGTGCGTGTGCACGCCGGAAGAACAGAAGGTAAATCAAACGACCGCTTTCGGGGGTTGTACCGAAGCCGGGCCCGGCGCCGTGCCAGAACCACGGCCGAAACAGAATCAGCCTGTTGAATTTCATCGGCACCAGCATCGTGGATTCCCATTTGGAGCGATCGCTGGAATGCGGCTTAATGATCTTTTCGACCACCTCGTCGAACGACTGCATGCCGCACCCCTGCAATTCCGCCGGTGTGACCGGCACCCGCTCCATGTCGGTGGGCTTGTGGCGGAAGAACTCGGTACCGCCGCGACAGTCCTCGGGCCGGGAAAGATAGAAGATGCCGGACCAGTGGCACTGACTGTCGATGTGGATATCGCCACGGCCCTGGTCATCCTCAAGGGTCAGGCGGAACTTGCCGTGACCGGTGCCGGGAACCGGCTCCAGCGGCTCGCCGGTCAGGCGCGAGACCTGCTCGGTCACGCCCTGCAGGTTGGCCCGCTGGGCCGAATTCCGGCCAGAGTAATAGGCCTCCGACGGCGGCTCGGGATATTCCAGTTTCAGCGCTGCATCCCGAATCCGGTCGGCGTTGTCCATGAAATCGTCGACAACGATCATCGTTTTCTGCATCTTGCGTCTACCCTGCCTTGGTTCGGTTTTGCGGCGAACCCTGTCTCAGGCGCTATTGGTTGAGTTCCCGCCATTTCCAGTACTTGCTGGCGCCCACGGTGGCCTGCAGCGCAATCCCGGATTCCATCATCTGGTAGGTCGTTACATCCATGTCGATGGACTGTTTCCCGGCTGCCGAACCGCCCTGGTTACCGACCTGGGCCGTGGCTTCGGCCTGGCCGCTGGCCTCCCAGCCCGAATCGCGGAAATTCTCGAAATCGGACCGACTCCGGAAAATGATGACTTCCCGGTAATCCTTCAGCCCGATGCCGAATCCCACGCCGGCGCCGCCAACCTTCATGAACGTGGTGTCCCCGCTGGCCGAAGTCAGCACGCCGTAGCCGCCGCCGGTCTGCAGCAGGATCAGGTTCTGGCTGGCCGCGTCGAACACGCCCCATCCGGCCGCCTCGGCGATCCGCTGCTGCGCCCCGGGCTTCTCGCGATACAGGCGCGCCAGTGTCTGATCACGCATCTCGAGAACGGCCTGGCGCTTGTCGGCCGGCGTGTCCCCAAGTGAAGCGCAACCGGCACCCGCCAAGATGGTCACGACCGGGATCAGTGCGACAAGGCTACGAAACGCCATTTTCGAATCTCCAAGATATTCATGCCTGCAAGCCTACACGGTAAGCTCACGGATCGCAGGGCGACCCGTCAGCGCATCCCTCGGCCCAGCTTGACGGCGAAACTGGACAAACCCAGCATCAGCAGCCCCATCAGGATCAGTGCCACTGGCCAACTGAGCATGTCGGCGAAATATTCGTTGGTGAAGTACCCCAGGAACGCAAGCATTGCCAGTACTCCGGCGACCAGCAGCGAACGACTTCGGGCGACGACGCCGGCGTAGATCAGGGCTGCTGCCACCCCGACCAGGCAGAAATCCAGCGGGAAAGTGCCCTCGACCAGGTCGAACGCGCCGAATGCGACAAGGGCCGCAAAGATGAAAAATGCCAGTGGCGTGATCGAGCGGTGCGCCGTGGTATTGATCTGCCAACTGACCAGCAGCCCCGAAATACCGATCACGAGTGCGGCGAACCCATCATCCACATCCAGCCAGGCCAGCGCCGAAGCCAGGAACGCAAAGCCGAAAAAAAGCGACAGGAATACCATGCTGGTTTTTCGGATCGCGGCGAACAGAAGCAGCGACTGAATCATCATCACGCCGAATACCGCCAGGGCGCCGAGTGCGGAGTCGCCACCGGCGAAATATTCTTCCAGGAAAACAAACAGGCCCGAGGTCTGGAACAGCGCCGCAACCAGGAAAAGCGGCGTCGATGCAGCGTCGAAGCGGCTGTCCTTCAGGGTTGCGACAGCCAGCACCAGCGCCACAATCCCGGTCCCGAGGCTTGCGATGACCCGGCCCGCGCTTCCGAGGTCATCCCAGAACATGTTGACAGCCGTTACGGCGCCGGCGAGCATGAAGATCGCTCCCAGGTAGGCAAGAATTCGTCTGATCAAGCGTTCACTGCCCTGAACGCCGGCACTGCCAGTCGCCCCGCTTAGTCGCTCGACGACTTCTTCGGTAGAAAGTCCGTGCTCTCCAGCAATTGCCGCGATGCGCTCCAGCGCTTCATTTTTACTCACCACGTGAGCTCCCTTGGTCGTCGATCACCCAGCCGACAAAGGCTTCATGGGATGAATAAGAGGTGCCGGCGACATCCGGCACGGCGAAGGAAACACCGTCCTTGATCAGGCGATTATGCCGCGACCGGCTTCCGGTACCGAAGATTTCGCGCAGCAAGCCGCCGCCGCGATAAGCGGCCAATTCGAGGCGATAGCCATCCGGTGCAACCTTCTGGTCGCTGAAGGTCAGCGCAGACAATGCATCGGGAGTGGCCAGATCGATGCGCTGCCCTTCCCGCGTATCTTCAGGTGCTTCCAGTCTGAAAGTATCAAGCGTATCCGAACGCGCGTCGAACAAGGCCATCGTGGCGACGGGCTGGCGACCAGGTGTGCTGGCGTTCTCCTCCGGCGACCGAAATCGGATCTCGAGGCGACCGGCGTCATCTATGTCGAAAGTGTAGAAATGGTGGCCGAAATAGTTGTCGAAAGCTACATAAAGCACCGGATAGGCGGGCCTGGTTGCGGTCATGCGCGATATGCCGTGAACCAGCAACAGCGCGGCAATCAGCAATAACGGCAACAATATGCCCAGCACCAGCACGAAGTTGCGCTTCAGGAACTGCTTCATTGACCGAACGCCATATTCCCGATTGACCTTCCCATTTTCCATCAACTCTAACCAATGCCGAAGAGCGCTACAAGCCTCGACGCAAAAAACGCGTCGTCACCTTCAGCCCCGAGCGCAATCCCGGGGTCCTCGCGCACTGAGGCAACCAAAGTCCATCAACCAATGCCAACGGGCATCGATTCAGGACTCGAGCAGCGACTCGAAGCTGGCGGGAGTCAGGAACAAGTCGTCGAATCCATGCGCTGAATCATCGACCACGTTGTCGCGTTGCATCAGCATGACCTGATCACGCGTCAGAAGCGCCCCTGGAAGTCGTTCGAGGACGACTGCCAGCGCGCGCCACAATGCAAAAGGCACTGGTATCAGAATACCTCGGCGCCGGTGCTTGCGCAGCACTAGCCGGAGACATTGACGATAGCTGTATTGCGCAGCCCCGCCGAATTCGTAAGTCCTGCCCCGAGCCTTTTTCGACCCGATGACGCCCGCAATGCCGGCCGCGACGTCGCGCACCCATACTGGCTGCAGACGGGTATTCCCGCTTCCGAAAAGCGGAATCACGGGCAGTCTCGACAGCAATTCGAGGCTTCTGACGAAACCGGCGTCCGAACTCGTGATGACGCTTGGCCGAACCACAGTGGCATCGGGGAAGGCTTTGCGTACCCGCTGTTCGCCATGCGCTCTGGCACGCACATATCGGGACTTTGCCCGGCGATTCGCTCCAATACCCGAAACGTGGACCAGATGCGATACACCGGCGTTTCTCGCACAGCGCGCAACGTGTGCAGCACCCTCGACGTGAATGGCTTCGAATGTGGATTGTCCACGTTCGACATACAGCGAAACCGCATTGACGATCGCCGTTGCCCCTTCCACGGCGCTGTCCAAGCTGGATGCATCACGCACATCGCATTTCACCGGCACCACGTTTTCGATAGCCGCGGCTTTCGGATGCCTGCTGGCAACGCGAACGGCCCAGCCGCGCCGAAGCAGGATTTCGACGACTTCCGTGCCGAGAAAGCCGGTACCCCCGAACACCGTCACGATTTGTTTGTTCATGGCCCCACCGGGAATTTGCCGCTTCAGCCAGAAGTCGAATCAGCGTTGCCAGCGCGGACTGCGGCTGTCAGGTCGTGCGCAATTGCTACAGCCATTGACCGCGAATCATAATCCCCTGGCCCAGTCTGGCCGGAGCGGCGCAGTTGCAGGACGATTTATGGCCTGATCCAGCTGCCCCAGCATTCGTGATTTGTCGGCACCCAGGGTGCCCTTGAGCACCAGCCAATTCGAGGCATGATCGGAGCGGAATACGGTATCGCCGAGTTCCAGACCCTCAATGAATCTGTACATCTCGCGGAAAAGTCCGATCCGGTCCAGCGGCTCGAATTCGGGGAAAGCACTGCGGAACCTCTGTGCACCGTTGGGAAAACTCACCACCAGGGTTGCCAGATATTCCGGCTGGGTGGCGTTGACCAGGCGGGCCGAGTTATCGGCATGCTGATTGCTGTACCGGTCGCCACCCAGCCCGTTGAGAATCATCACCGAGCGCTTGATGCCCGCCTTTGCCAGCTTGTCCAGCGCAGCGCGGGTGGACTCGAAGGTTTCGCCCTTGTTGGCCTTCTTCAGCACCGCATCGTCACCCGATTCGGCGCCAAGATAGGCCATCTGCAACCCGGCTTCGCGCAAGTCGGTCAGTTCCCCGACCGACTTGCGTCGCAGATTTCTCGCCAGGCAGTAGCTGGAAACCCGCTCGACCGAAGGCATGAACCTGGCAATGGCCTGGAGAATTCGCGCAAGCCTGTGGGTAGGCAGCATCAACGCGTCGCCATCGGCAAGGAAAATTCGACGCACGCCAGAGCCGTAAAATTCGCCGCAGCGTTCGATCATCTCCATGACCTCGCTCTCGTCTCGTGCCCTGAACTTCTTCTGCGGCGCGGTATACATCTCGCAGAAGGTGCACTTGTTCCAGGAACATCCATCGGTCACCGGCAGAATCAGCGATTCAGCCTCGCTGGGCGGACGAAATACCGGATCGACGTAGCGGATCGGGTGGTTTTCCATAGCAGTCATTAAATGCGTGGTGCCTTGCAAATGGGTAAATACGACGATATGCATTCTAATGCACCCTGCCAGCCTTTCTGTAGATTCAGCCACTCCGGCTGGGATCGTCATCGGGCCGCCTGCAAGATCATTCGGCCATGCTGATAGACTTCCGTCCCTGAAATGGCGGCTCGCGGTGATGTCAGCGTTTCGCCGATCGGGAATTCCCAGCGGGAGAGACTCATTCGCTTTTTGACAGCACTCAAGGATCACGTGGCGTTTCGAGTGGCCACCAGCTACTTCATCGCTGCCTGGTTGTTGATTCAGGCGGGCGACATTCTGCTGGAAAACTTCGGTGCGCCGGGCTGGATCTTTCGCGCCATGGTCGTCGTGCTGGTGGTCGGTTTTCCGATCGCGCTGGCGATCGCCTGGGTCTTGGAATCCGGCAAGAATCGGCCCGGTCGCATCCAGGATACAACCCGGACAAAAGGCACCGGGCTGGCCTTCGCCCTGCGAATCGGCGCGGTGGTCGGCATGGCGACCCTGTTGATCTGGCTGGGTTGGGACAAGATACGCTCCGGGGTTTCGCTGGCCGAGCCGGAGCGCCCGCCATCGATCGCGGTTCTTCCGTTTTCCGATATGAGCGCGGACGGTGACCAGGAATTTTTTGCGCACGGATTGTCCGAGGAAATTCTGAATCTGCTGGCCGGAATCCGCGAGCTGAAGGTTTCCGGGCGCACTTCTTCGTTCTCGTTCAAGGACAGAGACGCATCTATCCCGGAGATTGGCGATGCTTTGGGCGTGGCGCACGTTCTGGAGGGCAGTGTGCGCAAATCCGGCAAGAAGGTTCGCGTCACGGCCCAGTTGGTTGCCTCAGAAGACGGTTTTCACCTGTGGTCGAAAAACTATGACCGTGAACTTTCCGATATCTTTGCCATTCAGGACGAAATTGCCGGCGCAATCGCATCCGAACTGCGACTGAGTCTGGTCGATGCCGAGGGCGAAGCCGTCAATCCCAACAGCACGTCGTCGATCGAGGCCTACGAACACTTCCTCGAGGCTCGCCAGCTTGTCCAGGGGCGGTCGGTGGAAGGGTTACGGCGTGCGCTGGAACTGCTCGACAGGGCGCTCGAACTCGATCCCGGGTTTGCGCCGGCACTGGCCCAGTCCGCACTGGCCTGGTTGATGCTTTCGGATGCCAGAATCACACCCGGCAGTGCCCCGCTGGCCTCCGCAATTTCCAGCGCCAGACCGCTGCTGGACAGAGCGCTGGACCTCAACCCGCGCCTGGCCAGCGCGCATGCCGTACAGGGTCTGCTCAATATCCTGCAGCGCGATTTCGACCAGGCCGAGAAATCGCTGGCGCACGCGCTGGATATCAACCCCAGCCATTCCGACGCGCTGAACTGGCGCGCCATAAATCTGAGAAACGCCGGCCGTCTCCGGGATGAACTCAACGCCCGGCAACAGCTGGCGGAAATCGACCCGTTGCACCTCAGCAATCTTTTCAACCTGGCCATGGCTTATCTTCTGCGGGGGCAGCCGGAACTTGCGCTGGACACCGCGCGCAGGGTGCAGCGCGATTTCCCCGGCAGCCCCTGGGGCGACCTCGCCGAGGTCGAGGCGCTGGGCGGCTCCGGAGAACTGGCGCGGGCCGAGCTGCTCGCGCGTGAACACTTGGCCGACGGCAACAGCATGCTGGTCTCGGCCGCCAGTAGTCTCAACATGACCCTGGGGGAGTTCGATCAAGCCATGAAGGTGACCGATTCGGAGTTCGGCACCGCTCTGGTTGCCATGGGCCATGTCGAGGAAGCGCTGGATATCGCCCGCGACTTTGCGGCCTCGGCCCCCGACGACAGCACCTCTGCGCTCAGCCTTCTTCGCGTGCTGAGTCTGGCGGGACGGCACGAGGAGGTGTTGAAGTATTACGAAGTCCGATGGGGCGGCCTCAAGGCACTCCAGCGGTATTTCGAATTCGGCAGCATGACCGCCGAGTTGGCGCCGATTGCCGCGGCGCAATCGATACTGAGCCGCAACATCGCCCTCGAAGCAACCCTGGACCATTGGCGACAAAGGCTCGAGGCCCCGCGCGAACATGGCTACGGCATGCCGTATTTTCGATTCCTGGAATCGGGCTTCGAAGCGCTTTCCGGCAACCACGACAAGGCCCTTTCCCAACTCGGCGAAGCAATCGAAGGCGGATACCTCAATCCGCTATTGCACTGTGAGCCGGTGTTTCACATGCTGCGCGACGAACCCACGTTCCGGGGACTTGTCGAGCGCAACTTCCGGCTGATCAATGGCGAGCGGGAAAAACTCGACCTGGCGCCGATGGCCTCGACCATCGCCTGCCCTGTTTCCGGATCCCGATGAGCCCCCGCCGGGTTGAGACTGCTGGCATCCTATGCGTGACCCCTTTGAAATTACGTGCCTCAGCTATCGTCTGGTAAGCTTCGGTCTTTAAGCCAGACAGGCCCGGATACCGTGCTCGCTTCGAAAAATTACGCCATGGACATGCCGCTACGCGCAGCGCCTGGACCACTTGAATGAGCAAGAAATTCGACCTTGCCGAATTCGGCTTCGTTCGCGCCGCCGCGGTGGCCCCGGTTCTGGCGCTGGGCGATCCGGCGACAAATGCGCAGCGCATCGTCGGACATCTGCGACAGCTGGCCGATCAGGACGCCGGCATCGCGCTTTTCCCGGAGCTTTGCCTGACCGGCTACACCTGCGAAGACCTGTTTTTCAGCAGCGGCCTGCATCGCGCCGTACGGCAGGCGCTGATGACCGTTGCCGAAGCCACCGACGGGATCGCGGCAGTGATCGGAGCCCCGTGGCGCTCGCCCGACGGGCGACTGTTCAATGCGGCCGTCGTGATTTCCGGCGGCCGCATCCGTGGCGTGGTGCCCAAGCAGGTTCAACCGAACTACGGCGAATTCTACGAATGCAGGTGGTTTGCATCCGGCTCCGACGTCTGCCAGACCGTCGACGATCCCGACTTCGGCCAGTTTCGTATCGCCTGCAATCAACTGTTCCGCGCGGGCTCCGTCAGCTTCGCCATCGAGATCTGCGAAGACCTTTGGTCGCCCCATCCGCCCGGCATCAATCACTGCCTGGCAGGGGCGGAGCTGATTCTCAACCCGTCCGCCAGTCCGGAGCATGTTGCAAAGGCCGACTTCCGGCGTTCGCTGGTGCACATGGCCAGCGCCAGGGGTATCAGCGGCTACCTCTACGCCGGTTGCGGACCCATGGAATCGACCAAGGACGTGGTCTACGGAGGCCACCTGCTGGCCTTCGAGAACGGCAAGGCGCTGGGGGAAAGCGAGCGCTTTTCGTTCGACGCTCAGACATTGATCGCCGAATTCGACCTCGAGCGCCTGCATCACGATCGCGCCCAGAACACCACCTTCGGGCACTGGCCTCGAACCGCCGAGTACCATCGCGTCGAGACTCTGGACGAAACGCCGACTCTGCAATCCCTGACGCGGCCGGTCGACGCCCATCCGTTCGTCCCCGATGACGAGGCGCGCTTTGAGGCCAGGGCGCTGGAAATCATGCGCATTCAGGCGACCGGGCTGGCGCGGCGAATGATGGCCTCGGGCGCGCACGCACTGGTGCTCGGGCTTTCCGGCGGACTGGACAGCACGCTGGCGTTCCTGGTGTGCCTGGAAGCGCTGGAAAAGCTCGAGCGCAGCCCCGACCATTTGCACGCGCTGACGTTGCCGGGCCCGGCCACCAGCGACCATACCCTCTCCTCGGCTCGGCAACTGGCCGAAGCCGGCGGCGTCAAGCTCAAGGAGATTTCCATTCGTGCCGCCGTGCGCCAACACCTGGAGGACCTATCGCACGAAGCCGGGCACGACGTCGTGTTCGAAAACGCCCAGGCCCGCGAGCGAACGCAGATCCTGTTCAACTACGGCAACCAGGTCGACGGCATTGTTGTCGGCACCGGTAGCCTGTCGGAACTGGCACTGGGCTGGTGTACCTACAACGCCGATCATATGGCGAGCTACAACGTCAATGCCGGCGTGCCCAAGACCATGATCCGCTACCTGGTTCGCTGGTACGCGGCCAATCGCGCCGGAGACGCGCTTTCGGCGGTTCTGAACCGGGTGCTCGAAACCCCGGTATCGCCCGAACTGCTGCCGGCCGAAGAAGGCCGGATTGCCCAGCATACCGAGCAGATCATCGGGCCTTACGAGCTGCACGATTTTTTCCTTTTCCATTTCATGCGCAACGGCGCGCGACCGGCCAAGATCTACTGGCTGGCCTGCACCGCGTTCGACGGGCAATACCTGCCGCAGGAAATCCATCGCTGGCTGGTCACGTTCGTTCGCCGCTTCTTTTCCCAGCAGTTCAAGCGCACCACGCTGCCGGCCGGACCCAAGGTGGGCACCATCACGCTGTCGCCGCGGGGCGACTGGCGGATGCCCGATGAAGCCTCGTCGGCCGGGCTTCTGGCCGAACTCGAAGCGCTTGATCCCGGCGACCAGGACATGCATACGTAAACCCGTCATTTGACCTCGACGGAGTCAGTCTCTACACTGATGACATGGAAAAACGCAACGCAGTTGTCGAATTCAGCATCACGCCTGTAGGCACCGACGCCCATATCAGCGAAGCGGTCGCGAAATGCACTCGGGTCGTCCGCGAGTCCGGTCTGGACAACGAGCTGCACGCGATGGGTACCACCGTAGAAGGCGATCTTGACCAATGCCTGCGCGTGATTCGCGAATGCATTGAAGCGGTACTCGTCGAAGCCCCGCGTGCGAGCACCTCGGTGCGCATCGACTGTGGCGAGGGCCGTTCGGGCATCGCCAGTCGGGTGCGGTCGGTCGAGGACAAGCTCGGTTAGTCAGATCAATTCTGGTTCCGCCATGAACCGCTAAAGCAAACCGGTTCGCGACCGGTTTTGGGTAGTCACGCGAACGTCAGTTCACCTTCGGCGACGTCGATCTTTACCGTATCGCCCGGCCCGTACTCCCCGCCCAGGATCTTCTGCGCCAGCGGGTTTTCGAGTCGCGACTGGATCGCCCGCTTCAACGGCCGCGCGCCATAGACCGGATCGAAGCCGGCCTCGCCGAGCAGATCCAGCGCCGTATCGGTGATTTCGAAGCCGATGTCGCGGTCGGCCAAACGATGCTCCAGGTACTGCACCTGAATCCCGGCGATCTTACGGATCTGCTTTTGGTCCAGCGGATGGAACACGACGATCTCATCGACCCGGTTGACGAACTCGGGACGGAAGTGCTGGCCGACGACTTCCATCACGGCCGCCTTCATGGACTCGTAGTTCTCCTCGCCGGCCATGCGCTGGATGCGGTCGGAACCGAGGTTTGAGGTCATGACGATGACGGTGTTGCGGAAATCGACCGTACGCCCGTGGCCGTCGGTCAGCCGCCCGTCGTCGAGCACCTGCAGCAGAATGTTGAACACGTCCGGGTGGGCCTTTTCGACCTCGTCGAGCAGAATGACGGAATAAGGCCGGCGCCGTACGGTTTCGGTGAGATAGCCGCCTTCCTCGTAGCCGATGTAGCCCGGCGGCGCGCCGATGAGTCTCGCCACCGCGTGCCTTTCCATGAATTCCGACATGTCGATGCGCACCATCGCGTCTTCGGTATCAAACAGGAAGTTGGCCAGCGACTTGCACAACTCGGTCTTGCCCACGCCGGTGGGCCCGAGGAACAGGAAGGAACCGTTGGGCCGGTTCGGGTCGGCCAGCCCTGCCCGACTGCGGCGAATCGCATCGGCCACGGCCTTGACCGCCTCGTCCTGGCCGATGACACGCTCGTGCAGCGCCTCTTCCATTCGCAGCAATTTATCCCGCTCGCCTTCCAGCATCTTGGACACGGGGATGCCGGTCCATCGGCTGACGATCTCGGCGATCTCTTCGTCGGTCACCTTGCTTTTGAGCAGCTGGAAGTGGTCGGTGGTCTCGGCCGATTCGGCCTGTTCCAGCTGCTGCTCGAGTTCAGGGATTCGACCGTGCTGCAGTTCGGCCATGCGCGACCAGTCCTGGGCGCGGCGGGCGTTGTCCAATTCGGCGCGAGCGCGTTCGAGCTCTTCCTTGACGTGTGTGGCGCCCTGCACCGACGCTTTCTCGGATTTCCAGATTTCTTCCAGATCGGAGAACTCGCGCTCCAGCGCTTCAATTTCATGTTCCAGATCGGCCAGGCGCTTCTTGGAGGCCTCGTCGGTCTCGGCCTTGAGCGCCTCGCGCTGGATCTTGAGCTGGATCA
>CAYYZR010000042.1:0-16985 GCA_964476005.1 uncultured Halomonas sp.
TCGGTAATCGGTAATCGGTAATCGGAGGCGATCTTGATTTTTCCGACCACCGACTACCGACCACCGACTACCGTTCTTTCCGGAAACCGAAAACCGAAAACCGGAAACCGCTCACTCCTGATCCTTCAACGCCAGCGCCGCACCCAGCAGGCCCGGCTCCGGGTGCGCGACCAGCGCTACCCGGACCCGCTCCAGCCAGGCGGCGAAGCGGCCCTTGTCGAGGAAGCGTTCGACAAAGGCGCTGGCGCGCAGGAAGCTGGCGAACCTGGGCGTCATGCCGCCGGCGATCGCGACCGTTCGGGCACCGTGAATCAGTGCGCAGTCGCCGGCGAAGCTGCCGAGGATGGCGCAGAACCGGGCCAGCGCCCTTCGAGCCACGACATCGTCGCCAGCCAGCGCCATTCGCACGATGTCGGCCGGCGACACAAGCGACTGGGTCGGCGTCTCGCGCTTTGACGGCGAGCGGCCCGCCAGCGCGGCATGGATGCGCGAGAGCCCGTCACCGGACAATACCCGTTCCACCGAAACCCGCCCATGGCGCGCCATCAGCCATTCGTGCAGGTCGCGCTCCTCGCTGCCCTGCGGTGCGAAGCTGACGTGTCCGCCCTCGGTCTCGATGACGTGCCAATGACGCGCATCGAATTCGGTAATCAGTGCAACGCCCATGCCGGTGCCGGGCCCGATCACGCTGATCGGGGCCAGTGGCCGATTGTGCTCGCCATGGTGAATGATGGTCTTCTCGTCGTCGCGCAGCGCCGGAATCGAACGTGCTGCGGCGCCGAAGTCGTTGAGCACCAGCAGCTCTTCCAGCGCCAGCTCGGCCTGCAGTTCCGAGCGGCTGAAAGACCACGCCCGGTTGGTCAGGCGAACCTCGTCGGCGGTCACCGGAGAGGCCACCGCGATCGCTGCCCGGCGCACCGGCGGACGATTCTCGATCTGCGCAAGGTAATGGCGCGCGGCGTGCTGCAGGCTGGCAAAGCGGTCGGCAGAGAGTTTCTGCTCGTCGTGCAATTTTGGTCTGATCGTGCCGTCGAGGTCGGCCAGCGCGAAGCGCGCATTGGTGCCGCCGATATCGGCAACCAGCACCAGTTCCGTTTCGCGCGCCGTCATCCGGGGGAAAACAGGATGCTGGCGCCGGATTCGGCGTCGCTGGCGCCGGCGCGCATCGCGCCGAACAGTTCGCGCCCGATACCGGCCTGGTTTCCCGACAGGTCCAGCGGCCTTGCTTCACGCTTGTTCAGCAGTTCCGAATCGACCGTACAGTCCAGCCGGCCTGCTTCGGCGTCTATGACGACCGTGTCGCCGTCTTCCAGTCGTCCGATGGCGCCGTCGGCAGCCGCTTCCGGAACGACGTGGATGGCCGCGAGTACCGATCCGGAAGCCCCCGACATGCGGCCATCGGTGAGCAGCGCGACCCGCTGGCCGCGATCCTGCAGCACCTGGAGCGTCGGGGTGAGCTTGTGAAGCTCGGGCATGCCGTTTGCGCGCGGCCCCTGGGCGCGAACCACCGCGACGAAATCTCCGGTGAGGCGGCCATCACGGAATGCATCGAGCAGTTGCTCCTGCGAATCGAAGATGCGCGCCGGCGCTTCGATTATTCGGTGTTCGGTATCGACCGCCGAGATCTTCACGATGGCCCGCCCGAGGTTGCCCTTGAGCAGCCGGATACCGCCGTCGGCGGCGAACGGGGCGGCGGCCGGGCGAAGTATCGACTGGTCGCGGGATTCGGCCGGCGGCGCCTGCCAGGTCAGGCGGTCATCGTCCAGCACGGGCTCCAGCGACTGGTCGCGCAGGTCTCCACCGTGGACGGTGCGGATGTCGGGGTGGAGCAGCCCGGCGTCGATCAGTTCGCGGATCACGAAGCCCATGCCGCCGGCGGCGTGGAAGTGGTTCACGTCGGCCTGGCCGTTGGGGTAGACCCGCATCAGCAGCGGCGTGGCACGCGCGATGTCGTCCAGGTCGTTCCAGTCGACGACCAGACCGGCGGCCCGCGCGATCGCGACCAGATGGATGGCGTGATTGGTCGAGCCGCCGGTGGCGGCCAGGCCGACCATGGCGTTGACAATCGCCTTTTCATCGACCGTGCGGCCGATTGGCGTGTAGCTGTCGCCATGGGCGGTGATTTCGCACGCGCGTTCGGCGGCGGCCAGCGTGAGATGCTCGCGCAGCGGCGTCCCTGGATTGATGAACGCGGCGCCGGGCAGGTGCAGCCCCATGACCTCCATCAGCATCTGGTTGGAGTTGGCGGTGCCGTAGAAGGTGCATGTGCCGGGCGCGTGATACGACTGCGACTCGGCTTCCAGCAGTTCCTCGCGGGTTGCCTTGCCGTCGGCATACGCCTTTCTGACCCGCGCCTTTTCCTGGTTCGGCAGGCCCGAAGGCATGGGGCCCGCCGGCACCAGTACCACCGGTAAATGCCCGAAGGCGAGCGCGCCGATCAGCAGGCCAGGCACGATCTTGTCGCACACGCCCAGCATCAGCGCCGCGTCGAAGGTGTTGTGCGACAGTGAAACCGCGGTGGCCTGGGCAATCACGTCGCGTGAAAACAGCGAGAGTTCCATGCCGGGCTGGCCCTGGGTCACCCCGTCGCACATCGCCGGCACGCCGCCGGCGACTTGCGCCGTGCAGCCCTTGCCGCGCGCGGCCAGCTTGATCAGCGCCGGATAACGTTCCAGCGGCTGGTGGGCCGAGAGCATGTCGTTGTAGGCGGTGACGATGGCCAGGTTGGGCTGCTGCAGCGCCTTTAAGGTCGGCTTGTCTTCTTCGGACGCGGCGAAAGCATGCGCCAGGTTGCCGCAGCTGATCCGGCTGCGGGCGATGCCGGCGTCGCCGGCGCGATCGATGCGTTCGAGATAGGCCCGCCGCGAGTCGGCTGATCGAGTCCGGATCCGTTCCGTGACTTGTTCGATGGTCGGGTGCATCAGGGGCTCCAGTGAATTTCAAGTGCGTCGCCGGCATGCTGCATCAGTGCCGCTATCGGGTAGCGCTGCGAATCGGCGCTGGTCCGGGCGTTGTGCAAGACCCTGCGCTTGTCTTCGCCGCGTATCAGCAGCAGTAGCCGTCGGCTCGACGCGATTCTGGACAGCGTAAGCGAAATTCGCTCAAACGGTGCATCGGCCGGAAACGGCGAGGGGCGGACCACGACGGCCTGCTTGTCGGTTTCCGGGTCGAGCGCCTCGGTCAGCCCTTCGGCGTCGGGGAACAGCGATGCGAAATGACCGTCGCCGCCCATGCCGAGCACGCAGGCATCGAAGGGCGCCTGCAAATCGGCCAGCGTTGCATCGGCAACCGAGGTATCGGGCGGGCCCTCGGGTAATTCGGGCGTCAGCGGGCGGAAGCTTGCATTCGCGGCGGCGAATGCTTCGCGCATGGCCCGGAGGTTGCACGCCGGCTCGTCGTGCGCCACCCAGCGCTCGTCGCCGGGCAACAGCACGACGCGCGACCAGTCCAGTTCGATGCCGGCAAGGTGGCGATAAACCGGTAGCGGCGTCGAGCCGCCGGCCAGCGCCAGAACCGCGGTGCCACGGGTCGCGATCGCTTCGGCGCAGATCTGTGCAAGCGTTCTGGCGACCGTGGTCGAAAGCGAATCCAAATCGGGGTGTTCGATCATCTGCATCGTGCGGTCTCCATGCTATTCGCGCCAGCTGTGACCGTGGCGTTCGGTCAGTACAACGGCGCTGGAAGGCCCCCAGGTGCCGGCCGGATACTTGCGCGGCGTGATGTCGTTGGTCTTCCAGCCGTCGAAGATCGCATCCACCCATTGCCAGGCGGCTTCGACTTCGTCGCGGCGCACGAACAGCGTGCCATTGCCTTCGATCGCGTCGAGATAGAGGCGTTCGTAAGCCAGTCTGCGGCGAACGTCTTCGAATGCGCTCTGGCGATCGAGATCCAGTGCGACCTGCGACAAGTGCACACCGTCACGATCCAGGCCCGGTTGCTTGTTCATCAGGCAAAGCGAAATGTGTTCCTCGGGCTGGAGCCGGATGATCAGCGCATTGGGCTTGATGCTTGCGCGGTCGTGCTGGAAGATGGAATGCGGGACCGGCCGGAAGCGAATGTAGATTTCGGTCAGCCGCTTCGGCATGCGTTTTCCGGTCCGCAGGTAAAACGGCACGCCGGACCAGCGCCAGTTGTCGATATGAGCCCTGAGCGCGACGAAGGTCTCGGTATTGCTTTTGCCGCCCAGTTCGTCGAGGTAGCCCGGTACCGCCTTGCCGTCGATCGCGCCGGCATCGTATTGGCCGGCAACGCTCAGGCTTTCGGTGCCCCGGCCTTCGATCGGGCGCAGCGAATTGAGGACCTTGAGTTTTTCGTTGCGAACCGCGGTGGGGTCGAATCGCGCCGGGGGCTCCATCGCGGTCAGGCACAGTAGTTGAAGCACGTGGTTCTGGATCATGTCGCGCATGGCGCCGTACTCGTCGTAGTAGCCGGCGCGATCCTCCAGCCCGACCGTCTCGGCCACTGTGATCTGCACCTGTTCGATATGCTGGGAATTCCACAGCGGCTCGAACAGGGCATTGCTGAATCGCAGCGCGAGCAGGTTCTGGACGCCTTCCTTGCCCAGGTAGTGGTCGACCCGGTAGACCTGCTGCTCCAGGAACGACTGGCCGATGCAATCGTTTATTTCCAGCGAGCTGGCCAGGTCGTGCCCGATCGGCTTTTCCAGCATCACCCTTGCCGAGTCGCCGTTCAGTCCGGCACGTGCCAGCCCGCTGCAGATGGCCGAATACCAGTTCGGCGCCGTCGACATGTGGAACAGGATGTCGCCGTCGCCGCGATGCTGCCGGACCTGCGCGGTGAAATGGTCCAGGGAAGAATCGTCGGACAGGTCGACCGCCTTGTAGTCGAGCCGGGCCAGCAGCCGGTCGAGTGCATCGGCCCAGTCTGCGCTGTCGTTGCCGAGGTGCCTGACGAGCTGCTCGCGCGCCTGATTGCGGAAAGCTTCCCGGGTCAGGTCGGTACGCGCCGCGCCGAGAATGCTCAGCGACTCGGGCAGCAGGCCGTCGCGTTCGAGGCCGAGCAGCGAAGGCAGCAGCATCCGTTGTGCGAGGTCGCCGGTGGCGCCGAAAATCACCAGGAGTGTCGCGGGTCGAGTTTGCATCAGTGGCTCCAGTTCCATTCTTTTCTTTTTGTCCAGGGCGTCGCCCTGATTCATTGCCAGCGCAAGCCCCCGCAGCCGAGCATAGCGTTTTTGCCGGCGCGCCGAACACCCGGTTTTCGATCCAGGTGCCGGTCAGGTTTCCCGCCGCCGTAGCCGGGCGAGCACCACGAAGGTGATTGCGCCGGCCAGCGTGAGCGTGAACGGAAATACCAGCACGAACCGACCGCGGCCGGGCTCGGTGCTCTCCAGCAACTGGTACAGGCCGACCCCGATCAGCGGTGCGATGAGGCCGCGGATGCCGGTCAAGGTGACGTGGATGCTCATGTAAAGAGTGGAGCGCCCGTCGCTGGCGAAATCGTTGTGGCCGAGGTTCCAGCCCAGTCTCCCGCCGGCGAAGGCCGCGCCCATGACCAGCGCGCCGAGACCGAACAGCCAGAGCTGGTCGAAAATGGCACCGGGCACGAACAGCGCCATGGTCGCGACGAACATCCACGAGTGCCGCGCGCGGTAGTCGAGTATGTGCACCTTGTCCAGAAACCGCGCCCAGACCGGCGTGAGCGCGGCCAGCGCCAGCAGGGGGATGGTCGTCGTGATCAACACCTGCATCAAGCGGGATACCCCGAGTTGCTCGGTCAGAATCACCACCAGCAGCGCGATCACCATGAGGTTGCCGGAACCGAACACGAACATGGTCGCCATGTAGCGCCGGTACCACAGGTCGGTTCGAAGCACCTCGATGGCATCGGACAGGCGCACCCGCCCGGCGCCGCGCGCGTCCGTTTCCTCGCGCAACAGGCGGCCCTGGCCGCGCACCGTAAAACGCCTGTAGCGCCATGCAGCGATCAGCCCGAGCATCGCGGTCAGCGGAAACGTCACGCGCCAGGCCTGATCGTGGACTTCCATCGAAATGCCGATTCCCGCGGCGGTCACGGCAATCAGCAGCGAGTAGGTCACCGCGATGCGGCCGGTTATCGTGGCGCGCACGTGGCGTGGAAAGTTGGCGCGCCATATCGCCGCGCGCAGGGTGATCACGCCGGCCCAGCTCAGGCGCGCGGCAATCATCCAGAAAACCAGCCACACCAGGCCGGCGGCGCTGACCGGCGCCATCGAGATCATCAGGGCAGATCCGGCGCATGCCGCCATCAGTGCCGATACCCAGCGGGTCTTGTGGCGGCCGTGGGCCAGGTTGGCGAATGCCAGGCTGGCGACGTTGGCGAACGCCGGCGCCCCGGCGACCATGGCGACCGCCAGATTGACCAGCGCGGGCGCCGCCACATCGGAAAATCCGACCTTGACGATCACGCCCAGCAGTCCGCCTTCAAGCGCACCCAGCGTCACTGCCATCAGCGCGTTGATCTGGATCTCGCGCGGCATCAGCGTTCGGGCAACGAAAGGCAGCTTGTTCTGTTTGCGGGACAAGATCGGCGGGCCCTGGCCTGTGGCGGACGGTAGGTTGATGGACATCGCGGCCGCACGGCTTGAACGCTGCCCGCGGCCCTCCATATGGTACGTTAAGGGTGAATCTTTGTTCAGGAGGAGCAAACATGAAAAAATCGATGCTATCCATTTTCATGGCGCTTATCGCCACGGTTTTGCTTGCCGCGTGTCAGACGGAAGACGACAGCAGTGAGGTCGAGGAAGCGCAGCAGGCAATCGAGGAAGCTGCCGAAGAATCTTCCGAAGCTGCCGAGGAGGTCTACAGCGACACCATGGAAAGTGCTTCGGAAACTGCCGAGGAAGCCGACGCAAGTGCCGAGGAGATGATCGGCGCGGCCCAATCGGAAGCGCAGAAGGCCTGGCAGAAAGCGGTGCAACTGGCGAACGAAGCGAACACGAAGGCCCGCAGCATGATGAACTCTGGCATGCAGCGCGGCAGCGAGGCCTGGAATGAAGCCATGGAAGAGACCCGGGAAGCGCGCGAACAGGCTCGCCAGGCGCTGGAAGATGCGCGCGAGTACTCGGGAGACCAATGGGATTCGTTCAGCGCCAGGGCGCAGGCGGTCATGGACGAGGCCAGTCGAGCATGGGACGATTTGACCGAGGGCGGTGAATCGGAATCCGGCGACGACCAGTCCGCCGATACCTGATGCACGCATGAAAACGACCTGTGGCCGGCCTTCCGGCCGCGGGCTCTTCGGCGGCGCACACTGCCGGCCATCTCATCCGGACACGGGTTTCCGGTTACCATTTCGTCAGATATCCCGACCCCTGAAGCCACCGTGACCGAACCCTACAATCCAGCCGCGATCGAACCTCCGATTCGCGAGCGCTGGGAAGCCTCGAACTGTTTCCGCGCCCCGGACGAGCCCGGTGCCGACGCGTTCTACTGTCTCAGCATGTTCCCGTACCCGTCCGGGCACCTTCACATGGGACACATGCGCAACTACACCATTTCCGACGTCATCACCCGGTTTCACCGGATGAACGGCCGGCCCGTGCTTCAGCCGATGGGCTGGGATGCGTTCGGTCTACCGGCCGAGAACGCGGCGATCGCGCGGGGCGTGCCGCCGGCGAAGTGGACCCGCGACAACATCGCCCACATGCGCGCCCAGCTCAAGGAACTGGGCTTCGCGATCGACTGGGAACGTGAGCTCGCGACCTGCAATCCCGACTACTACCGCTGGAACCAGTGGCTGTTTCTCAAGATGCTGGAGCGCGGCATCGCCTACAAGAAGACCGGCACGGTCAACTGGGATCCGGTCGACCAGACCGTGCTGGCCAACGAGCAGGTCATCGACGGCAAGGGCTGGCGCACCGGTGCGGTGGTCGAAAAGCGCGAAATTCCGATGTATTACCTGCGCATCACCGACTATGCCGAGGACCTGCTGGTGGCGCTGGACGGCCTGGACGGCTGGCCGGAGCGGGTGCGCGCCATGCAGGCCAACTGGATCGGCAAGAGCGTCGGGATGGAGGTCGTATTTCCGTATGCCGGCGGCGAGTTGAAGGTATTCACGACCCGCCCGGACACCCTGATGGGTGCGACCTACATGGCGGTGGCGCCAGAGCATCCGCTGGCGCGCGCGGCGGCCGAACGCGACGAAGCAGTTGCCAAGTTCATTCGCTCCTGTTCCACCGGCGGCGTGTCGGAAGCCGAACTGGCGGTCCAGGAAAAGCGCGGCATCGCCACCGGCTTCAGCGTCGAGCATCCTCTGACCGGTCGGGAACTGCCGGTCTGGATCGCCAATTACGTGCTCATCGGCTATGGCGAGGGCGCCATCATGGCGGTGCCCGCCCACGACGAACGCGACTTCGAATTCGCCAACAAGTACGGCCTGCCGATCACCCAGGTGATCCAGCCCGAGGCGGCCGGTCATGAATACGACAGCGCCGAGTGGCAGGACTGGTATACGGCAAAGGAGAAGGTCCGGCTGGTCAATTCGGGCGAATACGACGGTCTGGATTTCCGGGCCGGCTTCGACGCCGTTGCCGAAGCGCTGGAACAGAAGGGGCTGGGCAGGCGACGCACCCAGTTTCGCCTGCGTGACTGGGGCATATCCAGGCAGCGCTACTGGGGTTGCCCGATTCCCATCGTTCATTGCGACGACTGCGGCGACGTGCCGGTTCCGGAAAAGGACCTGCCGGTCGAATTGCCGGAAGACCTGGTGCCCGACGGCTCGGGCAGTCCGCTGGCCAAAAGCGAGGCCTTCCTGGCCTGCGAATGCCCCCGGTGCGGCAAGCCCGCCCGACGCGAAACCGACACCATGGACACTTTCGTCGATTCGTCCTGGTATTTCATGCGCTACCCCAGTGTCGACAACGACGGGGCAATGGTGGATGCGCGTACCGATGCGTGGTTGCCGGTGGACCAGTACATCGGCGGCATCGAGCACGCCATCCTTCATTTGCTCTACGCGCGGTTCTGGACCCGAGTGATGAACGAGCTCGACCTGGTCAAGGTGCGCGAGCCTTTTGCCAACCTGCTGACCCAGGGCATGGTGCTGGCCGAAACCTGGTATCGCGACGACGAAAACGGCCGCAAGACGTGGTTCAACCCGTCCGACGTCGACGTCGAGCGCGACGCAGAGGGGCGCATTGTCGCGGCGCGCCTGGTCGGGGATGGCCGGACCGTGCAGTTCGGCGGCATCGAAAAGATGGCGAAATCCAAGAACAACGGTGTCGACCCGGCCGCTTTGGTGGCGCAGTACGGTGCCGACACGGTACGGCTGTTCTCGATGTTCGCCGCACCCCCGGAGCAAAGTCTGCAATGGTCCGAGGCTGGCGTCGAGGGGGCCTGGCGCTTTCTCAAGCGGCTGTGGCAGCAGGTTCACGATCATCTGGAAGCAGCCGCTTCCGGCCAATTTTCCACCGATGGCGCCAGTGACGACGCCCTCGAGATGCGGCGTCGCATTCACGAGACAATCAGGAAGGTCAGCGACGATTTCGGTCGCCGCTACATGTTCAATACCGCGATTGCGGCGGTCATGGAATGCAGCAACCATCTTTCGCGATTCGAGGTCGAAAACCAGGCCAGCCTGGCCGTTGCGCGGGAAGGCTGGACGGCGCTGGTTCGACTGATTGCCCCGGTCACGCCGCATATCTCGCAGGCGCTCTGGACGGCGCTGGGGCGCGATGGTGATATTCTCGATGCTGCGTGGCCGGTGGTCGATGAATCGGCGCTGGTGCAGCAGAAGATCACCGTGGTGGTGCAGGTCAACGGCAAGGTGCGTGGCCGTATCGAGGCCGCACCCGGCACCAGCCGGGACGCGCTTCAGCAACAGGCTCTGGCCGAAGAAAATGTGTCGCGATTCGTCGCCGACAAGGAGATACGCAAGATCATAGTGATACCCGACAAGCTGGTGAACATCGTGGTGAGCGCATGAAACGGCAGACGCCCGTCCGCTCCGCCTCACGGCCATTTCCCCGTACGAAACAGGCGCCGCGGCTCCCGGCGTTGATGATGATTGCGCTGTTGCTGTCTGCGCTGGTTTCAGGTTGCGGTTTCCAGCTGAGAGGGGCGGCGAATCTGCCGGAAGAAATGTCGACCACCTGGGTCAATATCCCGGATTCGAGCAGCGCATTCGTCCGGGAGCTGGAACTGTTGCTGCGCGGTAACGGCGTCACGCTTGCCGAAGGGCCGGGCGAGGGCGTCGCCGAGCTTCGTATCACGCGCGACCGGATTACGCGTCGTGCGCTGACCATTTCCGGCGACGCACGAGTGCGGGAGTTCGAACTGGTGTTCGACCTGCAGTTCAGCCTCGTCGGTCCATCGGGAGACGTGTTGTTGGGGCCCGAATCGCTGCGACTCGAACGCGATTTCCAGTTTGACGAGCAGGAAATCCTGGGCGCGACGACCGAAGAGGAACTGCTGCGCGAAGATCTCAGGCGCAGTATGGCCGCGGCCCTGATTCGCCGGCTGGAAGCTTCTGGCCGCACATGAGCGGTGCTTGACATGAAGCTTTACGCCGAACGCCTGCCGGAGCAATTGTCGCGCCAGGTCGCGCCCGTTTATCTGATCGCCGGTCCCGAGCGCCTGATCGTCGAAGAAGCTGCCGACGAGGTGCGCAAGGCGTGTCGCGCGCAGCAGATAGACGAACGCATCCGTTTGACCGTCGACGGCCGTTTCAAATGGGACGAACTGGGGCAGTCGACCGAGACCGGCTCGCTGTTTGCCAGCCGCCGGCTTGTGGAGCTGCGGTTGCCGACCGGAAAGCCGGGTGCGGAGGGGGGCAAGACGATCCGACAATGGATCGACGACCGGCACGAGGACGTGCTGCTGATCCTCTGCGACCAGTGGGACATGCAGCAGGAACGATCGGCCTGGGTCAAGGCGATCGAAAAGGCCGGCGTGTACGTGCCGGCGTGGAGCATCAAACCGGCCCAGCTGCCGCGCTGGATCGCGCAGCGACTGCGCAGCAAGGGGCTTCAGGCCGACAACGATGTCTGCGATTTTCTCGCCGAGCGGCTGGAGGGCAATCTGCTCGCGGCCGCGCAGGAGGTCGATCGCCTGGCGCTGTTGTTTCCGGCGAGTCGCCTCGAGCTCGACGAAGTGCGCGCGGCGGTCGCCGACAGCGCCCGGTTCGACGCGTTCCGGCTGGCCGAACTGGTCATGACCGGCCATGCCGGCGCGGCGCTACGCTGCATCAGAGGCTTGCGCGAATCCGACAGCCCGGAGCCGGCCGTGCTGTGGGCGCTGGGCCGTGAGCTCGAGATTGCCCTGATCGTGGCGCGCCGATCGCGCAGCGAGTCGCCGCAGCGCGTATTCGCCGAACTCAAAGTCTGGCAATCGCGGCAACCGCCGATCGAGGCCTGCATCCGTCGCAACGGGCCGCGCAGACTGGAGGCCGCGATCGCTCGTCTCAGCCGCCTTGATCTGCTCTCCAAGGGCCAGGTACAAGGCGAATTCTGGCTGGAACTCGAGCGGTTGTGCGCCGGCCTGGCAAGCGCGCCGGGCAGAGCATGATCAAGCGCGCCATAGCGGTCTTCGGCGGCACTTTCGATCCGGTGCATTACGGCCACCTGCGCGCCGCGGCCGAAGTCTCGGAACAGTTGGGCGTGAGCGATTTCCGTCTGCTCCCGGCAGGTCAGCCGCCTCATCGGGAAGGCACCTGGGCCGAGGCACGCCATCGCATGGCAATGCTGGAACTGGCGCTGGCGCCGCACGCCGACCTGTCCGTCGACGACCGCGAAGTACAACGCGGCGGGCCGTCCTACATGGCCGACACGCTGGCCAGCATTCGGGACGAGGCAGGCGATATGCCCATCATGTTGTGTCTGGGGCAGGACGCGGCCAACCATCTCGATCAATGGCATGAATGGCAATCGCTGCTCGATCTGGCCCATCTGGTGGTGATGACGCGGCCGGACGCCGAGCCCGGTTATTCCAAAGCGCTGGCCGACCACCTGAAGGATCGATTCGTCGATTGCCCCGGATCGCTGATGGATCGCGCCGCCGGCTGTCTGTGCAACGTCAACGTGACTCGGCTGGCGATTTCGTCAACCGATATCCGCCAGCAGATTGCGGAAGGCCGCAACCCGCGCTTCCTGCTGCCCTCGACGGTCCTCGCCTACATCCGAAAGCATGGACTCTATTGCTCCTGACGTGCGCCCCTGCGGCGACGCCGGCGAAGCACGACACTGCGCGCCAGGAACCCGAGTACCAGCACCAGCAGCAGCGCGAGCAGCGGCACCAGCACGCGCGGTCGCAGGAGGACCTCCGGACCGTTGACGCGCCCGGCTTCCAGCAAGGTTCCCAGGCTGGCGCCTACGCTGACATAGACAAGCACCAGTGGCGCCAGCCCGAGCGCCGTGGCCAGCGCGAAGCGGCGGGCCGAAATCCGGATCATTGCTCCGGCGGCATTGATGGCAAAAAACGGTGCGACCGGAACCACACGCAAGGCCAGCAGATAGAAAAATGCGTCCCGCTCCAGCAACTGCACCAGGCCCCGGGTACGCCCCCGAAGAAGAAAATTGCGCACGCGTTCGCCGGCGATGAAGCGAATTCCGACGAACGTGATCAGCGCGCCGCCCAGGGCGCCGGTCATGGAAACGAGGCTGCCGCTGCCAACGCCGAACAGGTAACCTGCGGCAAGACAGAGTAGTGTTGCCGTCGGCAGCGTAAGGCCAGTGGTCACGGCGAAGATCACGGCGAATACCGCGGCGCTGGACAACGGCCTGAATTCGCTCCGATACTTGAGGCGCTCGATCAGGGCAAGCAGACCATCGATGTTCTCGCCCGACAGCATCCAGGCCCCGAGTGCAGTCGCCGCGAGCAGCAACCCCGTCAGCCCCCATACCAGCAGCGTCGGGCGGTCCGGCGCCACCTTCAGCGGGTCCCCAGCGACCGTTCCAGTATTTCCCCGAACCTGTCGACGTCCTCGATCGAGTTATAAAGCGGATTGGGGGCGACCCGGATGATGTCGGGTTCGCGCCAGTCCCCGACCACGCCGGCGGCCTGCAGGGCCTCGAACGCCGCCCGGCCCTGCTGACGGCCGGCCCGCACGCGCAGCGAGAGCTGACAACCGCGGCGGGATTTTTCCAGCGGTGTGGCGATTTCCAGCGGACCGCCCGGCAGGGCATCGACGATCCCGGCGATGCGCTCGGCCAGATCAGTCTCGCTATCCTGGAGACTGTCGATGTCGGCTTCCCGATAGATATCGAGCGCCCCGGCCAGCGCGGCCAGGTTCAGTACCGGCGCCCCCGAGATCTGCCAGCCCTCGGCGCCGCGAATCGGCTCGAAGTCCGGGCCCATCAGGAAGCGGGTCGATTCATCATGGCCCCACCAGCCGGCCAGGCGTGGACCGGAAAAGTCGGCATGCCGCTCATGCACGAACAGCCCGGCAACCGCCCCCGGGCCTGCGTTCAGATATTTGTAGCTGCACCAGGCGGCGAAATCCGCGCCCCAATCGTGAAGCGCCAGCGGCACGTTGCCGACGGCGTGGGCCAGATCCAGTCCGACGGGAACGCCGTTGTCGCGCGCGGCCCGGCAGATTTTGCCCATGTCGAAGCGCTGACCCGTGGCGTACTGCACGCCCGGCCACATCACCAGCGCCAGCTCTTCGGCGCGGGCGGCGATGAATTCCGCCACCGCATCGTCATCGATAAGCCCGTCGCGAGCGGGCTCGAATTCAACCAGGTCGTCGACCGGGTCCAGGCCGTGCAAAAGGATCTGGGATTCCACCGCGTAGCGATCCGACGGAAAAGCGCCTTTCTCGATGAGAATCTTGCGCCTGGCTCCTTTCGGACGGTAAAAGCTGGTCATCAGCAGATGCAGATTCATCGTCAACGCGCCCATGGCCACGACTTCCCCTGCTTTCGCACCGGTCAGACGCATGAGTGTGTCTTCGAGCATGCGGTGATAGCCGAGCCAGGCCGGATCGCCTCTGAAGTGTCCGTCCACGGCGAGATCGGCCCAGCGTTCGAGCTCGTGCTCAACCCGCGTGCGGGCCGTGTCTGGCATCAGCCCCAGGGAATTGCCGCAGAAGTAGATTTTCTGGCCGTTCTCGCCATGCCCATCGCCGTGGCGGGGGAAGGCGAAACGGTGCCGAAAATGTGCCGGTTTCATTGTCGTTGTTTCCAGTGCGAATGCGATCTGGACATGTTGCCAGATTCGAGTGCTCACCTTGCGAGCGAATCGCGGGCCGGGGCGGCTTGAACGTCACGAGCTCCGACTTGCGTAGAATATCGGTCTTTCCGACGGCCGCCGGCGAACCTCATTGAAAGTCTCCGATTTCACGTTCGATCTTCCCGAAGAGTTGATCGCCCAGGCGCCTTTGCCCGAGCGCAGCGCCAGCCGCCTGCTGGTCATGGGCCGGGAACATGATGGCCTGGATGATCGAAGCTTCTCCGAGCTCGATGAACTGCTCGATCCCGGCGATCTGCTGGTATTCAACAACACCCGCGTCATCCCGGCGCGCTTGCATGCGAAGAAGGAAACCGGCGGCAGGGCCGAGCTGCTGATCGAGCGCGTTCTGGATTCACGATCGGCGCTGGCGCAGATCGGCATCAATCGCAAGCCGGCGCCGGGATCGGCATTGATCGAGTCGGAAACCGGCGCTCATATCCGGGTGGAAGGTCGGCAGGACGAATTCTGGCGTCTGCGCCTGGAATCCGGAACGGACGACTGGCTGGCGTTACTCGAGCGCGCCGGTCACATGCCGTTGCCACCTTACATCCAGCGCCCGGATGTTCCCGAGGACCGCGATCGTTACCAGACGGTATACGCCGAAGAGCCCGGCGCTGTCGCTGCCCCGACCGCCGGGCTGCATTTCGACGACGCGTTGTTCGCACGACTCGAGCAGCGTGGCATCCAGCGGGCGTTCTGTACGCTGCACGTTGGCGCCGGCACATTTCAGCCGGTGCGCGTGGAAGAAGTCGAGGAACATCGCATGCATCCGGAGTGGATCCGGGTCGATCAGCCCCTGGTCGAACGAATCCATGACACCAGGGCGGCGGGCAAGCGGGTCATCGCCGTGGGCACCACTGCGGTGCGCGCGCTGGAAACCGCCGCGGCGGCAGGTGAGCTCAAGCCTTTTACCGGCGACAGTCGGATATTCATCTACCCGGGTTACCGGTTTCAGGTTGTCGATGCCCTGATCACCAACTTTCATCTGCCGGGCTCGACGCTGATGATGCTGGTTTCGGCATTCTCCAGCCGGGAGCGGATCCTCGCCGCATATCGGCACGCAGTGGAAGAGCGGTATCGGTTCTTTAGTTACGGGGATGCGATGTTGATTCGGTGAGCGGCTTTGTGCCGCTCGGCGCATGCAGGCCGGAGGCTGCCGTGACGCGGAAGGTTTCGATTTCAGTCTCCCGGTTCCAGCTTCCAGCTTGACTGCACTTTCCACTTCCACTTCCACTTCAAAAGCCGTTTCGCCGCCAGCTGCGCCGGCTGATGCGAGTCACTTTTTTCGGTTGCAAAAAAAGTAACCAAAAATGCGCTTTACAGGCGGCAGATAGTTGCGTTGCTGGTTGGCCGGACTGGGGTTAGGTGTTTGATCTCGGATTTGGCTGGAGATCTTCTTGCCCGTCCGTCATGTGCGGCGTGCTCTGCGGGCGGCGACGGCATTTCGGCTTCGATGGTTATCGGAGTGGGGTCGACTCGATCGAGGTGGTTGTGATCTTCGGTGGATGCTGAAGCGGGTTCCAGTTCCGGGTGGTGAGTGGGTTGGGTAGCTCTATCGGCTCCTGAACTCCTACAACCGGCCGCCGGAGGCTTTCTGCTTCTGGCTGTGTGTCCGGTAATGCCGATTTTTCTGTGGGAGGCGCATCCTGCGCCGATGAATCTGGCACGAATCGCGGCCTGGAGACCGCTTCTAAAAGACATTCCGGGAAGCGTCACCATGCCCGCCACCGGGCAAGAACATCGACCGCAACCAGGCCACCACCAGCCGTCACCACCCCGAACTGGAACCCGCTTCAGCATCCTCCAGCAGCCCAGTACAAGCACAATCGAGGCGACCCCGCTCCGATAAGGATCGAAGCCGGAATCCTGTCGTCACCCGCAAGCCAGGGCGAACATGACGGACGGACAAGAAGATCTCCAGCCGGAGCCGCAATCAAACACCTAACCACCATCCCCGTCAACCCGCAGCGCAACCCTCTGCCGCCTGTAAAAAGCACTTTTGCCTACTTTTCAGGCGCTTGTGAAAAGTAGGTCGCCTGCAAGCGCGCAGCGCGGGGCGAAACCGTCTTTGAAGCCCATTCAGTGCCGAGGGCACCCGACATCCGGGCCGCTTCGCATCGATCCCTCTCCCCCAGCCAATAAAAAAAGCCCGGCAAGGCCGGGCTGTTCTTTTTACGGGTTCTCGGGGCGTGCTGGTCGGTCAGAACTGCGGGCCGGCCTGTTCCAGGATGGACTGCGCGCCCCTGGCGCTGGCCCTCGCTTTGCTCGGGTAGCTATGCGCTGCGCGCTTCGCATCGATCCCTCTCCCCCAGCCAATAAAAAAAGCCCGGCAAACGCCGGGCTGATCTTTTTACGGGTTCTCGGGGCGTGCTGGTTAGTCAGAACTGCGGGCCGGCCTGTTCCAGGATGGACTGCGCGCCCCTGGCGCTTGCCCTCGCTGCGCTCGGGTCGCTGTGCGCTGCGCGCTTCGCATCGATCCCTCTCCCCCAGCCATAAAAAAAGCCCGGCAGAGCCGGGCTGATCTTTTTTATGGCTGGGGGAGAGGGATTCGAACCCCCGCTGACGGAGTCAGAGTCCGTAGTCCTACCACTAGACGATCCCCCATGAGATCGTTTTTGTGTAGTGGAGCCGAGTTGATTGACAACCGGGTCCGTCTACAGGATCTGGCGAGCGAGATTTCGTCGCTGGAAAGGCTTGGGTCGGCGAAGGAAGCGCAGTGTACGTTTTGTGTACATGAGCATTCCGTAGCCGGCCCAAACGCAGCCAGCGGCAAAAAGACGCCGCCAGACCGCCAAATCAGCGCTTGGAGTATTGCGTAGCCTT
>CAYYZR010000043.1:0-16904 GCA_964476005.1 uncultured Halomonas sp.
ACGGCTCCGGTCGGCATTTCCGGTGCGTTTCGCTGCGCTCGACACACCCTACGCGAACTGGTGCGCGTCGTTGCGCTCAACGACACCCAACGCGGGAAATAGTGGTTTTGTAGGGTGCGTTGAGCGCAGCGAAACGCACCGCCGGTTCAACCGACTGCTAGCCCATATCGTCGTCCGGCGCCATGATGGGCGCCGCGCCGGCGCGGATCCGGGCATCCAGGCCCAGGGTCTCGGGCAGCATTCTGGTCATGAAGAACCGGGCGGTGTCGAGCTTGGCCCTGTAG
This sequence comes from uncultured Halomonas sp., assembly GCA_964476005.1. GTDB lineage: Bacteria > Pseudomonadota > Gammaproteobacteria > Xanthomonadales > Wenzhouxiangellaceae. Next base: position 285 of record CAYYZR010000043.1, read on the forward strand.
AACTTCTCACGGCCTTCGCCGGTGACCAGCTTGCGATGGGCCACGGCGGCCTGCCGGGCCCAGATGAAAGCCATCGCGGTCAGCGCGAACATCCTGAGATAGTCGCTGGACGCCGCGCCCGCCTCCATCGGGTCGGCCGCCATCTGCTGGTAGACCCAGCCGGTGACGTGCTGCAGTCGGCCCAGCGCTTCGGTCAGCGGCGTGACGAACTCGGCCAGTTCGGGCTCGGTGGTTTCGGCGATCAGTTTCTCGGCGTGGGTGAAGAACGATTTCAGCGTTTCGCCCTGATTGGCCACCAACTTGCGCCCGACCAGGTCCAGCGCCTGGACGCCGTTGGTGCCTTCGTAGATCTGGGTGATCCGCACGTCGCGCACGAACTGCTCGACCCCGGTGTCGACGATGTAGCCGGCACCGCCGTGGACCTGCATGCCGAGGTTGGCGACTTCGGAACCGACATCGGTGAAATAGGCCTTGATGATCGGCGTCATCAGCGCCACCCAGTGCCCGGCGCGCGCGCGCACTTCGGCGTCCGGATGGTGCTGTTCCAGTTCAAGTTGCACGCCGGTGTAAAGACCCAGCGCTCGGGCGCCCTCGACCGAGGCCTTGCCGATCAGCAGCATCCGGCGCACGTCCGGATGAACAATGATCGGATCGGCCGGCTTGTCCGGGTCGCGCGCGCCGTTCAGCGCACGGCCCTGAAGCCGCTCCAGCGCGTAGGCCGCGGCATTCTGCTGGGCGACCGCCGCCATGCCCAGACCCTGCAGCCCGGTAACCAGGCGTGCGGCATTCATCATCGTGAACATGGCCGCCAGCCCGCGGTTCTCTTCGGCCACCAGTTCGCCGACGGCGTTCTCGTAGATCATTTCGCAGGTGGCCGAAGCCTGCATGCCCATCTTGTGGTCGATGCCGCCGCAGCGCACGCCGTTGCGCTCGCCCAGCGAGCCGTCCTCGTTGACCAGGAACTTGGGCACGATGAACAGGCTGATGCCGCGCGTGCCGGCCGGGGCGTCGGGCGTGCGGGCCAGGACGAGGTGAATGATGTTTTCGGCCATGTCGTGTTCGCCGGCCGAAATCCAGATCTTGGTACCCGATATGTCGTAACGACCGTCGTCGCGTTTTTCGGCGCGCGTGCGGATCATGCCCAGGTCGGTACCGCAGTGCGACTCGGTCAGGTTCATGGTGCCGGTCCAGCGGCCTTCGATCATCGGTGGGAGGAAAGTCTGCTTCTGCGCGTCGGTGCCGTGGTGATGGATTACCTCGTAGGCGCCGTGGGTGAGTCCCGGGTAGGCGGCGAAAGAAGGGTTGGCCGCGTTGATCATTTCCGACAGGCCCAGCCCGACGAAGCTCGGCAGGCCCTGGCCGCCGTATTCGGGATCGGTGGTCAGTGCCGGCCAGCCACCTTCGGTGTAGACCCTGTAGGCGTCCTTGAAGCCCGTGGGGGTGGTCACCGTGCCGGCGTCGAACGTGCAGCCCTCGCGATCGCCGACCTCGTTCAACGGAAGCAGCACTTCGGTGCTGACACGCGCGGCTTCTTCAAGCACCGCATCGATCACATCAGGACTCGCCTCGGCCATGGACGGCAATTCGCGGCATTCGTCCAGGTCCAGAAATTCGTGATACAGGAATTTGAAGTCTTCCAGCGGGGCTTTGTAGAAAGGCATGACGTGATCTCGCGTTGTGGTCGGCCCATACGCTGCCGTATGGAACCCTCAAGGTATCACATTCGCGCCCTGCGGAACGTCTTGAGAATGCCGAAAGCCGTGACCCACCAAGCATGCCCGGGCCAGGTTTTCAACCGTGCATCAGCAGGCTGGCCAGTAGCCCGGCGAACAGCGTGAAGCCGACCCAGTGATTGCTTAGAAATGCCTTGAAGCAGGCCTCGGGCTCGCGGTTCCGGATGCGCCAAAGCTGTCTTTGCAGCAGCCCGAACGCGATCACCACGCCGACAAACCAGGCGGGGTGGGGCATGAAGCGCAGGCCGAACAGCACCAGGCCGGCCACGAACACGCCCATCAGGCCCGCGATGATCGGCACGTCCATGCGCCCGAACAGAATCGCGCTGGAGCGAACCCCGACCTTGAGATCGTCCTCGCGGTCGGCCATGGCGTATTCGGTGTCGTAGATCAGCACCCAGATAATGTTGAGCGCAAACAGCCACCAGGCCGGTTCGGGAATCGTGCCGGTCTCGGCGGCGAAGGCCATCGGAATCGCCCAGGCGAAGGCGGTGCCCAGCGCCAGCTGGGGCAGGTGCGTGAAGCGCTTGAAGAACGGATAGGTGCCGGCCAGCAGGGCGCCGAAGAGGGCCATCATCACGGTCAGGGGATTGGTCAGCAGGACCAGCCCGAAGGCAATCGCCAGCAGTACGAAGAACAGCTCGAGCGCCTGGGCAGGTCGCAGTTCGCCGGCGGCCAGCGGGCGCGACTCGGTGCGCGCCACGTAAGGATCGAGTTCGCGATCGGCGTAATCGTTGATCACGCAGCCGGCCGCGCGCATGACCACGACACCGAGCGTGAAAATGATGAAGTTGCCGGGATTGGGCTTGCCGTTGCCGGCCATGAACAGGCCCCACCAGGTGGGCCACAGCAGAAGCGCGATGCCGATCGGCCGGTCGAAACGCATCAGCCGCAGCCACGGGCCTGCCGGGCCGGAGAATATTCTGGTGGTTAGTCTGAATTCCATCTGGGGTATGTGGGTATCCGTGTCGTGCAGACCTCGATCGAAGAACAACAACAAGCCGAATCGTGCGACTGCGATGATAGTCTACGAGGCTGACGCTTACGAACCCGAATTTAAATGCACGCAATCGCTTCGGTGTTTACCCTGCTGATCGGGGTCGCGATCATTCTTTCCGGCATCGGCCTGTTGGGTACTTTGCTGGGCGTGCGCGGCCAGCTGGAGGGTTTTTCACCGACCGTGCTCGGCCTGGTAATGTCGGGCTACTTCGGCGGTTTCGTGATCGGCACCCTCTGGATTCCCCGCCTGATCCGCCAGGTCGGTCATATCCGGGTATTCGCCACGCTGGCGTCGCTGGCCTCGATCGCCACTTTGCTGCACGGACTCTACGTCACCCCGATGCTCTGGTTCGTGCTGCGCCTGGCTTCCGGCGTCTGCGTCGTCGGGCTTTACATCGCGATCGAGTCCTGGCTCAACGAGCGCGCCAGCAACGAGGAGCGTGGCAGCGTCTTTTCGGCTTACATGACCACCACACTGATCGGGCTCGGCGTCGGCCAGGTGCTGCTGATGGCGGGCCAGGCCGACAACCTCGAACTGTTCGCGCTGGCCTCGGTGCTGCTGTCGCTGGGCCTGGTGCCGGTGGCCATGACCGAGGTCAAGGAGCCGGCCATCGTGGAGGCCGGCCGGCTGGGGCTGCGCAAGCTGTATTCGATTTCGCCGCTGGGCGTGGTTGCCTGCATCTTCGCCGGGCTGGGTTCGGGTGCGTTCTGGGGCCTGGGGCCGGTGTTCGCCAGCGCGATCGGACTGGACAAGGGCGGCATCGCGATGTTCATGAGCCTGACCATCCTCGGCGGCATCGTGATGTTGTGGCCGGTGGGCCGGTTCTCGGATAGTCACGAGCGGCGAAAAGTGCTGGCATGGGCGTGCGCGCTGGCCTCGGTGGGCGCGCTGGCCGCGGCCGTCGCGGTGGGCCATGGATTCGTCTGGGTCATGCTCGGCGGATTCGCCTATGGTTCCTTCGCATTCAGCATGTACTCGCTGGCCGCGGCCCACACCATCGATCACCTGGATCGCTCGCACGTGCTTGAGGTGACGTCGACGCTGCAGCTGTTGTGGGCCGTCGGCGCCATCATCGGTCCCATTCTGGCCGGTATCCTGATGCAGCGTCTCGGCCCTGAAACACTGATGATGTTCGTCGCCGCAAGCGCGCTGATTCCGGCGGTGTTCGCCCGCTATCGCATGGCCGTGAGCGAATCGGTACCGCTCGAAGACCAGGGCGATTACGTGCCGCAATTCGCCACATCGCCGGCGGCGCTGGAAATGCATCCGGACGAGATTGCCGATGAGATTGTCGACAGCGATTCGCCGGCCAAAGCGGAAGAAGCCGTTTCACGGTAGCTCGGGGCGCCAAGCCTGGCGACAATGCTCATCCGTCCCCGGCCGTCATCGGTGCGCGAAGCAGGGCGGTGAAGCCGTCGGCGCTCGACTTCGTCTCCAGGTCGGCAAGGTCCCCATAGGCAAGTTCGAGTCGCTGGCGAATGTTGTCCAGGGCCATCCGGTTGCTGTTGATATCGGCATGTGCGCTTTCGCCATTGCCGGGTCTCGGGTTTTCCACCTGGATCATCCAGCGCCGGCCGTTTTCGGATCCGCCGGCGATCTTTAGCTGGCCGCCTTCGGGCAACCGGGCAATGCCGTGCACGACGGCGTTCTCGACCAGTGGCTGAATCAGAAGCGCGGGGACGGTCTGGCCCAGCGGAAGCGAGTCGGCGATCTGCCAGTCGATCCGAAGCCGCGAGCCGAGGCGCTGGGCCTCGATTCTGAGATAGCCTCGCACCAGCTCCAGTTCTTCGCCCAGCGTGTGCGTTGCATCGGGTTTCAACCCGGTGCGAAGCAAGTCGGCCAGGTCCAGCACTGCCTGTTCGGCGTCGTCCGGGCGCGTCCTGACCAGGCTGGCAATGGTGTTGAGCGTGTTGAACAGGAAATGCGGACGAATGCGAGCTTGCAGTGCATCCAGGCGAGCCCCGGCTTCGGCTCGAACCTGCATCTGCCATTGCCGGTGCAGGATCAGGTAGCGGACAAACACCAGCGAGGCCACAAGCGAGATCAGCAGATTACGCAGAATCCACGCGGCATGGGCCGGGTCGAGACTGTCGTAAGGAAGAAAGTAACGGCCGGCCAGCCAGGAGAAGCCGACGACGAGGAGCTGAATGACCAGGAATATCGTCGTGAATGCGGCGGCGGCCGGCAGGCGAACGAGAAAGCTGCGACATGCACACAACAACAGGCAGGACGCCAGAACGATGCTTTCCACCATCAATGCGGTCAGGCCGAGCGCATCCCAGAAATCCGAGAAATCGGGGCGCGCGGCCAGCGCCAGCAACAGCGCCAGCAACAGGCCGAGCAGCACGAGGATGAACACGGCGCGAGGTTGGCAGAAATCGGGAAGATCGGCGGGAGATTTGGGGGCGTCTGGGTTCAAAATGCGAGAATGCCCGCGGAACAGGCTTTCAGCCTACGCCGAAATGCGATAGCGCTCAAGCGGCGGCGACACTTTCGCTATCTCCCGAGCGCCAGCCGGGATGGTTCAGTGTTTTTCCGTAAAGCGTAAACCGTGCTTCTACCAGCACTCTTCGATATCGGCCGCTTCCGTTCCGCCATCGACCTGGCGCTGGCCCGTCTCATCCAGCGCGAAACTTGGGCAATCGGTATCCTTCGTCTGCCCGCCGAGCGGGGTTGCGGTCAAGGTGAAAGTGGTCGCGTCGACCGCATCGAGCGACAGTTCGAACTTGTCGTTGTCCGAACGCCTGCCGTCGATGCCGTCCCGCACATCCTCGCAGCCATCTGCATCGTACGCGCTGAACCGCGTATAGCAGCGTTCCAGCGCCTGGGCGGCGCCATATAGCTCGGTCTTGGCCTCGGTCCGCCCTGATTCAAGCACCCACTGTGTGTAGCTCGGAATCGCGATGCCGAGGATGATCGCCAGGATGGCGATCGCAATCATCAATTCAATCAAGGTGAAGCCCTTGGTGGTTGCGGTAGCTGATTGCTGTTTCATTTTTTGCCCTCGGTGGTTGAAAGCGGCTGCCGCCGATCGCGGCAGCCCTTTTCGGACTTCAAGGTCCCGGCTATACCTACCGCGCCTGTCGCCAGACCTGTCGGCCGTCGCAGATGTTGCCGATCGGGACCTGCCCCTCTCCCGCCACCTGTATCAGCAGCGTGGAGCACCAGCGCGTGACAGACCCTACGGTGGTGCCATCGGGCAGCGTCCCGTCCTGCCCACCCGGGTTGAATGGTGAGTCGTCGTCGTCCGCGCGATCGGATGTTGCCGGCGGTCGAATAATGACTGCCGGATCGATGGGCGCGCCCAGGCCCACTTCGATTACGCCGCAGTTGGCGCACTGGCTGTCGAACTGCCCGCTGGCATTGATCGCGTTCAACAGGTAAATACGCCGGAGTCCACCCGGCGCGCAGGGGTCGTCGTCGGGTTCGAACGTCGTGAAGATCAGCCTGCCGAACGAGACCACCGGCTTGGCCAGTACGCGTTCGCCGGTCTCGTTGTTGCCGATGCCCAGGTTCAGGAACCAACCGTCAGCGGCGTCGTCGACGCCTTCGATGGCGCGGTTGCCGCCGGCCTCGGACGTCATCGTCGCCTGGGCCAGACCGTTGGTATTGTTGAAGCTGCTGTTGCGGTCGCGGACCGCCCAGAAGCGGTCGAATTCGGTCGCGACCCCGACGCGGTCGGCGGTTTCGAGCAGCTTGCCGCTGCCGAAGTACACCATGATGCCGCCGCTCGGCAAGGCCGCCAGCGTCGGTCCCGAAGTGATCGGCCGGTTATCGTCGACCTGAATCAGCGGATTGGAGCCGAATTCCGATTCCGGGACGGTGCCGCCGTCAAAATCGAAGCGCCACATATTGCCCTTGAGGTCGCCGGCGTAGGCACGCAGCACGTTGACGCGTTCGACCGGATTCATGAATACGGCGACTTCCGACAGGCCGTTGTCGGTATCGGTGTTGGTGGGAATCATGGGGTACGCCTCACCCGAATTGATATCGACAACGATGAGTCCGGCGCGGCCATTGACGCTGTTGTAGCCGTTGCCGAAAATGGCAACCCAGTCATTTTCTCCGGTATGTGTGATCACCGGCTTGCCGAACACGTGGCCGATGTCGTCGCCCACATCAAGGTCGTCCTCGGTGATTTCCCAAAGAACTTCCTTGCTTTGCAGGTCAACGGCAAATACGCCCTTGCCGCCTGCGCCGAGGCCTGCGACCGCGACGGTACTCCAGCCGCCGCCACCGGGTTGGTAGTCGCCCACGCCGATCTGGCCGTCGACGTAAAAGCGGTGAACGTAGTCCGGGTCGGCAAGCTGCGCCAGGTTTTCGTGGACCATGGACGGGATATAGGCGAATTTCTCGACGCCGCTGTCCGAATCGAAGGCGTGCAGCATGCCGTCGTTGGCGCCCACAAGCACCATGTTCAGATCCTTCTTTCCACCTGGCTTTTCGGGATCGATGTAATCGAGATAACCCGCATCCAGCCGCGCCCAGCCCTCGTTGACCGGACCGACGAACGTGGGCCGGGAATTCGCGATGTCGCCGATCAAACCCTCGCGATCGCGGAATGGACCGCCGTTCTGCATCTCGTTGCTCTGATCGCCGCGCAGATATTCGATGACCCGGTTCTGCCGCGCAACTTCGATCAGATCGACGGCGGTGTCGCCGAAAACTGCGGTACGCACCGCCGCACTGGTCGTGAAGCTTTCGCTTGAACCCCCGATGCTGGTCGTGATCGTCCTTGAGCCGTAAGCGGGCAAATTATCTTCGGCACTCCAGTTTTCTACATTTTGATTCGCGTCGATTGCCCTGAGATTGCCCGACCAGGTGGTCGAGTCGAGTTCGGATTCGAAAAACTGGGTGTCCTCGTCCAGACGGGTCGACGTTGCCGAAACGCCGACCGGCTCGATGCGGGAGGCAATTTCGGTCAGCACGCCGGTGAGTGCGTCGACCAGTTCCTGTGGATTCGTCGCCGAAAACATCTCGCCCCGGGTATTGAGCGTTGCATGCCAGAGGTCGTCGACCGCGCTGGGATGGCGCTGCGGAAACGTCGTGGGCCACGACGGCGGGTTTGCAAACGGGTCCTCGGTGGCCGCCTCGTTGACGCCGAACTCGATGCCCTTCGCCCCCAGGCTGATGGCAAAGAGATTCATGTGCGGGTCGTCTTCGCAATCGATATCCAGGGGCGGGTTGGCCTGGTTGCACGCCGACGGGGTGGGCACGCGATCAGCCTCGAGATCCGGTCTGAGATTGTCGCGATAGAAGGTATAGGCGAGATCGGCCATGGTGCCGCTGGTCGAATCGCCCAGCGGCGCGGGCAGGTCGCCGTCTTCGTTGCCGATGCCGCTGATCGTGGCCGGGTTGGAAAAGCCGTCGGTGACCAGCATGCCGAAATTTCGCTGACAGGCTTCCAGGATCGGCGCGCCGCCGGTGGCATTGGTGCGCCTGAACTGGTTGCCGAGATGATTGACTGCCTGCTTGTTGGGCGTGCCGCCGACGCCTCTGAGCTGGTAGTGCCAGTCGTAGAAGCTCGTCCGGTCGGCGTCGGCGCTCATGTTGAGCATCGAGACATTGTTCAGATTGTTGATCGTGAAAACGCCGGTTCGCAGGAAGTCGACGTCTTCGAACGACCGTCCCAGCGCCGCGCGCGTGAGCAGCGAGCGCTTGCGGTAATACGAAAACCAGTTGGCGAACTTCTGAATCATCTCGGCATAGTTGTCGAAGTTGTCAGGCGTGATTTCATAGCCCAGCAACGATTCGTTGTTGTTAGGCGCCCGGCCCCCAAGTATCGCAGTGCCTTTGAAACCCTCGGGTGGATCCGCCGAGTCGGGCAGCCAGAAGGTCGCCGGCAAGTACGAAATCGCCATTTCGCAGTCGTCTTCATCGACGATCGCATTTTCGAGAAGCTCGGTGCCTTCCGCGTAACCGATGGTGTCGGTGGGGCCGGCGCCGTCGCCGTCCTGGGCCTTGAGATCACAGCGATCGCCGTCGGCAGGGCTGATTGTGGTGCCGGCCGGGATCACCATGCCGCGATACATCTTGAACACCCAGTTGTCTCTGGTATCCAGGAGCGGGACGGTCAAATCAAGCGTGCTGTCGCCGCGAGGCGGATCCACCTTTGCGTCCGTCGGATCGGAATCGCCAAAAGTATCGCTGCCCTCCTCCGGGAACGGCGGATACTCCTGGCTGGGGTCGAAGTAGATCGCGTTGTAAGCCGGGGAGCGGGCATAAGCGTAATTTAGCGTCGGTGGTATCGCGAAATGGTCGTTGTTGCCGTCATCGTAGCGTCTGAGATGCCCGCCGGATCCATCGTGCCCGTTGGGAAAAAGATAGACGTATTTTTTCCAGGTCCCGTTGGCGCCGCCTGCGGTATTGAAATTCAGGTCGCCGCTGAATTCGGAGAAGCTTTCGCGGTCGGTATTCCACCAGAGCGCGCCATCGTTGGTCGGAAAGATGACCTCGCCATCCATCGAGCCCGAATCGTCCACCGCCATGATCAGCGAGGGCTGAACCGGCGTGATCAGGAACAGCGGGCTTTGCGACAGATTCAGTTGCGCCTGTGCCGGCGCGCCGGCGGTGAAGCCAAACAGGCCGACGATCAGTGCCAGGGATAACTTCTCAATACGTTTCATCGCTTACTCCAGATTCCGAACGGGTGCGACAGCAAAATTGGTCTTCCCGGCATTGTGGCCGGGCATGAATTCCAGAAATCAGATGGGCCAGAAGTAGATCGATTGAACGACCGTGTCGGCAGTGTCGGCAGGCCCGCGTGCACGCGCCATGATCATGTAGAACACGGCATCGGCGCCGGGCTTGCCGGAATCCTGCGACTGCAGCGGCCGGCAGGCCGAGCCGACGATCTGCCCGCCCGATACGCCGCCGCTGAGTTCGACGATGACGTAGTCCGGTTGCGGCAGGTTGCCGCTGGCCGGCACGTCCGGCGACGGCGTCCAGTCCAGTGTGTCGTAGTCGTCGCCCTGCTCGACCACGGCCAGCGAACAATCGCCCCGGGAGATGCCGAAATCGGTCTGGAAATCGTTCCAGTCCGGGATCACGTTCAGTCCGCCGCCGCCGCCCAGCGTGACGTCCTGCACTCGGCGTTCGATGCCGCGCAACGCGGCCTCGGCCCTCTGGAACGCAATGTTGGATTCGCGCACGTTGCCGGCCATGCGTTCCTGCAGAATGCCCACATTGGCCGCGCTGAGCCCGATCAGCGTCAACAGGATCAGGAACATCAGGCTGATGAACAGTGCCGCGCCGCGCTGCTTCGACACCGGTCGGTTCGCAATGGCGCGTGCCGAAGAGGGCTTGAATCTAATGAGTTCATTCGTCATCTGTTGGTCCTCAAAGCACGACAAGTCGGTTTCGCAGTGCAATGGTCGTCGAGAATGCGTGGCGCATTCGGCCATCTCCCTGGGTGCCGACGTTGACGTCGGACAGGTCGAAGGTCTGCTCGACGGGGCTACCGTCGGCGTTTTCGTCGGAACGCACGATAAAACCCAGCCGCATCGCGATCACCTGGGCCCAGCCGTCGGCGGGAATCTGGTCGGCGCTCAGCCAGTCGTCGACGTGCTGGCCGTCGCCGGCCGGCGGATTGCGGCTGAAGCCGTACTGAATCTGCATGCTTTCCACACCGCCGACGAGTTCCTGCGGCTGGACATCAGCTTGGTCGCGCGACAGGTCGACCTCGAACAGTGCGGGTTCGCCGCGGGCGGAAAGGCCGATGTAATAGGCGTTCACGACGATCTCGAACGCCTGCATGCTGTCGTCATAAGTCGTACTCCAGCAAAGCCCGCCGCCACACCCGCCGGTATTGTTGCCGGGCGTCGCGCCGCCGGCGCCGGCACCCAGATTGAAAGCGGTTGCATTCTCGTTGTTGGTGACTTGAAACAGGTCGGCGCCGGTCGCGCAGTCGGTAATCATGACGACCGGATTGTCTTCCAGTCCGTGATTGGTGTTCAGATCGATCGCGCTGTTGTTGGTGTTCGAGGCCGTGACGCCGGGAATGGGCTGTTGTCTTCTCACGATCAGCACATCGGAACCCGGTACGACTTGCCCGGCAAGCGCGCCGGGCAACGCCCCGATATCGGTGCCCGACCACGAGCCGGTACCCGCGGGGGGCGTTAAATCCTCCGGCACGGTGAAGTCATTGCCGCTGGAGGTGCCGGCATAATTCCAGCCGATGATCAGCCGGCCGGCATCGAAGATTTCGTCGAGTGTATCGGCCGAGTCCAGATGACTCCGGACCTCGAGTTGCGCTGCACAGAAGCCATTGGTGCCGGCCTCGCGCAGTTCGCGCTTGAGCATCTCGAGGGTGAAACGCCCGTTTTCCTGGACCCGCGCCAGCGCATCGTTGGTCCTGAACGTGACCTTGGTGCTGCTGAACAGCTGTACCATGCCGGCCGTGAGCAGAAGGCCGAGCGTGATCGCGACCATCAGTTCGACCAGGCTGAAACCAGCACTGCGCCGGCTGACCGACGGGGGCCTCGGGAATTGGGTTGCTTGTTCCAGACGCATGAATGCTTCCTCAGATTCGGGTGCTGAATTCGAACGACGCGCTGCCCTCGCCGGCGGTCTCGGCTTCCGCCTCGCGGTTGTCCAGCCAGGTCACGGTGACCGTCAGTTCATCGGTCGTGGTGTCGAGATCGACTGCTGCGCTTCCCGAGGGCAGCCGCGCCTGGGCGAGTTGGTTGCCAAGCGTCTCGAGGAAGGCCTCGCTCGCTACAGAGCGGTTGGCGCGGGCGAAATCCGCGACCTCGTAGCCGATATTGGTGGCCTGCGTTCGGTGGTATGAAACCTGCCCCGCCTGCAGCGAAAAACCCTGCAGCGCGGCCAAACCAAGCAGGCCGACGGCCAGTACAAGCAAGGTGATCAGAATTTCGATCAGGGTCACGCCGCGCTGGAATCGGTGACCAGGAACACGGGAACAGGAAACCGGGCTTGAGTTTGAAAAATTCATAGTGAGTCTCATGTTTGTTGACACTTAGCCTGGACATCCGGTTTCGCCAAAACGACAGCTAGCCACGCGGCCGGTGCGCTCAACGAATATGCGGCGCTCGTTGCCATCGGTGGCCCCGGCGAGCTGGAGGTCGAACTGAAGCGCCGCGCCGGTGGCGAAACCGTCTGGTTCGAATCCGACGGTTCCGTTGGCCGGCGTAAACTGGAAGTCATCGCCCGGAGCAGTCCACACGCGAAGCACTTCCTGATCATCCCCTGGATCTGCGACTGCAATCCAGCCATCGCTCCAGCCGCCGCCGCAAGCGTTGCCGTCGGTGCTCGGGCACACCTGCACCGGCACGCCGCGCTTGAGCGCCTCGGAGCGCGCGAACTGGAACGATGCGACCATCTCGTTCGCCTCGGCCGCAAGCCGGTTGTTCGCGATGAACTGCGTGAATGCCGGCACGGCGAGCGTGGTGACGATAGCGAGCACGGCAATGGCGAGCAGGAGTTCCATCACGGTAAAGCCCGACTGGCCGGCACGGCGGTCGGTCGGCGGGATTCCTGGCGAATGTCGGGTTGTCTCTGTCATCCACGTACCTGAAATGGATTGCGATGAGCAGAGCATAGCCCGTTGGATGAAAAAATCCAGCTATCCCGGACGGGCGGTCGATTTTCGATACCGGACGGTCGCTGGCGCCGCTGTGTTGGTTGAATTCCGGGTTGTCCGGTAGGCGTGACGGCTACGGTATAATTCGCGCCTGTTTCGAGCATGGCCTGTCTGCAGGTCGCAACGGATTCAAGGAACCCAAGCGTGAGCGAGCAAGACGACAAAGTTTTCATGAAGCGCTTCAGCCTGATCATCGTCGGGCTGGCGATTTTTGCCGTGCTGATCATATTTTTCGCGATCAACATGAATGACCAGCTTGCCGGCAGCGACAATCCGATGCAGGACGTGGCCAAGGTCGACCGCATCGAGCCGGTGTTCGGCGTCTACGCCGGCGACACCGGTCGCGCCGCCGCGCAGGCCGCGGCCGAGGAATCTGCCGCGTCACAGGCGCAGCAGGTCGCGTTCGACGGCAGCACCGACGGCGAAATGATCTACAACAACGTCTGCCAGGCCTGCCACATGTCGGGTGCCGCGGGCGCACCGCAGCTGGTCGCGGCGCAATGGACCGATCGCCTGCCGCAGGGCGAGGACACGCTGGTCCAGCACGCCATCGACGGTATCGGCGCCATGCCGGCCAAGGGCGGGCGTTCGGATCTGACCGATGAGCAGGTGCGCGCCTCGGTCGAATACATGCTGGCGCAGATCGAGGAATGATCGGCGCCTGACCCGGGCAATTACCGGGGATCTTGACGGAATGCCGCGGCACGCCGCCGCAGCCACGGGAACAGCGCTTCGAAGGTCCGCTCAATCTCCGGCTCCATGCGGTCCAGCAGCATCGTTCCATCCTTCAGCGGGCTGGGTCTGCCGTGACGGCGGCTCAGTCCAGTGAATATCTGCTCCAGCATTTCGCGATCGTCGTAGCGGGTCCAGAGATTTGCGCGCGCGGCCCAGTCGGCGAACCGCACCAGCCTGGTCGGAATTTCGTTTCTGCGTTCGGCCAGCAGGCGGTCGATCCCGCGGGCGAAATCGTCCAGCGCAACGTCCTGCCAGGTTTCCCAGTGGCGCACCAGCATCGCGTCGAACAGCACGTCCAGGATCACCCCGCTGTAGCGACGCCATTCCGGTCCGCTGCTGGCCCGAAGATCGACGACTGCCGGGTGATGATCGGACCAGCTATCGATCTTGCGATGCAGGCGAACGCCGCGCGCCAGGCCGGGCGGCAGCGCCTCGACAGCCTCGATGCCCTTGACGTGGTCGCCCAGGAAGGCGCCCAGGCGGTCGTCGGGGTCGGGACCTGCCAGCACGACGTGGGCGAGGTGATTCATGCAGATTTTCCAGTCTGATCTTGGCGCGTTCGAAGCCTCGACAGTAGCAGGAATTGCGGCCTGTCTCGTTGGGTTATCATGCCGGTCCGAAACTGGTTGAATGGTTGAAATGAGCGAGCAAAAGCCGATCGACCCCGAAGCGTTCCCGTCCGAGCAGACCGAATTCCTGCTCAGCGGGCCTGCCGGACGCCTGGAGTGCATGGCCGATGTGCCCGAATCCGACGTGGCGCGCCCGGCAACTGCCGTGCTGTGCCACCCGCATCCGCAGCACGGCGGCACCATGCGCAACAAGGTGGTCACCATCATGGAGCGTGCGCTGCGCGAATCCGGACTGGCCACCGTGCGCTTCAATTTCCGCGGAACCGGCGAAAGCGAAGGCAAATTCGACGACGGCAACGGCGAGCTCGACGATCTTCTGGCGGTGGTCGAATGGGTGCGCGCCACTCGCCCCGACGACGATCTGTGGCTGGGTGGCTTCTCCTTCGGCGCCTGGATTTCGCTGCGTGCAGCCCAGGATCTCCCCGTTCGGATGCTGATTACCATCGCTCCGCCGGTGGAGCGCTACGGCGTTGAGGACCTGGTCTCGCCAAACTGTCCCTGGCTGGTGGTACAGGGGGACGAAGACGAAGTGGTTTCGCCCAAGGCGGTGTTCGAGTGGGTCGAAAAGCTCGACAGGAAACCCGAGCTGGTGGTGATGGAGGGCAGCGGCCACTTCTTCCATCGCCGCCTGATGGATCTGCGCGGATTGATGAAGAATGCCGTACAAAACCATTTGCCCTGAGCCCGGATCATTCATGGCCCAACCTGCTGCGACGGCCCCAGGCCCCGCAGCCGCACCGTTTCGATCGGTCGCGCATCCTCACCGTACTGGCAAGTACGCCTCCGGTGCGCTCGGTCGCGAACCGGTCCGGGTGCAGGACCTGGGACCGTCTCGCGACGTTCGGGCCATGAATGCTCCGGGCGAACCGCCGCAAAACTACTGCGCGTGCGCCTGACGGCGTGCGGCGGCCACCTTCCGGCACCCGCTCGCTACGTTTTCGGCGGGTTAGCCCCCATTCAGTTGACTTGACAAGCTTTTGCAGGAGCCTGCTTGCAGGCGAATGGCAGCGGAACCCCGTGTTTGTTCGCCTGCAAGCAGGCTCCTGCAAAGTGCCGATTCATAACGTTGCAGCATTGGGTTTTAGCCCCATCAGTGACCGGTAACAAAGGGATTCTTCGAAGGCGTTTGGGATGACTGACCTGAGTTCTTCCAACCTTGCCGGGCCGGCGGAGCGCTACGAGGCGCTGGTCGATGCCGGCAAGCTGAAATTCGATTCCAGTCAGGTGCACGTGGCCCAGGCGCTGCAAGGCTGTCACGACGCGCTGCTGAAGCACTCCGGCGGCTGGTTTCGGCGTCCGCGGCCTGTCAAAGGGGTCTACATCCACGGTGGCGTCGGGCGCGGCAAGACGCTGTTGATGGATCTGTTCGTGCAGTCGCTGCAGACTGCCGAAATCGGCGTCGAGCGCAAGCATTTTCATCGCTTCATGGACGACGTGCACGCCGGGCTCAAGCAACTCGGCAATCGCAGCAATCCGCTGTCCGACCTCGCGGCCGAGCTGCGAAAACGCGCGCGGGTGCTTTGC
This sequence comes from uncultured Halomonas sp., assembly GCA_964476005.1. GTDB lineage: Bacteria > Pseudomonadota > Gammaproteobacteria > Xanthomonadales > Wenzhouxiangellaceae. The sequence continues at coordinate 15,507 of CAYYZR010000043.1, forward strand.
TTCGACGAGTTTCACGTCGAGGACATTGCCGACGCAATGCTGCTGGGCGAGCTTTCGGCCCAGTGGTTCCGGCGTGGGCTCACGCTGGTGGCCACCAGCAACCAGGCACCGGATGCCTTGTACGCAGGTGGGCTGCAGCGCCAGCGCTTCGTCCCGGCGATCGAGAACATCAAGCGCAACTGCCGGGTGATCGAGCTGGACGCGGCCGAGGATTTCCGGCTGCGCGAACTCGAGCGGCACCCGACCTGGTATGTGCCGGCCGGCCCGGAGACCGACCGGCGCCTGGCCGAGGAATTCGACGCCCTCAGCCCGGATCAGCCCGCGGTCGAGGGGCATCTCGTCGTGCGCGGCCGTGAACTGCCGATCCGCAAGCGTTCCGGTTCGCTGTTGTGGGCCGATTTTTCGCACCTGTGCGACGGGCCGCGCTCGGCGGGCGACTATATCGAGTTGACCTGGCGATTTTCCACGCTGATCGTCAGCAATATCCCGGCGCTGGACGACGACAGCAACAACGCCGCGCGCAGATTCGTGCACCTGGTCGACGAATGCTACGACCGCGCCGTCAAGCTGATTGCCTCGGCCGAGGCCCCGATCGAGCAGATCTATGCCGGCAAGCGGCTGGCCGGGCCGTTCGAGCGCACGGTTTCGCGGTTGGTTGAGATGCAGAGCAAGGCGTATCTCTCCCGCCCCCACCACTCGTAGAAAAATCGATTCAGAGCTGCTGCGCGCCCCGTGACGGGCGTCGTGCGGTGCTTGCAATCCTCATGGACTCGTATGTCCACTGCGGTTGCTGCGCTCCGCGCGCCACCCGTCACGGCGCGCTCGCGACGCTCCGAATCGATTTTTCCGTTGACCGAACTGTGTGCATTTCCCTTTTTCTTAGCCCCCACCCTCATGTGCTTGCATTCTCAGCCGGCTCGACTCGTAGGAGCGGTCTCCAGGCCGCGAAAAAATTCGGGAAGTAGCCTTGACCGGTCGGCGCCAGAGACGCCTCCTACGAAAAGCAACACAATTCGGGGGCATTTGGCCGCAATTGCCTCAAGAGATTGGCCTGTCGAAGCGTTCGGTTAGCTGCAACCCCGCTGCCTTGGGCCGCCGCAGTAAACGCCCCGGACGGGCATAAACCCGCCGCTTGGATCGCCGTCGCGAAGCGAGGTGTTCTCAGGCGCCGATATTGGCGCCCGCCGCAGCCGGGTCGACGGTCAAAAACTGCCCGGCGTTCGGGCTGCCGTATCGCAGCGAGGGGTTCCGAGGTGGTGTGGCTGGGTGTTTTTGCGACCGAGCGCCCCGCAGGCGTAGCAGCGCTACGTCGAGGACGCGCGACCGAGCTAAAACGCGCAGACGCGCCGCATCGGGGCGCCGCAGCCGATAGGGCAGCCCGAAGGCCGGGCACAATAA
>CAYYZR010000044.1:0-16687 GCA_964476005.1 uncultured Halomonas sp.
TCAAGCGCGAGCACACCAACCTGATCGAGGCCGCCGCCGGCGGCGCCTCCGAGGGCCTGAAGCTGGCATTGAACGTCGGTGCCATGCTGCTGGCGTTTCTGGCCCTGATCGCGCTGATCAACTGGCCGCTGGGCTGGCTGGGCGAGATCACCGGGCTGGAAGCGCTGGCCGGCCAGCCGATCGAGCTGGCGCTGATCCTGGGCTGGATCTGTGCGCCGCTGGCCTTCATCGTCGGCGTACCTCTGGACGAAGCCGTGACCGTTGGCGGGCTGATCGGCCAGAAGGTCGTGGCCAACGAGTTCGTCGCGTACGTCGCACTGACCGACATCCAGGACCAGCTGTCCGACCGCGCGGTGCTTATTTCCACCTACGCGCTGTGCGGCTTCGCCAACTTTTCGTCGATCGCGATCCAGATCGGCGGCATCGGCAGCCTGGCGCCCGAGCGTCGCCCGGAACTGGCGCAACTGGGCCTGAAGGCGATTCTCGGCGGCACCATCGTCAGCCTGCTCAATGCGGCCTGGGCCGGAATCCTGATCTGATGAAACGGTGGTCGAAGTGGCTGCTCGCCGCGGCGGTGACGGTCCTGACGGCGGTCGCCGGCTGGATGGCTTTCGCCGGGTACCACTCGAGCAAGCCCCCGGCGGAAATCGGCGACGTGCTGATCGTGACCAACCGCCAGTTCACCGAAGATTCGGATCCCGCCAACCGCTTCGATGGCCGCCGCGGCGAACTGCACCATCTGCGCTGCGCCGTCGGGTACCGACCCATTCCGATGTCCGACGACGTCGCCGGACGCGTGGATTTTTTCGTGCCCACCGACTTCCAGAGTATCGAATCGGTCGAAATGATCGACGCCGACACTTTCGACGACGCGATAGAGGCCGATGCATCCGGGCCGGTCGTGCTCTTCGTGCACGGTTACGCCTATGGCTTCGAAAAAACCTGCCGCATGGGTGTCGCACTCCAACGCATGCTCGCCGATCAAGCCACGCTTGTCATGTTCAGCTGGCCATCGGATGCCAACCCGGCCGACTATGTCGCCGACCAGGTCGACATGGAGTGGAGCGTTCCGGCGCTTGCCGAGCTGCTGCAAAGGCTTCGGGATCGGGTCGGATCCGAGCGGCTTAGCGTCGTCGCCCATTCGCTGGGTACCCGCGGCGTGCTGTTCGCGCTCGCCTGGCTCCAGCTCGAAGGCGAGCAACAAGCGATCGTCGACGACCTGGTCCTGCTGGCGCCGGACTACGATTCCGCCGCCTTCAGGCAACAGTTCAATCTCGTCCGCACGATGAGCGAGCGTGTCACGCTCTACGCCTCGACGAACGACACGCCGCTGCTGTTTTCGCAAACGCTGCACGGGCATCCGAGACTCGGCCAGGCCGGCGAGCACCTGACCGTGATCGAAGGCATGCAGACCGTGGATGTGTCGAGCGCGGGCCGCTACCACCCTACCGGCCACGAGTATTTCTTCTACCACCCTTTGGTCGCCGCCGACCTGGTCGAGTTGCTGACGCTCGGCAAGCCACCGGACCAGCGCTCCCACACCCGCAGCCGGTCACGCGACGGGCTTGCCTACTGGACGCTGGAAAGATCGGAAGCATCGCGCTGAAGCCGAGCGACCGACAAGCGATGACTTCAAGCCGTCACGCTGCTTGAATAGGCGCAATCTGCGCTCCGCCCGAATGCTGGCGGGTGAGGCGTGCCCGAACGAGCTTCCGATTCGAGGCTCCCGCCCCGGATTCGGCGGGCATCGCTCGCTTCAGTTCGACGCGTGGCGAGGCCCTCAGCGATCGATGCCCGCCGAATCCTCACTCTGGAACATGCTCGCAGCTCTAAATCCCCCGCCGACATCCCGGCCGTTGCGGGATGACCCTTCGCAATCGACGCTCCGTGAAAGCGATCAAGCCGAGTCGTCGGTCTGCTCGTACTTGCCCGTGCACTCCAGCATGGCCTTGAGGTTCTTGTCCTCCGCGCTGAGCAGTCCGGTCGGGAAGAGCATGCCGGAATAAGTGTGCTGCAGACCGAAAAGCGACGCTATGGCGTGAATTTGCGGTGGCTCAAGCTGCGCACGCACGTCATCGATTCGAAAGCCCAGGGCGCCATAGTTGCCGAACCTGGCGCTGGCGACCAGGCGCTTTCGCGCCTCGACCGAAAGTGCGAGCAGCGGCGAATCGCCGCCGGCGCGGATTTTCTCCAGGTGCGCGTCGAGGTCTTCTCGGTTCATGATCGGGGTGGCTTCGACGATCAGTTCCATCGCCCGATCACGGGTCGGGCAGCGATGGGCCGCGGTCCGTTCGTCGGCGTAGGCAAATACGTCTTCCGGCAGCGACTCGGCATCGAGCAGGCCGATCGACTCGAATCCGCGCGCGATGGCCCACAATGCCTCGGACCCGCCGCGCCAGCCGGCCAGCGTTTCCACGATCTCGCCCTTATGGACAAAGTGGAACCGCGGCGTGGACTTGAATTCGGCCATTGGCCAATCGGCCGGATCGTCGACGAAATAGTGCGGTGATTCCGGATATTCCCGATTCAAGCGCAACATCCGCGGATAGGTATCGTTCAACGACTTCGCCACCAGCCAGGTCGCGTGCTCGCGCATCAGCGGGCCGAGCATCTCGTCGGCGGGCAGCACACGCGCGGCCATACGGCAGAAGCCGCAGTTCGGCGACGACACGATCAGCAGCCGGGGTGCATCGAGTTTGACGTGGAACCCCTCTAGTCGGGGCGGGTCGTCGGCGACGCGCCAAAGAATTCGGACATTGCCCGACGGCGCCGGGCCCGGCGATACGACTTCCGGGACCTCGGGCAGAACAAGATCGGGATAGCTCCCGATGAGCGCTCTGGCCTGATCGTGGCGCGACGCGGCGAGATAGGCATCGAAAAGGTCGCTGACGTGCTCGCGCGCGGCGATCCCGCGCCCGCTCGCGTCGTCGAGCGCCGCGCGGTAACGTTCCAGAACCCAGTCGGCCGGCTCGTAGAATGCGGCCGTACTGGCCGCTCGCAGGCGCAACAGAATCGCCGCATCCGGTGCATCGTCCAGCCCCGCGCCGTAGTCGTGATCGCTCCAAAGCGTCTTGAACCGTTCGACCTGGATCCTGCCCCTTTCGGTAGGGCCTAGCTGCCCATCGACCGGAGCAGTGAGCCTAGTGAACCGCTGATCATCATCGAGATCGGGCGACTGCTCGGTTGCCTGCAGGTCGCCTGCGGTCACGGTCGAGACAAGCGTAAAAACGAACGCAGCGGTCACAGAAATAAGTCCAGTCGATCTGATCATTGCATATCCCCACGAATTCCAAAGGCAACATTTTTTCCGATACCGGAAGTCAGGAAAACCAACGCGAGTCGAACCGGAATGCCTGTTTTTGGGAAACCGCGACGATGGCAAAGTTCAAAAACATGTAATCCAGGAACGGCGCTATCGATCCGGATTCATCTGGCCCCTCCAGGGCAGACGCATTGCCGCCCAGACGAAAATCCCGACGAATTTCGCTTTCCCCGGGTGCGGCCTTACTCGGGCTACTCAACTGCGCCGATCTGCGTAATCTGTGGTTTGCATTTCAGTCCTCGTAAGCAAAGCGCCCTAAAGGCCAGCGCCCGGATCTTCATCCGCGCCACTGCGGTCTCTTATCGAACAAATCAACCACCTGTTTCTATTGCAATCAGTGCTTTCCGATTCGTGCTGCCTTGACAAGGCTTGACGGTGCGTTTCGCTGCGCTCAACACACCCTACGCGGGCTTTAGCGATTTTGCAGGGTGTCTTGAGCGCAGCGAAACGCACCATTCTGTTCGCTCGGCGACAGCGGGCCCGGTTACGGGGTTGCAGACTCTGCGCGCGCAAGCTCTGCCAACACTTAACGATCGACCCAGTAGCCGAGATACTCCTTGAGCGCCCGGCGCGAGCCGTCCAGCGCGCCGGTGTCGGGCAGCCAGCGGATCAGGCCGGGTGGTTCGGCGGCGACTTCGTGGTCGGTGGCTACCGGCACCACTTCGATGCCCGGGATATCGAAGAGAGCCAGCGCCCGGCGCATGTGCAGCGCCGAGGTCACCAGCAGCACTTTGCGCGCGCCTCTGGTTCGCAATATCGCCTCGGTCATCTGTGCGTTCTGGCGGGTATCCAGGCTGGCCGACTCGAGCAGTACGCGATTGGCGGGCATGCCCAGGTCGGCGAGAAACCGGACCGCCGCATCGGCCTCGGTGGCGCGCGTGTCGCGCCACGGCAGCGCGCCGCCCGATACCACGATCTCGGGCGCCTTGCCGGCCCGCCACAGCCGCCAGGCGTGCCAGTAGCGGTCGGCGCCCGAACCCAGGTCGGGATAGGGATTGCGCGATGTCGGCGGCTGCATGCCGCCGCCCAGGGCCACGATCACATCGCCGGTGGGCACCTCTTGCATCGCCAATGGCGGAAAGCGGCGCTCAAGGCTGTACCGAAGCGCGTCGGACACCGCGGGCGTAGACAGAAGCCAGAGGGCGCCCAGCGCCAGCAGCACAATCGTCTTGCCGAATCGCCAGTCGCGCCAGGCCAGCCACAGTCCAATCAGGGCCAGCAGGATGGGACCGGCCGGTGGCAATGCGAGGGCCGTCAGCAGTTTCTCGGCGTATTCCATGGTCCGGATTATCGCGGATCGCGAAGCTGATGGTTCGTTGGCTGGTTCGCTGGATGGTTTTCGCAGCAGGCCGCTCCGGCGCCATACTCGTGCAGGCAACTTGCAGCCGGAGCGCTACGAAAGCGTGCATGCAGGCATGAATGCTTAACCGCGGTGTCTACAAAAGCGGGGGCACTCCAGCTCCACCCCCACCCCGCTTCCGACCTCCGATCAGCCCGCTGGCCTGGCCGAGATTTCCAGACGAATCACATCGTCGGGTTCCGACCGGGTACGAGTTTCGAAGACTTCGCCGTTATATTCGTAGCGCACCCTGTAACCCGACATGTAAGTGCGAGCTTCATAGTCGACCTGGATCTCGCAGCGCTCGTAGCTGACAGCACGACCACCGTGCCGGCGATGCTGTCTTGAGGCATCGTGACCGATCGAGGCGCCAAGCGCCGCACCGGCCGCCGTCAGGGCCTTCCTGCCCGAACCTCCGCCGAACTGGTTGCCGATCACACCGCCGATAATGGCACCGGCAATGGTGCCCGTCGCAGAGTTTCCGCGCGGCTCACGGTAGCCTCGTTCCTGCCAGCACACCTCGCGCTCCACGGGCACCTGCTCGGTGACATAAACCGGCTCGTGATCAAGCACGGGGGCATACACGTAGTGAACCGTCGCCGGCTGCGCAAACGCCGCAGCCGACGCGAACAGACCACTTGTCAGCAAACCCTTGAGTGCATTCTTCATCCTGGTTTCTCCTTCGGCGATGCCGACGATGTCTTTGAGCCCGAACCAAGAATACTGCCGCGGGGCTGAATCAGTGCTGAACCGTTTGCTCGACGCCGGCAAGCTCGAGCGCATCCCGGATTGTTCGGGATGAGTTGCGTTGTCGCAAATATCGAACTGGATTAGGATGGCAGACTGAACCGACAAAAATTCAAATTAGAGGGTGTCGCTCATGTCCAGCTCCGAAGTCTCCAGAATGCGAAATATTGCCCTGCTGGGCCACTCCGGCAGCGGAAAGACGCTGCTTTCGGAACACTTGCTCGTTCGATCCGGCGCCAAGGGCGAACCGGGGACCATCGAGCGCGGTGACACGATGGCGGATTTCGATCCGTTGGAGAAACAGTACCAGCACTCCCTTGACAGTGCGATCATGCATTTCGATGCGGGCCAGGCAAGGGTTCAACTTATCGACACGGCAGGCGATCCGGACTTCCGTGGCCAGACGCTTTCGGCCATGAGCGCGGTAGAAACCGCCGCCATCGTGGTCAACGCCGCTGCGGGAATCGAAATGTCCACCCGCCGCCTGATGCGAAGGGCACGCCAGCGCCGACTGTGCCGGATGATGATCATCAACCGGATCGACGCCGATGATATCGATCTGGAAGCCTTGGTACGCGAGATTCGCGAGGAGTTCGGCCCGGAATGCCTGCCGGTCAACCTGCCGGCCGAGAATTTCACCACCGTGCGCGACTGCTTTTTCCACGAGGACGGTGAAACCGACATCTTTTCGCTTGCAGATGCCCACTCCGAAATCCTGGATCAGGTGATCGAGGTCGACGAAGACCTGATGGCCAAGTACCTGGATGGCGACAAGATCTCCGCCGACGAACTCCACGATGCGTTCGAAAAAGCGCTGCGCGAAGGCCATCTGGTACCGATCTGCTTTACCTCCGCGAGTACCGGCGCAGGCTGTGGCGAACTGCTCAGGTTCATCGAGAAACTGCTGCCGAGCCCGGCAGAAGGCAACCCGCCGCGGTTTCGCGCCGGAAGCGAGGAGGAAAAGGTCACGGCATCGCCCGATCCCGACGGGCATGTTCTGGCCCATGTGTTCAAGATCGTCAACGATCCTTACGCCGGGAAGCTGGCGATCTTCCGCATCTTTCAGGGCACGATCAAGCCCGGCATGCAGCTTTATGTCGGCGATGCGCGAAAGCCGATCAAGGTGGCGCACCTGTATCGAATCCAGGGCGGCGATCACGTGGAGACCGACCAGGGTCTTCCCGGCGACATCTGCGCGCTGGGCAAGGTTGACGAGATCCACTACGACGCCATCCTGCATGACAACCACGATGAGGATCACTACTACCTCAAACCGATCGATTTCCCGCAGCCCATGTTTGGCCTGGCGATCGAACCCAAGACGCACGGGCAGGAGCAGAAGCTTGCCGGCACGCTGGAAAAAATCGCCCAGGAAGATCCGTGCTTCCAGGTCGAGCACAACCAGGAACTCAATGAAACCGTGATTCGCGGCCTCGGCGAGATGCATCTGCGGATATTGCTCGAGCGCATGCAGCAACGCTTCGGCGTCGAGGTCGAAACGCGTTCACCGCGCATTGCCTACCGGGAAACCATCACGCGTCCGGCAGAGGGTCACTGTCGCCACAAGAAACAGACCGGCGGCGCCGGCCAGTTCGGCGAAGTGTTTCTGCGGATCAGGCCGCTGGGCCGTGGCGAAGGCTTCAATTTCAAGAGCGAGGTTGTCGGCGGCGTCATTCCAACCAGCCTGATTCCGGCCGTCGAGAAAGGGGTAAGGCAAGTGCTGGAGGAAGGCGCGGTCGCCGGATTCCCGCTGCAGGATCTGGAAGTCACGGTCTACGACGGCAAGCATCACAGCGTCGACTCGAAGGAAATTGCCTTCGTCATCGCCGGGCGCAAGGCGTTGCTCGACGCCATCGATCACGCCGGCCCGCAGATCCTGGAGCCCATCGTCAACGTGGAGGTGACGGTTGCCGACAACGTGATGGGCGACGTGACAGGACTTCTGGCATCCAAGCGCGCCCGCATCCAGGGAACCGACAGCGTCAAGGGTGGCCTGACCCAGGTCACCGCCGCAGTGCCGCTTTCGGCGATCAGCGAATTCCCGACCGAACTCAAGAGCATGACCGGCGGCGAGGGACGCTTCGTGGTCGAACTTTCACACTACGAGGCCGTACCGCCCCAGGTTCAGCAGCAGCTGGTCGAACAGAATCGAAATCAAGGCGAGCGCGACGACTGAGCGAATGACTGGCAATCGAAGCAGCATGGACAGACAACGCGCACTCGAACACGTAAACGGCCTCTTGCCGGGCACGCTGATGGAGACGCTGGGTATCCGATATACCGATGCCGGCGAGGGCTTCCTGGAAGCCGTCATGCCGGTGGATTCCCGTCACCATCAGCCGATGGGAATCCTGCACGGCGGGGCAACCGCGACGCTGGCCGAAAGCGTCGCCAGCGCTGCCTCCGGGCTGGCACTGGCCGGCACGGGCCGCCGGCCGGTGGGGCTTGACCTGACCGTCAATCACGTTCGAAGCATCACCGGCGGACAGATCAAGGCGCGCGCCGAAGCCGTCCATCTCGGTCGCTCGACGCACCTGTGGCAAATCAGGATCGGCGACGACCGCGACCGCCTCGTGGCCCAGGCCAAGCTTCTGATCATGGTGCTCGAAGCCGCCCCCGACACTTCCGCGTAGCGGCTTGGTCGAGCCCGGCAAGGGATTCTCTGACCAACGCTACGCAGCGCGCGCTTCAGTCGCAAATGCCTCGGATCGTGCGGCTCTTGAGTCGCGGCAATCGCCTAGTGTACGCCGTCGCTATTCAACGGTTCCCGGATCTGCAGGCGATGGTGCAGATGCTTGCACCTGTCGGGCCTCGACGACGCATTTCCGGGTTTCGACCCTGTCGAGTCGCTCAAGTGATCGACGGGGGTCACGCCAGCCCGGATCCAGCGCCATGGCGCGGCGAAATGCCGCCTCCGCCTGTTCGACGCAACCGGCACCCGCGTGAATCCGGCCCAGTTGCCACCAGGCAAGCTTGGGTTCGGGGTCCAGCGGCCATCGCGGCTGCGCCAGAAAACGCTCGAGTGCGTCGATGCCGGCCTCCGCTGCGAGCCCCGATTCGGCTGAGGTGCGGCCGAGCGCGTACATCGCCCCGGCATGTTGCGGGGCCTCCATAAGCGCTTGTCGGTAAGCCTCGAGCGCCTCGTCGTTGCGACCCACCCGGTGCAGCCAGTCGCCCAGCCGGACCCGCCAGTTCGGCCTGGCGCGATCTGCCTGCGACAGGGCCAGGGCAATCCGGTCGACCGCGTCGGTCAGGCGTTCGGCTTCGGCAAGCTCGATCGCTTCCCGGAACGTCCGGCGCGACGGGGCAAGTTCGCCCAGCCGTGCCAGCAGCGCGGCCGCCTCGTCCCTGTCACCTCCCGCGATGCCCGGTGCACGCAGATGAAACGCGGTCAGTGCAGCCAGCGCGTCTGCATGCTCGGGCGCCACCGCAAGCGCGTGCTCCAGGTCCCGGCGCACATCTCTGGCAATCCGCAGCGACGTAAACGGTCCTGAATCCTCGATTCGGTCGGAACGGAACGCGGCCCGATCCACCCGCAGGTCGGGCCGGTCCGGGGCCATTTCGATTGCGCGATCGATCAGCGTCAGCGCGCGCTCGGCCTCGCCTTCGCGCCTGGCCAGCCAGGCCTGCGCGCGCAGCAGGGGCACGTGCTTGCCGCTCGCGTTATCGTCATGTGCCCCGACATCGCCCGTCGCCACCGCCAGCCAGTCTTCCAACGGCGCCAGGTCGCGCACTTCCCAGGCGCGCACCGGGTCGGGAATCGCGGCTTCGGTCGGCGTATCGGCCACGGATCCTGTCGAGAGGCATAGCGCCGCTCCGCAGACGAGCAGCGCCGGACGGATGCAACGGTTCATGGGCGAGTTCTTCGGCAAATCCCGGATTGTAGCCGCGTGGCGCAAATGGACGCCTTCATTCTCATTCCTTGAACAACTTGCCTGGATTGAGCACGCCGTCGGGATCGAACGCCCGCTTGACGGCGCGCATCAATTCGATTTCACCGGCCGACTTGATCAGGTGCAGGTAATCGCGCTTGAGCAGCCCCACGCCGTGCTCGGCCGAAAGGCTGCCGCGGTATCGCCCGACCAGTTCGAAGACCTCGGGGCTGAGCTTGTCGCAAGCCGCGCGAAAATCGTCGATCGACCAGTCGTCGGGCTTGAGCACGTTCATGTGCAGGTTGCCGTCGCCGATGTGGCCGAACCAGACGACCTGGAAATCCGGATAGCGCGCGCCGACCAGTGCCTCCAGCGCCGCGAGGAATTCGGGCACCGCGGAGATCCGCACCGAAAGATCGTTCTTGTAAGGCGTCGACGCCGCGATCGCCTCGCTGATCGCCTCGCGCCAATGCCAGAGTTCTTCGGCCTGAGCCTGGCTCTGGCTGATCAGCCCGTCGACCACATGGCCGTCTTCGGCCAGCTTCTCGAAGACTTCCAGCGCCGCTTCCTGGCGGCCGGCATCGGGATCGTCGAATTCGACCACGGCGTAGAACGGCACCTGAGTTTCAAGCGGAAATTGCGTATCCGATGCCTTCGCGACGTATTCGACGCTGGCGGTATCGAAAAACTCGAATGCCGAAAGCTCAAGGCCGGCGCGCAGCGCCCGGAATGCCGGCATGATGGCGTCGAGCCCGGGAAAGGCCAGCAGCAGCACCGAGCGCTGCGACGGCGGATCGATCAGGCCGAAAGTCACCTCGGTGATCATTCCCAGCGTGCCTTCGCTGCCGATCATCAGGTGGCGCAGGTCCAGCCCGGCGTTGTTCTTGACCAGCCCGCGGTTGAGTTCCAGCACCTCACCGGTGCCGGTCACAACGGTCAGTCCCCGCACCCAGTCGCGCGTCATGCCGTAGCGCAACACCCTTATCCCGCCGGCGTTGGTTGCCACCGAACCGCCGGCCTGCGACGATTCGGCCGCGGCCCAGTCGACCGGGTAGTACAAATCGTTTTCGGCGGCGTGGCGCTGAACCTCGCCGATCGTGGCACCAGCCTCTACCGTGACCGACGGCTCGACTTCATCCAGCGCCTTGATCGCGCGCATCTTATCGAACGACACGACCACCTCGCCTCCGGGCGCGACTGCACCACCGGAAAGTCCGGTACGGCCGCCCGATGGCACGAGTGAAGCCTTTGCCGACCGAGCCCACTGGACGAGTTTCACCACGTCGTCGGTCGAGCGTGGGAACGCGATGGCTTGCGGCGCGGGCGTCCAGAATCGGGTCCAGTCGCGGCCGTAATGCGCCAGCGATTCGTCGTCGGTGAGTCGTTCAATATCGGGAAAATCGCTCATTGCTCTCCATCAATTTCGAATCAGCTGTTGAATACCGCCGGTTTCGGCTCGACTATCATTAGGACTCCCACGAAAAGAATCAACAACCCATGAACCAGCGAAATTATTCGCTCGCCAAGGAAAAAATCAAGATTCTTCTTCTCGAAGGCATCCAGGACAGCGCCGTCGAGAGTTTTCGCAAGGCAGGCTACAATCAGGTCGAAAGCGTGCCTTCAGCGTTGCCGCAGGACCAGCTTGCCGAAAAGATCGGCGACTGCCACTTTCTCGGAATCCGTTCGCGCACCCGGTTGACCGCATCGATGCTCGAAAAAGCCGGCAAGCTGACGGCGGTCGGATGCTTCTGCATCGGCACCGACCAGGTCGATCTGGCCACTGCCCGGCACCTGGGCATACCGGTATTCAACGCCCCTTATGCTAACACCCGATCGGTGGCCGAACTGGTGCTGGCCGAAATCGTGATGCTGATGCGCGGCATCCCGGCCAAGAACGCCGCGGCGCACCGGGGCGGCTGGCAGAAGACGGCCAGAGGGTCGTTCGAAGTACGTGGGAAGACGCTGGGCATCGTCGGCTACGGGCACATCGGCTCGCAGCTCGGGATTCTTGCCGAAGGCCTGGGCATGCGCGTGGTCTACTACGACATCGTCCGCAAGCTGCCGCTGGGCAATGCCGAGCCGGTCGACAGCATGAATGAAGTGCTGGACAAGTCCGACGTGGTTTCGCTTCACGTTCCCGATACCGAGGACACCCGCGGCATGATCGACGCCGCGCAGATCGCGCGCATGAAGGAAAGCGCGCACCTGATCAACGCATCGCGCGGCAAGGTCGTCTCGATACCGGCGCTGGCCAGCGCAATCGAAGCCGGCAAGCTCGGCGGCGCCGCGATCGACGTCTTTCCGTCAGAACCGGCATCGAAGGACGAGGAATTCATTTCAGAGCTGCGCGAGTTCGACAACGTACTGCTCACCCCGCACATCGGCGGATCGACCTTCGAGGCCCAGCAAAACATCGCGATCGACGTTGCGACCAAGCTGGCCCTTTATTCGGACAACGGCTCGACCGCCGGGGCGGTCAACTTTCCTGAGGTGACCCTGCCCGATCACGCCACGGCGCGGCGCATCATGCATATCCACAAGAACGAACCCGGCGTACTGCAGGCGATAAACAACGTGTTTTCAGAGGCCGGCATCAACATCGCAGCCCAGTACCTGCAGACCATGCCCGACGTCGGCTACGTGGTCATGGACGTGGAGACCGACGACGCCGGGCCGGTGCTGCGCGGCCTGAACGACATTCCGGCGACCATCCGCACCCGCTACCTCAGGTAGCCTGAGTCCACCGGCCAATTCCGGCAAGGAGAAATCATGGAATACGAAATCGTGCACAACCCCGATGACCAGCGTTTCCAGACCGAAGTGGATGGGCATCGTTGCCAGCTCGATTACACGTTCAGGGACGCGGTGATTTCGATGAACCGCGTATACGTCCCCCCGCCGGTCGAGGGCAAGGGCATTGCCGGGGCGCTTACGCGGTACGCGCTCGATTACAGCCGCGCCCACGAATGGAAAGTCATTCCACGCTGCCCCTACGTTGCCGCCTGGATCAAGCGCCATCCCGACTACCAGGACCTGGTCGCCTGAGCAGAATCGATTCAGGCCGCATTCAGCGCCTGTTGCAGATCATCGTCCAACGCGCGAAATTCGAGCTCGAAGGCCCAATGGAGGTCAGTCATGACTCAACGAACAGGAATCGCAGCAAGAACATCCCTCGCTCTGATGCTGGCAGCGCTTCTGTCGGCGTGTGCTACGAGTACCGATCCATGGACCGGTGAGCCACGCACCTCGCGCACGGGCGCCGGGGCGGGCATCGGCGCCGGCATCGGCGCCGTGATCGGCGCGGTTTCCGGCGGCGACCGGCTCAAGCGCGCGGCCATCGGCGCCGGCGTCGGCGCGCTGGCGGGCGCCGCTGTCGGCAACTACATGGATCGCCAGGAAGCGGCGTTGCGCGAACAGCTGCGCGGCACCGGCGTCAGCGTGACTCGACGCGGCGACGAAATCATTCTGAACATGCCCGGCGACGTCACCTTCGATATCGATTCGGCCGGCCTGAAGCCGCAGTTCTTCGAGGTGCTGGACTCGGTCGCGCTGGTCGTCGAGGAGTTCGACCAGACCGTGCTGATCGTCGACGGCCATACCGATTCGACCGGCAGCGCCGAATACAACCACGAGTTGTCAAAGCGCCGCGCCGAAGCCGTCGCCCGCTATATCGTCAACCGGGGTGTGGCGCCGGTGCGCGTCGAATCCTTCGGCTATGGCGAACAGTACCCGGTCGCCACCAACAACACCGCCCTGGGTCGCGCACAGAATCGGCGGGTCGAACTGACGTTGATGCCGGTCACGCGCTAATCGGAAGACGGCACGAGAATCGCCCGGTCGAATTCGTCCGGGCGTTCCCTCGCGCAGCGTCTTGATTCAGCTTTCAGGCTCCAGGAATCTTGCCAGGCGATCGGCCTGGTCATGGATGGCGGTCAGCCCGTCGAGGTGGCCCATACGCCCTTCGATCTCGTGCAGCGAGACCGCCTTGTCCCGGGATTCCAGCACGCGCTTTGCCTCGCGCGCGAGTTCCGGACGCAACAGCAGGTCGCCGGCGGCCGGCAGAAACATCGATTTCGCCTGCACCTTGCCCATGGCGCCCGCCATGTCGTTGGCGTGACCGGCGACGAACGCCTGGCTGGCGCGCACCAGGTAGAGCACGTGGTTGGCATCCATCGTGCGGGCCCTTTCGCCCGCCCGCTGCCATAGCCAATCGACGACCTCGAACCCGTTGGTCACCGAATCGAGCACGCCCGGCGAGATGTTCGCATGGGCGGGGAAACTGGCCGAGAAGAAATCCGGGTGCAGCGCCTGCTGGGTAACCATGGCCATGCTGGCCGTCAAGCCGTCCAGCGGGGCGATACCGTCGTAATAGTCGCCACCGTTCCAGTTCGGGTCCAGCCGGATCGGCCAGGCCCAGCTCTCCAGCACGGCGATCTCCCAGGGTCGCATCCTGCCCGCACCGATCACCGACACCATGCGCTCGACGCGCTCCGGGTATGCCACGGCCCATTCCAGCGCCTGCATTGAACCCATGGACGCGCCGATGACCGCATGCAGCCTCTCGATGCCCAGCGAATCGAGCAGTCGAGCCTGGACCTCGACGAAGTCGCGGATGGTCACGACCGGAAAATCCAGCCCGAAGGGTCGTCCCGTGCGAGGATCGATGCTCGCCGGCCCGGTCGTGATCACGCGCGCGTCGTGGACGTTGGCATTGACCAGGGTATCGCTCGATATCACGTAGAACCGATCGGTATCGATGGCCTTGCCCGGGCCGATGATCGCGTCCCAGTAGCCCGGCTCGGCATCGTCGGGCGAATACCGCCCAGCCGCGTGCGAGGTGCCGGAGAAGTGATGGGTCACGAGGATCACGTTGGACCGGTCTTCGTCGAGTTCGCCGTAGGCCTCCCAACCCACCCGCACCTGGGGAATCACCTCGCCGCCGAACGTCCTGAAGTCCCGGGTCTCGAAGATCCGCTTGTCGACAAGCGGCAGTTCGGCCGCCGCGACCGTGGTTACCAGCAGACCCAGCGTCAAAAAAGTTCGAAGCATGTCAAAGTCCGGAATTCCTGGATTGAATTCGATTGCAGCAGGAAACTCGCGCAAACGCCATTGGACCTTGGGGAAGATCACGCTTGCGTGCCATCGGTACCCGGTTCCCGGTATCGTAGTCACACCCCTCAACCAACCCGGCCTCCGGAGGAAGCATGATGGACCCGGCCAGCTGGACGCTTTCCCAGAGCATCCTGGTATTCCTGGGCTGCACGCTGGCGATCGGCGTATTCGGCACATGGATTACCGGCGTGGTCGACCAGCTCGCCGATCGCACCGGCATCGGCGAGGCGCTCGCAGGCGCAGTCCTGCTGGGCGCGTCGACGTCGCTGGGCGGATCGGTGTTGTCGGTCGTCGCGGCCTGGAACAACAACGCCGACCTGGCGCTGGGCAACGCGCTGGGCGGCATCGCGGTCCAGTTCGCGGCGCTGGCCATTGCGGATTTCGCCTACCGCAGAGCCAACCTGGAGCACGCCGCGGCCTCGGCCGAGAACCTGATGCAGAACGGGCTGCTGATCGCGCTGCTGGCGCTGATCCTGATCGCGCCGACGCTGCCCGACATCACGCTGTGGGGCATTCATCCGATTACCCCGATCATGCTCGGGGTCTACGGCTACGGGCTGCGGATGATCAGAACCGCCCATGATCAGCCAATGTGGCTGCCCAGACGGACGATGGAGACGCGCGAGGATGAACCGGAAGACCTGGACAAGGTCCCGGCGCTGGTGCCGCTTGCGATCCGGTTCGTGCTGCTGATGGTGGTGCTGGGCACGGCCGGCTACACCATGGAACACGCCGCTTCGAATATCGCCCAGAGCACATGGCTCAGCTTTACCGCGGTCGGCGTGCTGTTCACCGCCACGGCCACGTCGCTGCCGGAACTGGTGACGTCGATCGCGGCCGTCCGTCGCGGCGCGCTGACCCTGGCGGTCGGCGGCATCATAGGCGGCAACGCGTTCGACACGCTTTTCACCGCCGCATCCGACATCGCGTACCGGGAAGGATCGATCTACCACGCGATGCCGAACTCGGTGGCATTCTGGGCTGCGCTGACGCTGCTGATGTCGGCAGTGCTGCTACTGGGACTGATCCGGCGCGAAAAGGAGGGCCCGGCCGGCGTCGGCGTCGAAAGCGTGGTGCTGCTGGTGCTCTATGCCGCCGGCGTCGCCCTGCTGCTCGGCATGGGCACCAGTAGCTGATTTCAGTTGCTTTCCAGTTCGTCCCAGCGCGCGTAGGCGGCATCGATTTCGGCCTGGGTCGATGCCACTTCGGCATTGACCCGCTCGATCTCTTCCGGCCCCTGGCGGTAGAAGGCCGGATCGTTCAATGTCGCGCTCAGCTCGGCCATGCGCGCTTCCAGCGCTTCGACCATCGCCGGCAATTGCTCCAGCTCCCGGGCAAGCTTGTAGCTGAGCTTCTTCGGCTTTTCGGGGCGCGGCTTTTCGCCCCCGGCGACGGCATCCGCTTTCTTCTTTTCGAGGTGCAACCTGTCGCTGCGCGCTTCGGCGTTCTGCGCCTGGCGCTTCCAGTCGCTGTAGCCGCCCACGTACTCGCCCACCCGGCCATCGCCTTCCATGACGAAGGAGGCGGTAATCACGTTGTCGAGGAAGTCGCGATCGTGGCTGACCAGCAGCAGCGTGCCCGGGTAGTCGGCCAGCAATGATTCGAGCAATTCCAGCGTCTCGGCATCGAGGTCGTTGGTGGGCTCGTCCATGACCAGCAGGTTCGAAGGTTGCGCGAACAACTTGGCCAGCAGCAACCGGTTGCGCTCGCCGCCCGAGAACTTGGCAATCGGCGCGCGGGCCCGGTCGGGCGTGAACAGGAAATCGGCCAGGTAGCCGATCACGTGCTTCTGCTTGCCGGCTATGGTGACGAAATCGCGCCCTTCGCCGACGTTTTCGGCTGCGGTCCAGTCGTCGCGGAGTATCGATCGGTGCTGGTCGAAATAGACGACCTCCAGCCGGGTCCCGAGCTTGACCTCGCCCGAATCCGGCTCCAGCCGGCCCAGCAGCAGCTTCAGCAGCGTCGACTTGCCGCTGCCGTTGGGGCCGATCAAGCCGATCCGGTCGCCGCGGAAGATCGTGGTCGAAAAATCCCGCACGATGGAATCGCCATCGTAGCTGAACGAGACATCCTCGGCCTCGATGACCTTTTTCCCGGATTGCCCGGCATCGCTGACCGCCATCCGCACCTGGCCGGCCTGCTCGCGCCGCTGGGCCCGCTCGCGGCGCATCGCCTCCAGCGCGCGCACGCGTCCCTCGTTGCGGGTGCGGCGGGCCTTGATGCCCTGGCGAATCCAGACTTCTTCCTCGGCCAGCTTGCGGTCGAAATGCTTGTGTTCCAGCTCCTCGGCGTGCA
>CAYYZR010000045.1:0-16675 GCA_964476005.1 uncultured Halomonas sp.
GCGACGCCCAAGGACGTCGAGGAAGGCGTGCTGATCAAGATCGAGGAGGCCATCCAGGATCTCGAGGGCATACGCGAGATCATCGCCACGGCGCGCGAGGGGTCCGGCACGGTCACGGTGGAGGTCGAGCCCGAATACGACGTCATCGAAGTGCTCGACAACGTCAAGATCCGGGTCGACTCCATCCCCACCTTTCCGGCAGAAACCGAGCGACCGACCTACAACCGCAGCACGTTTACCCAGGAAGTGCTCTGGGTCAGCGTGTTCGGCGACGTGCCGGAGCGCACGCTCAAGGAAGTGGCGCGGCAGATGCGCGACGAGATCACCCAGCTGCCGTCGGTGACGCGTGCCGAAGTGGTCGGCGACCGTCCGTACGAAATCGCCATCGAGGTGCGCGAGGAAACGCTCCGCGAGTACAACCTGACGCTGGCCGAAGTCGCCCAGGCGGTTCGCCGCTCGTCCATGGACCTCCCGGGCGGCCGCATCGAGGCGGCCGGCGGCGACATCCTGCTGCGCACCATGGGCCAGGCGTACATCGGCCGCGATTTTGCCGATATCGTCATTCGCACCAACCCGGACGGCTCGCGCATTCTGCTCAAGGACATCGCCGACATCCAGGACGCATTCGTCGAACGCGAACGCTACGCCCAGCACAACGGCAAGCCGGCCGTTGCGATCAGGATCCTGAGTGTCGGCGAGCAGGATGCGCTGGCCGCATCCGAGGCCGTGAGACAGTTCGTCGAGGAGCGCCAGAAGGTCCTGCCGGCGGGCATCAGCATCGCCTGGTGGGCCGACATCGCCTTCTACCTGAAAGATCGCCTGCAAATGATGACCAAGAACCTGGCGATGGGCGCGCTGCTGGTGTTCCTGATTCTGACGCTGTTCCTGCGGCTGAAGCTGGCCTTCTGGGTCATGGTCGGCCTGCTGGTCGCTTTCGCAGGGACGGTGTTCATGCTGCCCCTGGTCGGCGTGACCATCAACATGATCAGTCTGTTCGGCTTTCTGGTCGTGCTCGGCATCGTGGTCGACGACGCCATCGTCATCGGGGAATCGGCCTATACCGAGATCAGAGCCCATGGCCACTCGGCCGAAAACGTGGTCAACGGCACCATGAAGGTCGCCATTCCGGCCACCTTCGGCGTGCTCACGACCATTGCCGCATTCGTGCCCATTCTTCTGGTTTCCGGTATCTCGGGCCAGTTCTTCGCCGCGATCGGCTGGGTGGTGGTGATCGCGCTGGCGATGTCGCTGGTCGAGTCCAAGCTGATTCTCCCGGCTCACCTGGCTCACATGCGCATCAAGACCTATGAGTCCGAAACCAGCAACGGTCTGGTCCGCTTTCAGCGCCGTTTTTCCGAGGGCATCCACAAGTTCGTGGACCGTTTCTACCTGCCGTCGCTGAGGGTATTGCTGCGCAACCGCTACATCACGCTGGCGAGCTTCATCGGCGTGCTGGTGCTCTCGATCGGTTTCATATTCGGTCCGTTCCTGCGGGTGGTGCTGTTTCCGGATGTGGCCGGAGATTTCATGCGGGTCGACCTGGAGATGCACGAAGGCACGCCGGCATACGTCACGCACAACGCGATGGATCATCTACGCGAGTCGCTCGAGCAGGTCGACGAGAACATGCAGCGCGACTTCGACCTCGACGGCGAAGTCATTCGTACCGTGTTCGCATGGTCGGGCTCCGACACCTCGGGCGGGATGCTGGTCGAACTGCATAGAACCAATGATCCGCGGCTGGGCACCAAGGAAATCGAGCGTCGCTGGCGCGAACAGGCCGGCCAGATCGCCGGCGCCCGCGGGCTGCGGATCGGCGGCGCCGGCGGCCCGGGCGGCGACGGTCCGGACATCTCCTACCAGCTGGTCGGCCGCAACCTGGCCCAGCTCGAGTCGGCCTCGGCCGAACTCGAGGAGGCGGTGAGCAACTTCCAGGGCACCTACGACGTGCGCAACAGCTACGACGGCGGCATCCGCGAGCTGCAGATCCGGATCAAGCCTGAGGCCGAAGTGCTGGGGCTCAACCAGCAGGATCTGGCTCGCCAGATTCGCCAGGCGTTCTTCGGCGAGGAGGTCCAGCGCATCCAGCGCGGCCAGGACGACGTTCGCGTCATGGTCCGCTATCCGCGCGAGCAGCGCACGTCGCAGGGCTATCTCGAAAACATGCGGATTCGCACGCCTTCCGGCGAAGAAGTACCGTTCAACGCGGTGGCCGAGCTCGAAATGGGTTCAAGCCCCTCTTCCATTCGCCGCTACAACCGCGAGCGCTCGATCAGCATCACCGCGAGAATCGACAAGGATGTCGCCGAGCCGGGCGAGATCACGCGCCAGCTGCAAACCGAAATCCTGCCCGAAATACTGGCCGGGCATTCGGGTGTGAGCTACCGTCTTTCGGGCCAGACCCGCAGCAATCAGGAGTTGTCACAGGAACTGCTCGCCGGCACCATCTTCGCGCTGTTCCTGATTTACGCGCTTATCGCGATCCCGCTACGCTCCTACCTGCAGCCGCTATTGATCATGTCGGTAATCCCGTTCGGTACCATCGGTGCGGTCTTCGGGCACTGGATCCTCGGAATTCCGGTCAGCCTGCTGAGCATGTTCGGCATCATCGCGCTGGCCGGCGTGGTGGTCAACGACAGCCTGATCCTGGTCGATTTCGTCAACCATCACCGCAAGAAGGGAGAATCGCGCATCGACGCGGCCCTCAAGGGCGCCAAGGCGAGGTTCCGACCGATCATCCTGACCTCGGCAACCACCTTCCTCGGACTCGCGCCCATCGTGTTCTTCGAAAAGAGCCTGCAGGCGCAGCTGGTGGTCCCGATGGCTGCGTCGCTTGCGTTCGGCATCCTGTTCGCCACGGTCATAACCCTGGCATTGATTCCGACGCTTTACCTGGTGGGCGACGATTTGACGCGCGTCATTCAGAGAATGCTCGGTCATCGCAAGCCGGCCGGCATGAGCGCGCACGCCCGCTTATGAACCCCGGGCTGCGAGACACCTTGCCAAACAGCCAATGAACCCGGTCTCCCGCAGCTCGACCCTGGCCGAACAGATTCGGGCCGCGGCGCTCAGGCTGGGCGACCGCAACGAGGCCGCGCGACTGGCGGCACTGGCGCTCGATCAGCCGCTCGGCTGGATCTTCGCTCACGGCGACGAACCGCTGGATCCGCGCCTGGTCCACCGCTTCGCCGAAATGGTGGACCGACGGGCTCAGGGCGTTCCGTTTGCCTACATTGCCGGCCGGCGCGAATTCTTCGGGCGTGACTTCTCGGTGAGTCCGTCGGTTCTCATTCCGAGGCCGGAGACCGAACACCTGGTCGAGTGGAGCCTGGAACTGCCGTTATCCGACGACGCCCGGGTTTTGGATGTAGGCACCGGCTCCGGTTGCATCATCCTGAGCCTGGCCGCGGAACGGACAGGCTGGCGCTGCACGGCCACCGACATCAGCAAGGAGGCGCTGGCCGTCGCCGCGATCAATCGCGAACGTCTGCAGCTGCCGCAAGTTCGATTCCTGCAGGGCAATCTTCTGGAGCCGATCGACGAAACCGGCTTCGACCTGGTCGTGAGCAACCCGCCCTACGTGGCCGCGGAGGATCCCCACCTGGAGGACGGCGACATCCGATTCGAACCAGAGATCGCACTCGCCTCCAGCCTCGACGGGCTCGGACACATCAGAAATCTGGTGGAATCGGCGCGTAGCGTGTTGGCAAACGGCGGCTGGCTGCTGATCGAGCACGGCTACGACCAGGCCGAAGCGGTGCGCCGATTACTGCGGGACCATGGCTACGAAAACATCGCATCTCGCCGCGACCTGGCGGGCATCGAGCGGGTGACCGGCGGATGCAGACGCGACAACGAGCAAGAGCACAAGCAAGCCTGAACTGCTTTAACCACGAAGAGCACGAAGGACACGAAGGTAAACCTGCCTGGCCTTACCTGGTTTTTTCTTCGTGCTCTTCGTGCCCTTCGTGGTAAAAAGCTTTTGAATCAGGCGAACGCCCTGACACAAACTCCGATCAGCCCGCCCGAGAACACGCCGAGCCCCAGCATGGCCAGGCCATTCACCGACAGCACTGCACGAAAATCGATCGGGGCGGTTACCGGCGCGGTATTTTCCGGCTCGTCGAAATACATCAGCTTGACCACGCGAAGGTAATAGAACGCACCGATCACCGCGGTGACCACGGCCAACACCGAAAGTCCGACGAAACCTGCCTGGATGGCCGCGGCGATGACCTGCCACTTGGCGAAGAACCCGACGAAAACCGGGATGCCGGCCAGCGAAAACATGATCATCAACATCATCAGCGCGTACCAGGGGCTGCGCTTGGCCAGACCCTTGAAATCATCAAGATTCTCGGCCTCCACACCATTGCTGGAAAGCAGGATCATCACCGCGAACGCGCCGGCCGACATCATCGAATACACGATCGTGTAAAACATCGCAGCCGAGTAACCCGCCGGAGATGCGGCGAGAATACCCAGAAGGATGAAGCCCACGTGCGAGATGGTCGAGTACGCCAGCATTCGCTTGATGTTGGTCTGGGCGATTGCCACGACGTTGCCGAGGATCAGCGACAGTGCCGCCAGTACGGCCAGCATCGCCTGCCAGTCATCATGCATGTTGCCCATGCCGTCGGCCAGCAGTCGTATGGCCAGCGCAAGATAGCCCAGCTTGGGCAGCGACGAGATCAGCAGCGTCACGGCCGCGGGCGCACCCTGGTAAACGTCCGGCAACCACATGTGGAACGGCACAGCCCCCATCTTGAAGGCGATTCCGACCACCATGAACGCAAGTCCGAACGAAAGCATCAGGTTGTCCGCCATGCCGGCGGCGAGTGCTGCGGAAATCTCGCCAAGCTGCAACGAGCCGGTCGCGCCGTAGACCAGGCTCATGCCGTAGAGCAGGATCCCGGAAGCCAGCGAACCGAGGATAAAGAATTTCATCGCCGCCTCGGAGCCTGAGGCCGAATCCCTGTTGAGCGCCACCAGCGCATAGCTCGACAGCGCCAGCAGTTCCAGGCCCAGATATACGGTCAGCATGCTGGCCGCCGAGACCATGATCATGACGCCCAGCAGCGCGAACATGCTGAGTGAATAGAATTCGCCCCGGAACAGGCCGGCGGCGCGCAGGAAGTGCTTGGCGTAGACGAATATCCCGGCCAGCACCAGGTAGGCAAAAAGCTTGAGAACGTCGCCGAACCGGTCGCGGACAAAAGTTTCACTGAATGCCAGCATCGATTCGCCCACCGGCATCATGACCCTGAGCGTGATGATGGCGGCGAATATCAGGGCGATGACGGCAAGTGTATGCGTGAAGCCACGCCTCTGTTCGGTGACGAACAGATCGGCCAGCAGCACGACGCATGCCATGACCGCTATGAATATCTCGGGCAACGCCAGTTGAAGTTCGGAAAGTATCATTGATTGTTCTTCACGGGTTGATCTTCGTGTTCGTGATGTGGTCAACCAGGTTGGCCACGGAAGGTTCCATCATCTCGATCAGCGGGTACGGCCACAGGCCCAGGGCCAGCACGAGAATCGCCAGCAAGACCATGACGGTCCATTCGCGGCCGTCGAGGTCCGAGAGCGAGGCCACGTTATCGTTTGCAACTTCGCCATAGAACACCCGCTTGACCAGCCAAAGACTGTAGGAAGCGCCCAGTATCAGCGTCATTGCGGCGAAGAACGCGAACCAGAAATCGGCCTTGAACGCGGCCAGAATGACCATGAACTCGCCGACGAAACCGCTGGTGCCCGGGAGCCCGGAATTGGCCATGAAAAACAGCACGGCGAACATCGCGAACCACGGCATGGTGTTGGCTACCCCGCCGTAAGCCGAGATCTCGCGGCTATGAACCCGGTCGTAAAGTACGCCGACCGCGAGGAACATCGCGCCGGAAATAAAGCCGTGGGAAATCATCTGAACCATTGCGCCGCTGATGCCCAGCACGGCGCCGTCGGTCTGGCCTGTGTTCTGCACGATGGCGAAAGTGAGAAACAGCCCCAGGGTCGCGAACCCCATGTGCGAAATCGAACTGTACGCGATCAACTTCTTCATATCGCGCTGGGCCAGTGCCACGAACCCGATGTAGACGATCGCGACCAGCGACAACCCGATCACCAGCCAATCCAGTGCCGCGGCGCCGTCCGGGGCGATCGGTAGCGAAAACCGGACCAGTCCGTAGCCGCCAATCTTGAGCATCACGGCGGCCAGCACCACCGAACCGCCCGTGGGGGCCTCGACGTGCGCATCGGGCAGCCAGGTATGAACCGGCCACATCGGGACCTTGACCGCAAACGCAATCAGGAAGGCCAGGAATATCCATATCTGCGCAGTCAGCGAAAGTGGCAGTTGGTGCAGGTCGGCGACGGCGAAGCTGCCGGACTCCAGGTACAGCCAGATCAGGCCGACCAGCATGAACACCGAGCCGAAGAACGTGAACAGAAAGAACTTGATGGTTGCGAAAATGCGGTTAGGTCCACCCCAGATCCCGATGATCAGGAACATCGGCACCAGCATTGCCTCGAAGAACACATAGAACAGCATCGCGTCCAGCGCGGCGAACATTCCGGACATCAATCCCGAAAGAATCAGGAACGCGCCCATGTACTGGCTGACGCGATCGCGAATGGTCCACCCGGCGATCACGACAATAACGGTCGTCAGCGCCGTCAACGCAATCAGCGGCAGCGAAAGTCCGTCGACGCCCAGATGATAATTGATCGAGAACGCCTCGATCCAGGGTGTCTTTTCCTGGAACTGCATCGCGGCCGTCGCCATATCGAATCCGGAGATGGCGACAACGGTCAGGACCAGCGCGGCAACCGCCGCAGCAAGCGCAATCGTCTTGCCCATCGCCGCACGCGATTCCGCGAGAAACAGTATGGCGACACCGGTGACGATGGGAAGCCACACGATCAGGCTGAGAATTGGCCAGGTCAATGCATTCATCTTGTCACCCCTTCAGCAGCACGAATGCAAAAACGAGCGCAACCAGCCCGATGATCATGGCAAACGCATAGTGATACAGGAAGCCGGTCTGAACGGTCCGCAGCCGCGCCGAGAACGCGCCGACCAGCCGGGCCGAACCGTGGACGATCCAGCCGTCGATCAGCGTTCGATCGCCGCGCTCGGAAAAGAAACCGGCGAGCTTGAGGCCGCCTCCGGCCACCACACGCTGGTAGAACTCGTCGAAGCCGTACTTGCGGTCGAGAACGGCCCACAGCGGGTGCAGACGCTGCTTGAGTGCGCCGGCGACCGAGGGCTGGAACAGATAGATCCAGGTGGCAATCGCCACGCCCAGCATCGCCAGGCCGAATACCGGCGTCACGAAGCCGTGGAGTGCAAATGCGGTTGCACCGTGGAAGTGCTCGCCTATATGCACCAGCGGGTCCTGGCCCGGCGCCACGTTGATGGCATCCGACAGCGCGCCTCCAAATAGCAGCGGCTCGACCGTCAGCCAGCCGATGAACAGCGACGGTATCGCCAGCAGTATCAGAGGCAGGGTCACCACCCAGGGCGATTCCTGAGCGTGCGACAGCGTCTGTGCGTCGGCGCGCGAGGTGCCGTGGAAGGTCAGGTATAGCATTCGAAACGTATACAGCGCAGTCACGACCACACCGGCGTAGACCGCGAAGGTTGCGAAACCGGCGCCCGCGCGGTCGGCAAGCTTCACCGATTCGATGATCAGGTCCTTGGAGAAAAATCCGGACGTGAACGGAAAACCAATCAGTGCGAGGGAACCTATCCAGGCGGTGATCGCGGTAATCGGCATGATCTTGCCCAGCCCGCCCATTTCGCGCATATCCTGCTTGTGGTGCATGGCGATGATCACCGAGCCTGCGCCGAGGAACAGCAGCGCCTTGAAGAAGGCGTGGGTCATGAGGTGGAATATCGCCACCGAGTAAGCCGAAGCCCCGAGTGCGACGGTCATGTAACCCAGCTGCGAAAGCGTCGAATAGGCGACGACGCGCTTGATGTCGTTCTGGACGATACCGACCAGGCCCATGAACAGCGCCGTTATCGCACCGATGATCAGAATGAAACTCAGTGCGGTGCCGGAAAGCTCGTAGAGTGGCGACAGGCGGGCCACCATGAATATCCCCGCGGTCACCATCGTGGCCGCGTGGATCAGCGCCGAGATCGGAGTCGGGCCTTCCATCGAATCCGGCAGCCAGACGTGCAGCGGCACCTGGGCCGACTTGCCCATGGCGCCGATGAAAAGGCAGATGCAGATGAACGTCATTACAGACCACTCGACGCCGCCGAATACCGACATCGTCTGTCCTGCCACGCCGGGCGCGGCCGCGAAGACCTCGGCATAATCCAGCGAGCCCATGTACATCAGGACGGCGGCGACACCGAGCAACAGGCCGAAGTCGCCGCCCCGGTTGACCAGGAACGCCTTGAGATTGGCGCGAACCGCCGATTCCTTCTTGAACCAGAAGCCGATCAGCAGGTAGGAAACCAGTCCGACCGCTTCCCAGCCGAAGAACAGCTGCAGAAAGTTGTTCGCCATCACGAGCATCAGCATCGCGAAGGTGAACAGGTTGATATAGGAGAAGAACCGCTGGTAACCGGGATCGTCCTTCATGTAGCCGATGGTGTAAACATGCACCATGAACGACACGAAGGTCACCACCACCATCATCAGTGCGGTCAACGAATCGATCAGAAAGCCGATCTCGAAAGTGATGCCGTCGAGCACCGCCCACTCATAGACGGTGTAGTTGAGCACCTGCCAGTCGGTGGTGAATACCTGCAGAGCCACCCATGCCGAAAGAGCGAACGAACCCGCCACGGCCAGGATGGTGACCGTATGCGAGCCCGCGCGACCGACCTGATGCCGCAGGAGGCCGGCAATGGCACTTCCGGCAAGCGGCAGCAGCGGTATCAGCAACAAGATTGTTTTTATGTCCACGAGAATCCCGGTATTTTCAAATCTTCAAAAAGCTAGCCTTTCAGCTCTTCGATGTCCTCGACATTGATCGTCTGGCGGTTGCGGAACAGCACCACCAGGATCGCCAGTCCAATCGCCGCCTCGGCCGCGGCGACGGTGAGGATGAAGAACACGAACACCTGTCCGTCCATGTTGTCGAGAAACCTCGAGAAAGCAACGAAGTTCATGTTCACCGCCAGCAGCAGAAGCTCGATGGACATGAGCAGAATGATGATGTTCTTCCGGTTGAGAAAGATTCCGGCGACCCCGATCGAGAACAGGATCGCACCGAACGTCAGAAAATGAGCCAGTGTCAGCATGATCAGTCCTCCTCCGCGTCCATCTTGACAAGGCGCACGCGCTCGTCCCGGTTGACCTTGACCTGGCGCGACGGATCCTGGTACTTGGTCTCGGGCCGGCGGCGATGGGTGAGCGAAATGGCGGCAACGATCGCAACCAGAAGGATGAAACCGGCAATCTCGAACGGGTACAGGTAATGCGTGTACAGCCACTCGCCCAGAAGACGGGTGTTGCTTTCCTGGGAATCGCCGTATTCCAGCACCTGGGAGCCGGCCCCGCGCGCCCAGATCAGGATGAACAACTGGGCCGCCATCGCGATGGCCACCAGGATGCCGACCGGCAGGTAGCTTGCAAAGCCGCTCTTGAGCTTGGTCAGGTTGATGTCGAGCATCATGACGACGAACAGGAACAGCACCATGACCGCGCCCACGTAGACCAGCACCAGCGTGATCGCCAGGAACTCCGCTTCCAGGAGCAGCCAGATGCAGGCGCTGGAAAAGAACGCCAGCACCAGAAACAGCACCGAATACACCGGGTTGCGCGATGTGATGACACCCAGCGCGGCAAGCGTGGCAACGCCGCTGAACAGGTAGAAGACTATTTCGATGATTGGTATTGCATTCGGCATTGAATTCGGCTCGTGATCCTTGCAAAAACTTCCAGGCGGTCCCTGTGCCTAACGATAAGGCGCATCCTTGGCCCGGTCCGTGGCGATCTGTTCCTCGAAACGATCGCCCAGCGCCAGCAACTGCTGCTTGTCGACGATGTGCTCGCCGCGCTCCTCGAAATGGTAATCGGTAAAACTCGTCTCGACGATTGAATCGACCGGGCAGGATTCCTCGCAGAACCCGCAGTAGATGCACTTGAACATGTCGATGTCGTAGCGCGTGGTCCGCCGCGTGCCGTCCTCGCGCTGGGTCGAGTCGATGGTTATAGCGAGCGCCGGACAGACCGCTTCGCACAGCTTGCAGGCAATGCACCGTTCCTCGCCGTTGGGATATCGGCGCAGCGCGTGCAGCCCGCGATAACGGGGCGACTTGGGCGTCTTCTCCTCGGGGTAGCTGAGCGTGAACTTCGGCTGGTGAAAATAGCGAAACGTCACGTTCAGCCCCTTGAAGAGTTCAAGCAGCATCAGCGAGTGAAAGTAGTGGCGAATGGCTTGCATCTTCAACCTCCGTAGAGACCGGTCACGCGGAAAACACCGGCGACCAGAATCCAGACAATGGTAATCGGGATGAACACTTTCCAGCCCAGCCGCATGATCTGATCATAGCGATAACGCGGAAACGTTGCCCGGAACCACAGATACAGGAACATGAATCCGAACATCTTGATCAAGAACCAGTGGACACCTGGCTCTCCGATGATCGGCACGCCGGCCACCGGGCTCATCCAGCCGCCCAGGAACAGCAGCGAAGCCAGCGCGCAAATCAAAATCATGTTGGCGTACTCGGCAAGAAAGTAAAGCGAGAACGCCGCGCCGGAATAGTCGACGTGAAAGCCGGCGACGATCTCGGACTCGCCCTCGGCAACGTCGAACGGCGCCCGGTTGGTTTCGGCCACGCCGGAGATGAAATAGATCACGAACAGTGGCAGCAGCGGCAGCCAGAACCAGCTGAACAGCCCGCCGGACTGCGCCTCGACGATGGTGGAGATATTCAGCGAACCGGAAAGGATGATGACGCCGACCAGGGCGAAGCCCATGGCGATTTCGTAGCTGACGATCTGAGCCGCCGAGCGCAATGCGCCCAGGAATGCGTACTTGGAGTTCGACGCCCAGCCGCCCACAATCACGCCGTAGACGCCCATCGAGGTCATGGCCAGGATGTACAGCAGACCGGCGTCGATATCGGCCAGCACCAGCCAGTCGGAGAACGGCACCACCGCCCAGGCGGCAAAGGCGGGAATCAGCGTCAGCATCGGCGCAATCACGAACAGCACCTTGTTGGCATTGGCCGGAACGATGATTTCCTTGAGCAGCAGCTTGAATACATCGGCGAAAGGCTGAAACAGACCCCATGGGCCGACCCGGTTCGGGCCCACGCGCGACTGCATATAGCCGATCACCTTGCGTTCGGCGAAGGTGAAATAGGCCACCGCAATGGTCAGCGGAAACACGATTGCGGTGATCTTGGCCATCGTCCAGGCCAGCACCGTGAGTTGATCGATCATCGGGCTTGCTCCAGTTCGATCGGGCCCCACGCCGGACCCGCCTGGCTTGCGAGACAGGTGGCCGCGGCCATCCATACCGAGGACGGCGGAATCGCGTCGTCCAGCCGCACCGGGGCGCGCACTTCACGCCCGGCCTGACGCACGACCGCTTCGTCGCCTTCGCTCAGGCCAAGTGACTCGGCGGTTGCCGGGTTGAGCGCGACAAATCCAGTCTTCGCATGGTCGGTCTGCTGCAGGGCCGGTGAACGCCGAACCAGCGAATCGACGCTGTACATGGGCACCGGTCCGGAACGCCACAGGCCCTCCTCGCCGGCCGATTCGATAGCCTCGACCTCGAACGGCGCAAAAGCCGGCGCGTCGGTACTGTCGAGCATCCGGTCGACCTCGGCGAGCAAGGAGAAGTCGAATCCGTCGATTTTCATGTGCTCGCCGAACAACCGGAGAATCTTCCACCCGGCATGCGCGCCGCCGACCGGTCTGGCCGCGGGCTTGAGCCACTGCCTTTGGCCGTCGGCATTGATATAACTGCCTTCGGTTTCGGGCGTCGGCGCGAGCGGCAACAGCACGGCGGCGGCGTCCAGCAGGTCGCTGCCGGCAAACGCGGCCACCGCAACCACCGCTTCGGCGTCAGCCAGGCCGGTGCGCGCCGAGGCCGGGTCAGCCAGGTCGAATTCCGGCTCGATGTCGAAAAGCAGGTAGGCCTTGCGGCCCTTCGCCAGTTGCTCGGTCGCCGACATGCCGCCTTCGCCCGGCACCATGCCTGCGCGCCAGGCGCCTTGGCTGTTGGCGGCGCCCGGCAGCACCATCAGCGCGGTTTCGGTCAGGCGCGCGATCTCGGCGGCGATGGCCCGCAGGAAGCCGGCTTCTGGATGGTACAGCGCCTGATCGCCGACCAGCAGGAACCCGTTGTCGGATTCGGCAAGCGCGCGCGCGATCTTTTCGGCCGCCGGCTCCGGACTGCGCTCGGCGATGAACCGACCCAGCGGCGAATCCGGTGGCGTCTGACCGGCCGCGTCGAAGGCCGCTTTTGCGACGCGGGCAAGCGTTTCCGTCATGTGCTGCGGGGCGACGATCATCCGCTCGCTCATGTCGAACGGGAATTTCCATGCGACCGGATTGAGGTCCATCACCGCGGCCTGGTTGCTGCGCCACGCGGTGCGCACGCGATGGTTGAGAATCGGCTGGTCGTGGCGCAGGTGGCTGCCGACCATGAATACGGCGTCGGCGCCGGAAAGATCGCGCAGCGGCCGGTCCAGCCGAGTCGAACCGAGCGCCGGATCGCGAGCATCCAGGATGCGAAGACGGTGGTCGCGGTGCGGCGTGCCGAGGCCGTCGGCGAAACGACGCAACAGGAAATGCTCCTCGCAGGTGGCGCGTGGCGACGCCAGCACGCCGAGCTGGTCGGCGCCATGGGCATCAATCGCCTTACCCAGCAACTCGGCCGCACGCGCCAGCGCGGTATCCCAGTCGGTATCCTGCCACTTGCCGTCGATCTTGATCCGCGGCACGGTGACTCGGTCCTCGGCGGCCAGACCGAAGTGGCTGTAGCGGTCGCGGTCGGCCAGCCAGCATTCGTTGATGTCTTCGTTCTCGCGCGGGACGGCGCGCATGATGTTTCCGGCCCGGACGTGAAAGTAAAGGTTCGAACCCACGCAATCATGGGTGCCGATGTAGGGGCGCGCCGACATTTCCCAGGCCCGGGCCGAGAACCTGAACGGCTTGTTGGTGAGCGCCCCGACCGGACACAGGTCGATGATGTTGCCGGAAAGCTCCGATTCGATATTGCGCTCGATGAACGTCGAGATCTCGGTATGCTCGCCGCGCCCGACGCCGCCGAGCTCCGCGGTGCCGGCGATTTCCTCGAGGAACCGCACGCAGCGCGTGCAGTGAATGCAGCGCGTCATGTCGGTAGACACCAGCGGGCCGAGGTTCTTGTCGGCGACCACGCGCTTGCGCTCGGTGAAGCGCGAAATGGAGCGGCCGTAGCCCATGGCCAGGTCCTGCAGTTCGCACTCGCCGCCCTGGTCGCAGATGGGACAGTCGAGCGGGTGGTTGATCAGCAGGAATTCCATTACGCCGCGCTGCGCATCCACGGCGCGCCGCGAGCGGGTAAACACCTTCATGCCCTCGGCGACCGGCGTGGCGCATGCCGGGAGCGGCTTTGGTGCCTTCTCGACATCGACCAGGCACATGCGGCAGTTGGCCGCAATCGACAGCTTGTGGTGATAGCAGAAGCGCGGAATCTCGATATCGGCACGATCGGTGGCCTGGATGACCATCTCGCCCTTGCGCGCCTCGATCTCGCGTCCATCGACCTCGATGGTCACAAGCTCGGTGTCTTTGTCTTGAATCGTTGCCATAATCAGTGATCAAACCTAATTCGCTTGGAACCACGAAGAGCACGAAGAACACGAAGGTAAAAGCCAAAAAGATCCAGGCTTTTCTTCGTGCTCTTCGTGTCCTTCGTGGTTGAAGAAGTGTCTTGTCATGACCGTCAAGCCGCCGCGCCGAGCTTCTCGTCGACGATGGAGCGCTTGTGCTCGACGAAGTACTCGAACTCATGCCGGAAGTGGCGCAGGAAACCCTGCACCGGCCAGGCCGCAGCTTCGCCGAACGCGCATATCGTGTGCCCCTCGATCTGGCCGGCGGCCGATTCGAGCAATTCGATGTCTTCGGGCCGGCCCTGCCCTTCGGTCATGCGCTTGAGCACCCGGTACATCCATCCGGTGCCCTCCCGGCACGGTGTGCACTGGCCGCAGGATTCGGCGTAGTAGAAGCGGGCGATCCGGGTGCAGGCACGCACCATGCACGTGGTCTCGTCCATGACCACGACCGCCCCGGAACCCAGGCCGGAACCCGCCTTCTGCAACGCATCGAAATCCATGGTGATGTCATTCATGATGTCGGCGGGCAGCACCGGCATCGACGAGCCGCCCGGAATCACGCCTTTCAGCGCCTTGCCGTCACGCATGCCACCGGCCAGCTCCAGCAGATCGGCGAACGGTGTGCCCAGCGGGATCTCGAAATTGCCCGGACTGTTCACGTGGCCGGAAACCGAAAATATCTTCGGCCCGCCGTTGTTGGGCTTGCCCAGTTCCAGAAACCACTCGCCGCCGTTGCGCATGATCGCCGGTACCGAGGCCAGTGTCTCGGTGTTGTTGATCGTGGTCGGCTTGCCGTAGATTCCGAAATTGGCCGGAAACGGCGGCTTGAAGCGCGGCTGGCCTTTCTTGCCCTCCAGCGACTCCATCAGCGCGGTTTCCTCGCCGCAGATATAGGCGCCGGCGCCGAGCACGGTATGAATGTCGACGTCTATGCCCGACTCCTTGATGTTCTTGCCCAGCAAGCCGGCCTCGTAGGCTTCCTTGAGGGCAGCCTCGAAGCGCTCGAAGGGCTCATGGTGAAACTCGCCCCGAAGATAGTTGTAGCCGACCGTGGCGCCCATCGCGTAGCAACCGATGGCCATGCCTTCGATGACCGCGTGCGGGTTGTAGCGCAACAGATCGCGGTCATGGCATGTGCCCGGCTCGGATTCGTCCGAATTGCACAGCAGGTATTTCTGCACCGGCGCCGAGCGCGGCATGAAGGACCACTTGAGCCCGGTCGGGAATCCGGCGCCGCCACGTCCGCGAAGCGAGGACTTCTTGACCTGCTCGATGATGTCTTCCTGGGGCGTTTTTTCGGCAAGGATCTTTTGCCAGGCCGCATAACCGCCGTGACGCTTGTAAGCGTCCAGCGACCAGCATTCCGGCTCATCCAGGTGCGTGAAACAGACGTTGTGTTCAGCCATGAGTCGTCCCGTTGCGTCTCTTATTCAAGACCGTCGAGAATTTCGTCGATCTTGTCTTCGGTCAGTTTCTCGTGATAGTGACCATTCACGATCATCATCGGCGCACCTGTGCATGCGGCGACGCACTCCTCCTCGATCTTCAGAAAAATGCGGCCGTCCTGCGTGGTTTCACCCATCTTGATGCCGAGCTTGTCCTCGACGTACTTGACGACATTGTCGGCGCCGCAGAGCATGCACGAGATGTTGGTGCAGATCGATATCGAATTCCGGCCCACCGGCTTCGTTTCCAGCATCGAGTAGAAGGTGGCGACTTCGTAGACCCATACCGGCGGAAGTTCCAGGTAATCGGCCACCCCGTCCATCAGTTCGGTGGTCAGATAGCCGCCATTCTGGTGCTGTGCGGCGACCAGCGCCTGAATGACCGCCGAACGGCGACCCTCAATCCCTTCCGGAAATTTGGCACGCCAGTGATCGATGGCATCGCGCGTCTCCTCGCTCAGCAGCTCGGCCTTGCCTTCAACCGGTGATTCATGCGCTCGCATCTATTCCTCCTAGCGATCGATTTCGCCGAACACTATGTCTTGTGTGCCGATGATGGCAACGACATCGGAAAGCATATGTCCACGCATCATCTCGCCCATCGACGAGATGTGCGCGAAGCCCGGCGCGCGCAGATGCACCCGGAACGGCTTGTTGGCGCCATCCGAAATCATGTAGCAGCCGAACTCGCCCTTGGGCGCCTCGACCGCGGCGTAGGTCTCGCCTTCCGGCACGCAATAGCCTTCGGTAAACAGTTTGAAGTGATGAATGAGTGCTTCCATGTCATCCTTCATCTCCTTGCGTGACGGCGGCGCGACCTTGTAGTTTCCGGCCATCACGGCACCCGGGTTCTTGCGCAACCAGGCGATGCACTGCTGACAGATTCGAACCGACTGGCGCATCTCCTCGACGCGCACGAGGTAGCGGTCGTAGCAGTCGCCGTTGACGCCGACCGGAATATCGAAATCCACTTCGCGGTATTTGGCATACGGCTGTTTCTTGCGCAGGTCCCACGCCACGCCCGAACCCCTGAGCATGGGACCGGTGAATCCGAGCTGGCGCGCGCGCTCGGGGGCGACCACGCCGATGCCGACGTTGCGCTGCTTCCAGATACGGTTGTCGGTGACCAGCGTTTCATAGTCGTCGATGCGATCGTTTTGGTGAGCCATGAACTGCTCGAGGAAATCCAGCAGCGAGCCTTCGCGCCACTCGTTCATGCGCTTGACTTCGGAGGCCTTGCGGAAGCGTGATTCGGCGAGCTTGGACATTTCCTCGGGCAAGTCGCGGTAGACGCCGCCGGGCCGATAGTAAGTGGCATGCATGCGCGCGCCGCTGACCGCTTCGTAGGCGTCCAGCAGGTATTCGCGTTCACGGAAGCAGTACAGGAACAGCGTCATCGCGCCCAGATCGAGCCCGTTGGCGCCCAGCCACA
>CAYYZR010000046.1:0-15921 GCA_964476005.1 uncultured Halomonas sp.
CCAGCGGCTGATAGTCGAAATTGACCATCCTCCAGGCCGCCATGTGCGCGTCTTCAAGCACCAGCGGCGGTGCCTCGTTGCGTCTTGCGTTGAGCCAGTAGCGGTGAAAGTTGCGGTCGACCGCCAGCGTGATTTCAAGCCCGGTAACATCGTTGAGATAAGCGACCAGCGGCTGAAACACCAGGCGCGCCTGTTCCGGCGGATATTCGGGATTGACCAGCAGTTCCAGGGGGCCGGTGAGCGACTGCACCGGCACGTCCGGTGTCGTTCCCGGTTCGCCGGCCTGTCCTTCGGCGATCGTCTCTTCGACAGCCGCGGGCATTTCCTGCATCGCTGCTGCCTGCTCGCCCGGATCCTGGGCCAAGGTCATGGACGAAGCCAGCAGCAAAAACACTGCCCACCGCGCCATACGGACACCTACCGGCGCGTGGTTCTGACGATAGTCGTGACGATAGTCGTGACAAGCGTTCATCGGTCTGTCTACCCCATTTGTTGATCTTGTTGAATTTTTTCGCGTAAGTGCTTGATGGAAAATTCAATTATGGAGTCGGATATTAGCACAAAGATATTTACTCACAACAGCGCTCCAGTCAACGATCCGGCATCGATTTTCGCGCCGCTTTCGGCTTCCGCAGCGACCACGGCGAGACCGATTACGCTTCCGGTCTTGCCGGTCTCGGCCACGGCATAAAGCACCTGGGCCGGCTTTCCGGCAAGCTCGAAGGAAAGGCCGGGTTCAGGCGGCATATCGGCGGCCAGCCGGAACCGGGCCGTTCGACGCGTGACGCGGCCTCGATAATGGACCCGTGCGATGACTTCCTGTCCGGGGAAGCACCCCTTCTTGTAACTCAGTCCGCCGAGCGCTTCCAGCCCCAGCATCTGCGGCAGGTAAGCGCCGGCAGTCTCGGGCAGGATCCACGGCATCGCGCATTCGATATCGGCTTGCAGCCACTGGTCTGGAAGCACCTCCAGGTCGATCCACGTGGGGTCTTCGGGTTCGCCCAGAAGCAGCGAGCGGTCGGGATCCAGCGCCAGCTGCAGCGCGTGGCGATCTCGCGCCTTCGGTCCGAGCGCGGGAGACGCGGTAACATCCGGTTGAAGCGCGACCTTTCGGCCGATGCTGAACATGCGCGCACGCCTGAGCGTTGGCGCCACCGATGATTCTGGCAGCACCAGCCAAACGCTTTCGGAGTGAATGCCGATCAGCAGTACCGTGTCCGCGCGACCGTCGGGGCTGCACCATGCGGTCGGATACAGCCTCGAATCGGCGATGGCCTCGACATCGATGGTCAGTTGCGATTGCATGAAAGCAATAGCGTCCGGGCCGGTCACCTCGATGGCGCGAAGACGAATCGAAGGAATGTGGTCAAGCTGCGACATCCGATCACACCATGTCGGTAAAATAAGCGACCATGAATGATACAGAAGCCCGCTCCAGTCCGCCGGAATCCGCGATGGCCGGCAGCGCCGAAAACCAAGGCAGCGGTCAGGACGATCTGCGGCGCAAGGATCCTGAATCGCCTTGCGGCAGCGATGCCAAGCATGTCGAGAATTCGAAAGATGAGGCCGCCCAACCGCGTGAGATTGGGGGTCGCAAGGGCCCGGACCCGGTGCGCTACGGCGACTGGGAAAAGAACGGTCGCTGTATCGACTTCTGAATCCGGCCCTCGATGCCGGATCAAATATCATCGTTTTTCCTGAAGCACTGAACCGAATCACGGATTTTGAGAATGGAAACCAACCAACGCCCGCTATCGCCCCATCTTCAGATTTATCGCCCGCAGTGGACCTCGGTGCTGTCGATTCTGCATCGAATTTCCGGGGTTTTGCTGAGCGTGGGTACAGTCCTCATGGTGATCTGGCTGGCGGCGCTGGCGCAGGGTGAGCAGGCGTATCAGTCGATGATCGGGTTCATGTCGTCGCCGCTGCTGCTGGTCGCGTTGATCGCCTGGACGCTTGCGCTTTTCTACCATCTGCTCAACGGCATCCGCCACCTGCTCTGGGATACCGGTACCATGCTGGAACTCAAGCCCGCGCGGGCCAGCGGCTGGCTGGTGGTGGTTCTGGCATTGGCGCTGACGGCCATTGTCTGGGGAGGCCTGTTATGAAAGCGCTCCGCAATCCGCTTGAAAGAGCCATCAATCACGGCTCGGCCGGCAGCGGTGTCCACCACTGGTGGGCCCAGCGCTTCAGCGCAATCCTGCTGGTACCGCTTACGCTCTGGCTGGTCTGGACACTGGCCGTGCTGGCCGGCGCCGACTACGCTGCGGCCAGGGACTGGATCGCGTCGCCATGGAATGCCTCGATGGCCATTCTGCTTGTCGGCGCCACGTTTTATCACGCCCGGCTCGGCATGCAGGTGGTCATCGAGGATTACGTTCATCACCGCGCCCTGGAAGTCACGCTGCAGATCCTGGTCGCCGCCGCGGCGCTGATCGGCGCCGTCGTTTCGATGATCGCGATTCTCAAAGTGGCCTTTACGGGTTGAAAATCACTTCGAATGGCGGGCGCCGGCGACGCATCGACGCGTAGACGCCCGAAATTTCCGATCAAACCCGCTGCTCTGCCAGTCGAATCGGCCGGGATCGAGTCGTCACGAACCTGAACAACAATTGCTGGAACCTGAATGTCTCACAGCTACAACATCGAAAAACATGAATACGACGTCGTTGTCGTCGGCGCCGGCGGCGCCGGCCTGCGCGCCACCATGGGTCTTGCCGCAACCGGCCTGAACACTGCCTGCGTCACCAAGGTGTTTCCGACCCGATCGCACACCGTTGCGGCCCAGGGCGGCATGAGCGCCGCGCTCGGCAACATGGGTGAGGACGATTGGCGTTGGCACATGTACGACACCATTAAAGGTTCGGATTGGCTGGGTGACCAGGACGCCATCGAGTACATGTGCCGCGAAGCCATTCCTTCAGTGGTCGAGCTGGAGCATTTCGGCGTTCCGTTCTCGCGCACCGAGCAGGGCAAGATTTACCAGCGTCCGTTCGGCGGCATGACCACGCACTTTGGAGAAGGTACTGCGCAGCGCACCTGCGCGGCCGCCGACCGGACCGGCCATGCCATCCTGCACACGCTCTACCAGCAGTCGCTCAAGCACGAAGCCCAGTTCTTCATCGAGTACTTCGCCATCGACCTGGTCATGGACGATGACGGTGTCTGCCGCGGCGTGCTGGCCTGGGACCTGGCTACCGGCACGCTGCACCTGTTCCGGGCGCACGCGGTCATCCTGGCCACCGGCGGCTACGGGCGTGCCTACATGTCGGCCACCTCGGCGCATACCTGCACCGGAGACGGCAACGGCATGGTGCTGCGCGCCGGGTTGCCGCTGCAGGACATGGAGTTTGTCCAGTTCCATCCGACCGGGGTCTACGGCGCCGGCTGCCTGATCACCGAGGGCGTGCGGGGCGAGGGCGGCTACCTCACCAATTCGGAAGGCGAGCGCTTCATGGAGCGTTACGCACCCAACGCCAAGGACCTGGCTTCGCGCGACGTTGTTTCGCGGTCCATGACGATCGAAATTCGCGAAGGGCGCGGCGTGGGTGCGAACAACGATCACATCCACCTCAACCTGCAGCACCTGGGGCCGGAAGTCATCAACGAGCGCTTGCCCGGGATTGCCGAGACGGCCCGTATCTTCGCCGGGGTGGACGTGACGAAAGAGCCCATCCCGGTCTTGCCGACGGTGCATTACAACATGGGCGGCATCCCGACCAACTATCATGGTGAGGTGGTCACGCTCAAGGACGGCGACCCGGATTCGGTCGTACCCGGACTTTATGCGATCGGCGAGGCCGCCTGCGTTTCGGTCCACGGCGCGAACCGGCTGGGATCCAATTCGCTGCTCGATCTGATCGTGTTCGGTCGCGCCGTGGCCAAGAAATGCGGTTCGAACCTCAAGCCCAACCAGTCGCATCCGACGCTGCCGGAGAGCCTCGTCGATGGGCTGGTCGGGGAATTCGACCGTATCAGGCATGCCGACGGCGCGAATTCCACTGCCGAGATCCGGGATCGCATGCAGCACGTCATGCAGGAAGACGCGGCCGTATTCCGCACCAGCGATACCCTGAAGCAGGGCGCCGAGCGGATCAACGAAGTGCGTGGCCTGTTCGACGATGTCAAGGTGACAGACCGTTCGATGATCTGGAATTCCGATCTGGTAGAAACCCTCGAGCTGCGCAATCTTCTGGGCAACGCGGTCACGACCATGATCTCGGCGGAAAATCGCAAGGAAAGCCGCGGCGCTCACGCCCATGAGGATCACCCGGACCGAGACGACGAGAACTGGATGAAGCACTCGCTGATCTGGTTCGACGACAAGGGCGATACCCGCATCGACTATCGACCGGTGCACATGTACACGCTGTCCGACGACGTGGAAGTGGTTCCCGCCAAGAAGCGGACCTACTGACACGCGTGGCATCGACAACGCACGACACTCCGAAACGACGGTAGCGAAATGGCTGAATTCAGACTTCCGAAGAACTCGCGCATCACCAAGGGCAAGCACCATCCGGCGCCCGACGGTTCGACCAACATCAAGACGTTCCGCATTTATCGCTGGGACCCGGACAGCGGCCAGAACCCGCGCATCGACAGCTATGACGTCGACCTCGACGACTGTGGCCCGATGGTGCTGGACGCGATCATCAAGATCAAAAACGAAATGGATCCCACACTGACTTTCCGGCGTTCGTGCCGCGAAGGGATCTGTGGATCGTGTGCGTTCAACATCGACGGCGTCAATACGCTGGCGTGCACCACCGGGATTGACGAGATCAAGGGCGACGTCAAGCTTTATCCGCTGCCGCACATGCCGGTGGTCAAGGATCTCGTTCCCGACATGACCCATTTCTACGCGCAGTACGCTTCGATACGGCCCTGGATCCGCACCCAGAGCCCGGCACCGCCGGACAAGGAGCGGCTGCAGACGCCGGAAGACCGGGAACATCTGAACGGGCTGTATGAATGCATCCTGTGCGCTTGCTGTACTACGTCGTGCCCGAGCTACTGGTGGAACGGCGACCGTTACCTCGGGCCGGCGGTGCTGCTCCAGGCTTATCGCTGGCTGGTCGATTCGCGCGACGAGGCCACCGGCGAACGGCTGGACGAACTCGAGGATCCATTCAAGCTCTATCGCTGCCACACCATCATGAACTGTGCCCAGACCTGCCCAAAGGGCCTCAACCCGGCCAAGGCGATCGCCGAAATCAAGAAAATGATGCTGGCGCGCCAGGGTATGTAGGTCGCAGGCGTCGATGGGAAGGTCGTCGCCGGATCCGGATCATGCCGCGCTTTCGCGCCTGCGCTGGCGCTGCCGGCGCGGCATGCGCGAACTCGACACGCTGCTGGAGCGCTGGCTGACCGAGCGCTGGCGGGGAGCCGATGCTTCGGACCGGATAACGTTCGAGCGGCTGCTGGGCTGCGAGGACGACCAGCTCTGGGACTGGTGCATGGGCCGCTCGACGCCCGACGACCCAGTGCTGGCGGCCATGGTCGAGCAGGTCGTCGAACCGACCGCAACTCGCGACAGGGA
The DNA here is from genome assembly GCA_964476005.1 of uncultured Halomonas sp. GTDB lineage: Bacteria > Pseudomonadota > Gammaproteobacteria > Xanthomonadales > Wenzhouxiangellaceae. The sequence continues at coordinate 5,543 of CAYYZR010000046.1, forward strand.
CGGGCTTGGCGGCTGAACTGCACACGCGTCGCGGTCGGATCAGGCCGGCGGCCGTCTCGTTCATCGCCTTTCTTGCCGTTGTCTCGATCGTGATTTCCGGCATGCCGGCGGCTGCAGGGGTCGCGCTTGCGCTGGTCGTATTGCTGGCGGCCGGCCGCAGCCTCGTACGCCCGAAAACACACACGATCAGGCTGGACCGAGGCGCAAGTCCGTCGCTGGACGGGATACGCGGCAGCCTGAGCGGAGAGGCCGTCACCAGTCTTTTCATCGCGCTCAAGCTGGTGGCGCCGGACGGATCGACCCGCCGCGCGTTTTTGTTTCGCGATGAGCTTGGCATCGATCAGTTCCGGGCGCTGCTGGCGTATCTGCGTCATGGGTGAAGCGCCCGGCGCGGGCCGCCTGCGATCGCCGGTGCAACAAAGATGCGGCGTTCGCGCAGGTTAGAATCGCGGCATGGAAGAAAGCGGTCGAATAGATTCTGGCGCGCGCGCGCCCGGTGCCTTCGAACACTGGCTGCTGGCGCTTTACCCGCTGTGGCAGTGGCTGGTTCTGATACCGGCGGCCGCCGTCTTTACCGTCGTCGGCGCACTGGTGGCCATGGCGATGTGCGCTTTCGGCCTGCAGCGCCAGGCCAATCTCGGCGTGGCCGCGCGCTGGGCGCGCTTCATCGCCTATCTGACGCCGATGCGGGTCGAAATCGAGGGCGCCGAGCACATCGATCCCGAGCAGAGCTACGTGGTCGTAGCCAATCACCAGAGCCAGTACGACATTCCCCTTATCTATGGCTTCTGCGGCCTCGACCTGCGCTGGGTCATGAAGGCCGAGATCGGCAAGCTGCCGTTCATCGCCCAGGGCTGCCGGGCGATCGGGCACGTCTTCATCGACCGCGGCAATCCGGACCAGGCCCGGGACGCCATCAACAGCGCCGTCGGCCGCTTGCCGCCGGGTACCGGCGTACTGTTTTTTCCCGAGGGCACGCGCAGCCGTACCGGCGAGTTGATCAAGTTTCGCAAGGGCGCCTTCCGCGTGGCCGTGGACCGCAATCTTCCGGTGCTGCCCATGACCGTGATCGGTACGCGCGAGATGCTGCCGCCGGGTTCCTTTCGCATTCGACCCGGCTGCGCCAGGCTCGTCGTGCATGCGCCGATCCTGCCGGGCGCCGGGACGGTCGACGAAGCCGTGACCGAACTGTGTTCGCGCACCCGTGCCGTGATCGCCGCGCCCATCGCGCATTTCCGGGCCGAGCCCGGCGGCGACGCCTGATGCGGGTGCACGTTCCGGATCCCGAGTACACAGCCTCGGCGCGCGCCGGGCGCAACTTCGTACTGGCGCTCAAGATCGTCGTCGGTTTCGTGGTCGTGATGTGGTCGGTGTTCCTGTTCGACCAGTTTTCACGCATCGGGCTGATACGCTACGGTCTGATACCGAGGGAGGGAATCGGGTTGCTGGGCCTGTTGACCACCCCATTGCTGCACTACAACCTCGGCCACATCGCGTCCAATACGCTGCCGCTGCTGATCGGCGGCACGATGATGCTGTTCCTGTACCCCAATTCCGCGCTGCGTGCGTTGCCGGCGATCTGGCTCGGCTCGGGTCTGCTGGCATGGGTGTTCGCCCGCAGCAGTGTGCATATCGGGGCCAGCGGCGTGATCTACGGGCTGCTCGCGTTCGTATTCATTTCAGGCGTGATCCGCCGGGACCTGCGTTCGATCGGCGCCGCGCTGGTGATCTGGTTCATGTACGGGTCGATGATCTGGGGTGTGCTTCCGGCCGGACCCACCATGAGCTGGGAGCTGCACGCAAGCGGACTGGCGCTGGGCATCGCGATGGCGCTGCGCTACCGCGATTGGGATCGGCCGCCGATGAAGCGCTACGAATGGGAAGACGAGGAGCTTCCGGAGGATGACTCGCACGAACCGTGGCGGGAGGCCGAGGATCGATGGCGGTGACGCTGCACATCGTCGGCTGTGGCCGCGTCGGACGAAGCCTGGCCCGCTTGTGGGCGGAGGCCGGGACGTTCTCGATAGGCCAGGTGCTCAACCGCAGCATCGATAGTGCGCGGGCTGCGGTTGAATTCATCGGCCAGGGCAATGCCGTCGAGCGTCTCGCGTGCATCGCTGCAGAAGATTGGCTGATGCTGGCCGCGCCGGACGGCCGGCTGGCGTCGATCGTTACGGACATCGCCGAAACGTTCGGTCGAAAAAGCCGTGAACCAGGGGGCGGTCCCGCGCTGGCCTTTCATGTCTCAGGGGCTGAACCGGCCAATGTGCTGCGCCCGATCGGTTGCCCCGTCGCATCGGTTCACCCGGTGTGTCCTTTCAGCGACCCGAGCCGTGCAGTCGAGACCTTCGGCGGCAGCTATGCGCTGGGGGAGGGGGACGGCGAGGCGCTGGATCGAGTGCTCGCGGCGTTTGCCGAAATCGGCGCGGCGATCATGCGGTTCGACCCGATCGACAAACGGCGCTACCACGCGGCCACCATCGCGGCCAGTAATTTCCTGAATGTACTCGACGATCTGGCGCTGGGGCTTGCCGAATCGGCCGGACTGGCCCCCGAGCAGGCCCTCAAGGTGATCGTCGCGCTCCAGCGCGCCGGTCTTGCCAACATCGAACGCGCCGGTCCGATACAGACCCTGACTGGACCCATCGAGCGCGGTGATCGCGCGGTCTGCGAAAGACTTGCGGGCACCCCCGGGGTGGCCGAAAACGATCTGTTCATGGCGCTGGCGCGCGCCGCAGTCGACCTGGCCGAGCGCAAGCACGGCAGGCCGTCGAAATACCGGCCAGATCCGCTTCGCGAACTGTTCGCCGAGCCGGGAATCATTAATTCCGGAGGGGCCAATGGCGGCATTTGAATTCCAGGCCATGGACGGCGGACGCCAGATCAGCGGGGTGGTGCAGGCCGATACCGCACGCATGGCCCGCCAGCAGCTGCGCGAGCGCGGTCTGGTGCCGCTGGAAGTCCAGCCGGTCGCGCGCACCACTGCTGCCGGCCGCGGCGGCGCACGGCTGGGCCGCGAGCGCGCGCTGATCCTGCGCCAGATGGCGGCGCTGCTCAAGGCGGGTCTGCCGCTGGAGGAAGTGCTCTCGCTGGCGGCCGATCAGTCGGATTCGAAGCGCGTCAATCGCCCGCTGGCCGCGATTCGGGCTCGGGTGCTGGAAGGCCAGTCGCTTTCCGATGCGATGGCCGAGCAGCCGGCGTTGTTTCCGGCCATGTACACGCGATCGATTGCGGCCGCGGAGCAGGCCGGCAAGCTCGATTCTGTGATCGCCCGGCTGGCGCATCACGCCGAGCGGCGCCTGGCGCTCGCACGCAGCGTATCGGTGGCCCTGGTCTATCCGCTGCTGCTGGCTCTGATTTCTCTGGGTGTGGTCTGGGGTCTGCTGGGTTTCGTCGTCCCGCGCGTGGTCAGCGTGTTCGAGTATTCAGATCAGCAACTGCCGCTGATGACCCGCAGCCTGCTCGAAATATCGTCGTTCGTATCCAGCTACGGCCTGCTGGTCGTTGTGGCGCTGGTGGTGCTGGCATTCGCGTCCGCCGCGTTGCTGCGACTACCGGGGCCGCGCATGCGGGTGGACCGGGCTTTGCTGAAGCTGCCGCTGGCCGGCCGGCTCGTGCGGGCCCAGTCCGCGGCGATGTTCGCGCGCACGCTGGCCATCCTGGTCAGCAGCTCGGTGCCGGCGGTGGAAGCATTGAAGGCGGCTTCCGAAGTCGTTGCCAACCGCAAGGTCCGCGCCGATCTTGAAACGGCTGCTGCAAGGGTACGGGAAGGTGCCTCGATTTCGGCCGCCATGCAGACCATCGAGTGGCTGCCGCCGCTCACCCGCCGACTGATCCACGGCGGCGAACAGGCCGGCGAACTCGGCGAGATGCTCGAGCACGCCGCTGAACTCCAGGAATCGGACCTGCAGGACACCGGTCAGGTGCTGATGGCCGTGCTGCAGCCGACGCTCATCCTGCTGGTGGGGCTGGTCGTGCTTTACATCGTGCTGGCGATCCTGCTGCCCATCATGAACATGAGCCAGCTGCTGTCATGAGCGCACAGAGTCCGCCGAGATGATCAGATTCGAACACGTGGCCAAGCGCTATCCAGGCGGCGTGCAGGCGCTGTCGGACGTGAATTTCGAACTCCGGCGCGGCGAGATGGCCTTTCTCACCGGCCATTCCGGGGCCGGCAAGAGCACCTTGCTGCGTCTGATCGCGGTGCTGGAGCGCCCCAGCCGCGGCCAGGTGCTGTTCGACGGCAAGAACGTCGGGCGCGTTTCGTCCCGGCAGATCCCCAAACTGCGGCGCAAGGTCGGCGTGATCTTCCAGGACCACAAGCTGCTGACCGATCGCAAGGTACTCGACAACGTCGCATTGCCGCTGCTGATCGCGGGTTACTCCTGGAGCGAGATTCGGCGTCGCGTTCGGGCAGCGCTCGACCTGGTGGGCCTGCTGGACAAGGAAAACACGCTGATCCCGGCGCTTTCCGGGGGCCAGCAGCAGCGCGTCGGCATCGCACGCGCGATGATCGCCAAGCCGCCCGTACTGCTGGCCGACGAACCTACCGGGAATCTGGATCCGGAACTTTCCGAAGAGTTGATGCGGTTGTTCTGTACGCTCAATGAGCTCGGCACCACCGTGCTCATCGCCACCCATGATCTCGGCCTGGTTGAGCGGCTGGGACGGCGAACCCTGGTGCTCAGGGACGGCTGCATGGTCGACGACCGCAGCCGCGGAGCGGCCGCGTGACCAGGATGTCAGAACGCGGTGGCGGCGACCTGCGTTCCTGGGCGCGGCGGCACGGCTACAGCTTTCTTTCTTCGGTGGGTACGCTGGTGCGAAATCCGCTTACCAGCGCCTTGACCATCATTGTGCTGGCCATTGCGCTGACGCTGCCTCTGGGGCTGAATACGGCGCTGGTGAACCTGCAAGCCGTGCATGACGACCTGGACCGGCTCGACAGCATTAGCGTGTTCCTGGAACTGGAGGCCGGCGAAGACGGGGCGCGACGGGTGGCCTCGCGGCTATCCAGCTGGCGCAACATACTGGCCGTGGATCCGGTGAGCCCGGATAAGGGGATGCGAGAGCTGGCGGGTGCGACCGGGCTGGACCGGTTCGAGGTCGGCGACGTGCCGCTGCCGTGGGTGCTGGAAGTAACGCCGAACTCGGCCGTTGACATTGCTGAGCTGGCCGAGCGGTTGAGGCGGGCCGAGCGGGTCGACATGGTGGTCGTGGACCTGGACTGGGTGCGCCGTCTGGACGCCATCCTGGAGGTGTTTTCACGGCTTGTGATTCTGCTGGCGACGCTGTTTGCGGCCAGCGTGCTGTTCGTGATCTCAAACAATATCCGTACCGAGATCCAGCGCCGGCGCGAGGAGATCGAGATTCTTGCACTGGTCGGCGCCACGCCGGGCTACATCCGCCGGCCGTTCCTGTATTCCGGACTGTGGATGGGGCTGGGCGGTGCGCTGCTGGCCTGGCTGGCGGTGCATGCCGGGCTTTGGATGCTCAGGGGGCCGATCGAGGCGCTTGCAGCCACCTACGGTACATCGGCCGAATTGACAGCGCCTTCGGCGCCGATGCTCGGCCTGATGCTGGCCGCAAGCGGCGCGCTGGGAATAGTCGGCGCCTGGGTCGCGGTTTCGCGCCAGCTGGCCCGGATCAATCCGTGACCGGCGGGAACTTTCCACCGACGAGTCTTTCCAACGAACAGAGGTTATACAGGACGAATTTGATCCTGTATTTGAGAAAATCAAGTAATTTTGCTATACTCTAGCGGTTGATTCACAGGAGTATTGAATGTCGAAGGATCTTGTACCAAGTCATCTGTTGGCCCCGGCCGGAACCGGCTCCCTGGATGCGTACATGCAGGAAGTCAACCGGATCCCGGTGCTTACCCTCGAAGAGGAGCAGAGCCTTGCGCGTCGGTTCCACGACGAAGAAGATCTGGACGCGGCGCGCATGCTGGTCATGTCGCATCTCCGATTCGTGGCGCACGTCGCACGCGGCTATTCCGGTTATGGATTGGCGCTGGGCGACCTGATCCAGGAAGGCAATATCGGCCTGATGAAAGCGGTCAAGCGTTTCGATCCCGACCAGGGCGTGCGGCTGGTGTCGTTCGCCGTGCACTGGATTCGGGCCGAAATCCATGAATTCGTGTTGCGCAACTGGCGCATCGTCAAGGTTGCGACCACCAAGGCCCAGCGCAAGCTGTTCTTCAACCTGAGAAAGTCGAAAAAGCGCCTCGGCTGGCTGAACCAGGACGAGGTCAACCGGGTTGCCGCAGACCTCAACGTCAAGCCCGAAGTGGTCATGGAAATGGAATCCCGACTGTCCGGGCAGGATGTCGGCTTCGACCTGACCTCCGACGATGACGACGACAAGCCTTACCTGGCGCCGGCCGCCTTCCTCGAAAGCCATTCCGATTCGCCCGACCTGGCCGCCGAGAGCGAGGATCTCGAAGACCATTACCATGAGGTGCTGTTCGAGGGCATGGACCAGCTCGACGATCGCTCGAAGGACATCATCCAGTCGCGCTGGCTGATCGATCCGAAGATCACGCTGCAGGAACTTGCCGACAAGTACGGCGTATCCGCCGAGCGCATCCGGCAGCTCGAGGCGGTGGCGATGAAGAAGCTGAAGGCCCACTTCGCCGCCTGACGTCCCGCAAAGCTGTTGCGCGCGCGACTGACGGCGTGCGGCGGTGCTCGGAATCCTCATGTGCTCGAATGCACACTGCGGTTCTTGCGCGCCGGCGCCCACCGTCAGTCACCCGCTCTCGACGCTTATCGGGACGCCAGGAACCTGAAGTCCCGCAAAGCTGTGATGAAGCCCCCGCTGGTCGGGGGCTTTTTCGTTGGAACGGTCGGAATCGGGATTTCGGCGAAACCTCACCTGGATGATTCTGCTTCGAAAAATCCGCTTTCCTCGAGACGACGGGTTCGCTCTGCGCCCGTGATACGGTGGATGTTGACCTCTTCGACGATCTTCCGTGCAACTTCGGTGTCAACGCTTCCGGGTCTGATCAGTCGGGTGTCGTCGCCATCCAGTTTGATCCGGTAGTCGCCGCCTGGGCAGAAGGCGTCGATATGGTCGCGGTTGTCCCCGCGGGCGTGATAGACGCACCTCGGTTCCGACGCATGCGGTTCAAACACGTTTCTGTAAGGACCCCGGTGACAATGTGTTCGCGCGGTCAGCGCATCGAATGACGCCGCCAGGTCGCTTTGATGAAATGGCGTCGTGATCTCACCGCGCCTGTGGGTATCGCGGCCTGCGACGACGGCGGGGACCAACGACGCCGTGGCCTGGCCGAAGATGTCTCTCTCCGCCGCTGTTATCGGGATCATGGCGCGATGATCGCTCACCATGACAAGGATTCCCTCGTCGAAGAAGCCGGACGAACGGAGCGTAGAGTAGAACTCCCATACCGTCTCGTCCATGTAGCGAAAAACCGCTTCCTCGGAACGTTCACCGGTATCCGGATGGCGATACGGATGATGGGTGGAGACGGTTTCTATGGTCACCATGAAAGGCCGCGTGCCGTCTCCAAGTTTCGAGATGAACTCGAGACTTCTCTGGTAAAGCGTTCGGTCGCTGACCGAATCGAAATGATGTCGCCTGTCGATATCCTTGTAGGCTGGATGATCGTGGCCTTCAACGTGAGAGAAACCCAGCGTATCGATCCAGGATTTTTTTCGCGCGAATTGAAGATTGCCCGACGTCAGAAAGGCGGTGAAATAGCCCGCCCTGTCGCGTAATATCTTCGGTAGCTGAAGCGGCGTTTCCCAGGCCGTCTGAAACGGACGGATTTGAAAGAACGGCTGCTGGGGCGACACGTATTCGAGACCGGTAAACAGCGAAATCAGACCTTCGTTGGTACTGAAACCGGCAGCGTGCATACGGCTGAACCAGGCGTGCTCGCGCGCGATCGTATCGATCCTTGGCGTCCAGTCATTAATGCCGCTGTATAGCTGGCTCTGGTACGGCGACCATGATTCCAGGATCAGGAGGATGATGTTCGGTGACGCGTTCATCCCCGCACGGCAGACCTGTTCACCCAGTCGATCATCGATTTCGATCAGCTTTTTCCGGAACGCCTCGGAGTATTTCTGCGTGACCCCGACATTGAAGTTCACGGCCATGACGTTGCGCATTGCCCAATCGTGGATGTAGGAAGGCGGCTTAACAGTCAAGTGCGCAAGTATCCCCGCCAACGGCAAAACACCGGCCAGAAGCAATACCTTCCTGGTCAACAATTCATGGCAGGAAACGAACGAGAGCGCGACGAGGACGGCGGCCATACCGATCAGACTCATGAATTTGAACGAAATCAGTTCGGTCTCGTTGATATGGCGCCACAGCAGCGCGACGTGCTTGCCGTAGATGGCCAGATCGTCGAGTCGAAGGCGGATAAAAAAACTCTCGAGAATCAGGGCATCCATCATGTATACGATTACGCCGGCGAGAAACGCCAGGCGAAGCGGAATGAAAACCAGCGCGTTTCGAGTCGCCAGCGAAACGACAAGCAGCAACCACAGGACGCTCACAATCGCGAGGTCATTCAGGATCACGGATGTCGTGAAGCAGGATGAGCAGTTGATCGCCTGGCCGAAAATGCTGTTGACGATATCGACGCGCAGTGCGACAGCCAGCAAAAGCAGCGCGATGGACAGCACGGGAAAGATGACCCCGAGCACCCGGTGCAGCTTCTGGAAATGCGTCATGTCGTGGGTGATTCCTGCGATTCGTCGAGCTGGGGAATCTGCGGTCCAGGTCGTGACAGCCCCGCCAAGTAACGATGGTAGCATCCGAAGAAGTGCGATCGACTGTGTCAATGCCGCCTGATCCATCTGGTCCGGTATGCTCACAGCGCACCGAACCGCAACGCCGAGGGATTGAAATGAATGATCGCGAACAGATCCACGGCCTCATCACCGAGCTCTACGCGCTGGTTTCAGGGCCCGGTGAGAAGCAGCGCGATTGGGCGCGCGAAGCCGAGTTGTTCATGTCCCAGGCGCACATGATCCGGACAAATGTCGATGCGGCCGGCAACACCTCGCCGGAGATCATCAGAGCGGCCGACTATGCCGAGAACTTCGAACGCAAGATGGCCGGGCGCGATTTCTTCGAGGTGGAGATCCACAACGTAGTCGAGGTGTTCGGCAATATCGCGCACGCCTTCAGTACCTACGAAGCCTACGAGGACGCCGAGGGAACTCGTTTTCTGAAGCGGGGGATCAACAGCATCCAGTTTTACCGAGTCGACGGCGAATGGAAGATTGCCGGCATGGTCTGGGACGACGAGCGGCCCGGGCTGACCATCGGGCCGCGCTACCTGCCGCGGTAACGCACCGCTTCCGACGGCGATCGGCCGGATTTTGCGCGAATTCGACTTGAACGCGGCCGAGCCGATCACCATTACCGAACTTCATCCTGCCGATTCCCGGAGTACTGTATGACGACACTCGACCGCGACGCCGCCATTCTCGCCATTGCCCTGCATGCAGCATTCGCCGACGGTGGCAAGCACGAGGCAGAGCGGGAGGAGTTCCGGAGAATCGCGGAAACGCTGGCCGCCGACGGCGATGGTCCGGACGCCCGTCGCGTCTACCAGGATGTGTTGCTCAAGCGCGTTTCGCTCGAGGATGCCACGGCGGCGCTGACCGACTCCGGCGAGAAGCATCTGGCCTACGAACTCGCGGTCGGCGTGTGCGACGCCGACGGCCGCACCGTGGATGCCGAGCGCGAGTTTCTGGACCGGCTTCGGGCGCTGCTGGGGCTGGATGCCGCCGAGGCCGACGAGGTCGAGCGCGAGGCCGAGCAGGTCGTGGCAATGACCGAGGCGGCGGCTCCTGCCTCGGAGCCCGCCGCCGCTTCGACGCCGCAAGCGCCGGCCGCGGTCGACGAGGCGGCGATCGACAAGTCCATCCTGAATTACTCGATCCTCAACGGCGCGCTGGAAATCCTGCCGCAGTCGTGGGCGTCGATGGCGGTTATCCCGCTGCAGATCAAGATGGTCTACGAGATCGGCCAGCGCCACGGTGTGGCCCTGGACCGCGGCCATATCAAGGAATTCCTGGCCACGCTCGGCGTCGGCATGACCTCGCAGTACGTCGAGCAGTTCGGCCGCAAGCTGATCGGCGGGCTGTTCCGGGCGGCGGCCGGCCGGGGCATCGGCCGGCTGGGCCGTACCGCGACCGGCATGGCGTTTTCGTTCGCCACCACGTATGCGCTGGGTCAGGTCGCCAGGCGCTACTATGCCGGCGGTCGCCAGATGAGCACCGACCTGCTGCGCACCACCTTTCAGGAGACGCTCGGCCCGGCGAAACAGATGCAGCAGGAATACCTGCCGCAGATCGAGCAGAAGGCACAGACGCTGGACATGGGCCAGGTCA
>CAYYZR010000047.1:0-5501 GCA_964476005.1 uncultured Halomonas sp.
CGAGGGGATCGACCTGCTGTTTCTCCCGGCGCTGGCGTGTGCCGTGGCCTGGCCCATCCTGAAGACCGGCAACCGGCGCAACCTGTTGATCGTGCTGGTGCTGGCCGCACTTTTTGCGTCCAACCTGATGCAGGGATTCGTCCCGCTGGCGCAGCGGGCCAACATCCTGGCGCTGGACCTGGTGCTGCTGCTGATGGTCGTCATCGGCGGGCGGATCGGGCCGGCCTTCACCCGCAACTGGCTGGCCGGCAAGGGCCTGAATGCCGAAGCCGTCCAGGTACACCCGTGGCTCGACCGCCTGACGCTCGCGCTGGTCGTGTTGCTGGCACTTGCATCATTGCTTGCCTTGCCACCGAAGATTGTCGGCACCATCGCACTGGCCGCCGCCCTGGCCAACCTGGCGCGCCTGGTCGAATGGCAGGGCTGGCGCGCCTGGCGCGACCCGCTGGTCTGGGTGCTGCACCTGGGCTATGGCTGGATCGTCATCGCGCTGTTGCTGCGCGGCATCGCCGGGCATTCGTTCGCGCTGCCGTGGAACGCCTGGATACACGCGCTCGGCGTCGGCGCCATGGGCACGCTGATCCTCGGCGTCATGGCGCGCGCCACGCTGGGCCATACCGGTCGAGAGCTGCGCCTGCCGACGGGCGGATGGACCATGTTCGCGCTGATGACGGTCGCCGCGATCGCGCGCACCGGGAATGCAATCGGCTGGTTCGATCACAACGTATCGCTAAGCGCGGCAGGCCTGGCCTGGATTGCCGCTTTCGCGATATTCGGTTTGCTATTCTTTCCGAAACTGCTGCAGCCACGCGTCGACGGCCAACCTGGCTGATGAATGCCGGGCTGACCGAGCAGCACAACCCGAGGACCTCCCGTTGCGACTGACCCAGTACACCGACTTCTCGATCCGCGTCCTGATCTACCTGGGGCTGCATCCCGACCGCCGCTGCACCATCCAGGAGATCGCCGAGGGCTACGACATCTCGCGCAATCACCTCATGAAGGTTGTACAGCAGTTGGCCAGCGCCGGCTTCGTGACATCGGCGCGCGGCAGCGGCGGCGGGCTCACGCTGCCGCGCGCCCCGGACCAGATCAACCTGGCAGATGTGGTCGCCGAGATGGAACCGGATTTCGCGATGGTGGAATGCTTCCGCGAAAACAACCAGTGCGTCATCACGCCCGCCTGTCGGCTGCCGCCGATGCTGGCCCGGGCCACGCGCGCCTATCTCGACGTATTGCGACAGTATTCTCTGGCCGACCTGCTCGGCAAGAAAGATGCGGCAGAAATGAAGCTGCTGTTGAAGTCCTGTTAGCCTGCCGCGTTGGCCACCGGTGCGCTGTACGACGCTGCAGGAGCAAGGCGCGCTCGGCCGACTGTCAATGAACGGGCAGAACGTCCGATACGACGACGAGAAGCGTTGCAGCCGTAACAAGCAACCACAACAGGGCCGCATGGGCCAGCGGCCGCCAGCCAAGTGATCTGAGCATCGGCATGCCGAGGCCGCTGCCGATCAGGAACAACACGAGCACCAGGCCGCGTCGCGCGGCGCCGGCGACAAGATCGAAGTGACTCTCCAGCGCGGGCAGCAGGCTGCGCACTGCGGCCGCCAGAACGAAAAGGCCCACGAACAGCGGCCAGGTAATCCGCCCTGCCCGGCCCTGCTCGCGCCGCGCGAACAGCATGAAGCCGACCACCACGGGCACGATCCACAACGCGCGCGCCAGCTTCAGCACGGTGGCTTCGGCCAGCGCCTGGTCGCCGAAGGTCGCCGCGGCGCCGACCACGGAACTGGTGTCGTGTATGGCGATCGAGGCCCAGACGGCGAACTGCGACTGGCTCAGATCCAGCAGTCCGCCCAGCCACGGGAACAGGTAAAGCGCCAGCGCGTTGAGAACGAATACGCAGGCCATGGACATCGATATGGCATCCGCGCGCGCGCCGATCACCGGAGAGACGGCCGCGATCGCGCTGCCGCCGCAGATCGCGGTGCCGACCGAGATCAGGCTGCCGCATTGGGTATCCAGGGCGAACACGCGCGCCAGCAACAGTCCGGAGACCAGGATGACCAGCACGCCGATGCCCGTGACCCACAACCCGGTCGTCCCGCTCGCAAGCACGGTGGCCAACGGCAATCCAAAACCCAGCCCCACCACGCAGATCTTGAGCAGCAGGCCGGAAATCCGACCGACCTGGGCGGCGAACGGATTTCCCAGCAGCAGTGCGAACGCGATGCCGCCGGCCAGCGCCATCGGCGCGTTGATGCCGGGCCACAGGCAGGTCGCGCATGCGGCCACGAAGAAAATCGACTTGGATCGCTGCAAACCGGAAGCCAGGACAGTCGGGTCATTCATCAGTATCGCCTGAATCGGCTCGTGCGTGACCAGTGCGTGGCGCCGGGAGGATATGGCTTGCGGCCGGGAAATCCGCCGGGAAAGCGGCAGGTCCATGCCGTGTTCAGCCTGGATTCACCGTCAATCGTTCACGCTTGGCACCGTCTTTTGATGAAATGTACCCGGATGGAGATTCCGATGCGACACCTCGCCTGCGCCGCCCTGTTTCTGGCTTCCGCTCTGGCAAACGCCCAGACGCTCGATTGTTATTCCTCGGAACGGTTCGGAACCGAATTGCTGAAGGTCGGCGATTCAGAACGCGCCGTGATCGAGAAGGAGCCCGATCGGGAAGTGCAGCTGGAAACCATCTTCGGCGGGGCGGCCGGCTATCGCTTCGATTTCTACAAGCGCAATCGCACAATCCAGGTCTACGTCCGCCACGGGGTCGTCGTGAGAATCTGCCGGGTGCCGGACTGAGGCCGCCACGCGGCCCGGCCATTCCGACAATCTTTTGAAAATTCAAAAAAGAACGACGGCGTGAGGCACGCCGTCGTTCGGTTGTCGCGGGTCGCACGATTTATCGGCGACCCGCCTGGGTCAACCCTGCCAGATCACAGATCGAACCGGTCTAGCGTCATGACCTTGGTCCATGCATCGACGAAGTCCTGGACGAACTTGTCGCCACCGTCGCTGGACGCGTAGACCTCGGCTACCGCGCGCAGCTCGGAATTCGAAGTGAAGATCAGATCCACAGGCGTAGCGGTCCACTTGACCTCGCCCGAAGCGCGGTCGACACCCTGATAGATGCCTTCGGCACGATCGGTCCGGCCATAGATGCCTTCGGCGTCGCTGACGCGTTGCCAGTCGGTATCCATGCTGAGCAGATTGACGAAGAAATCGTTCGTCAGCTGGCCGGGGCGATCGGTGAACACGCCGTGGTCGCGGCCACCGGTATTGGCATCCAGCGCTCGCATGCCGCCGACCAGAACGGTCAGCTCCGGAACGTTCAAGGTCAGCAGGTCGGCGCGCTCAACCATCGCCTCGGTCGGCGAGTAGTAGCTTTCCTGCGAGTAGAAGTTGCGGAACGCATCCGCCTTCGGCTCCAGCGGCTCGAACGATTCAGCGTCGGTCATCTCGACCGTCGCGTCCGTCCGTCCAGGCTGGAACGGTACGACGATATCGTGACCGGCATCGGCAGCCGCTTTCTCGATGGCCGCGGCACCGCCGAGCACGATGGTGTCGGCCAGCGAAATAAGTTTGTCAGCGGATTGTCCGTCGTTGAAGTCCTGCTGAATCTGCTCGAGCCTCGCCAGCACCTTCTCGAGTTCGTCCGGATCGTTGACCGGCCAGTCCTTCTGCGGAGCCAGCCTTAGCCGAGCGCCGTTGGCGCCGCCGCGCATGTCGGTCCCGCGGTAGCTTGCCGCCGAAGCCCACGCAGTGCGCACCAGTTCCGGTACGGTCAGACCCGACTCGAGGATGGTGGCCTTGAGCTGGGCGATGTCGTTATCGTCGACCAGCGTGTGATCGGCTTCCGGCAGCGGGTCCTGCCACAGGAGCTTTTCGTCTGGCACATTGTCCCCGACGTAACGCGCCCGCGGTCCCATATCACGGTGAGTGAGCTTGAACCACGCACGAGCAAAGGCGTCTTCGAATTCCCTGGGATTCTCGAGGAATCTCTGCGTGATCTCGCGATAGGCCGGATCTTCCTTGAGCGCCAGGTCGGTGGTCAGCATGATCGGCGTCGAATTGCCGGCACCCGACTGCACTTCGGGCACGGAATTGTCGAGCGCTCCATCCTTGGCCACCCACTGAACCAGGCCAGCCGGGCTGCGGGTCTGTTCCCACTCGTTATTCATCAGGTTGGACAGATACAGCATCGACCAGCGCGTCGGCGTCTGGGTCCAGGCGCCTTCCAGGCCGCTGGTGATTGTATCCTCGGCGTTGCCCTTGCCGCACTCGTTGATCCAGCCAAGGCCCTGATCCTCGATATCGGCCGCCGCAGGTGCCGGACCGACGCAGTCATCGGGACTGGCCGCGCCGTGGACCTTGCCGAAGGTGTGGCCGCCGGCGATCAGCGCAACGGTTTCTTCGTCGTTCATCGCCATGCGTCCGAAGCTCTGACGGATCTGCTTGGCCGAGGCGACCGGATCGGGATTGCCGCCCGGGCCTTCCGGGTTGACGTAGATCAGGCCCATCTGGGTTGCGCCCAGATCCTGCTTCAGGTTGCCGTCGGCGTCGTGGCGATCGCGTCCCAGCATCTGCTCTTCGGGACCCCAGTTGACGAGTTCCGGCTCCCAGTCATCGGCGCGGCCGCCGGCGAAGCCGAAAGTCTGGAACCCCATGTCTTCCATCGCAACCGTGCCGGCCAGAACGAGGAGATCGGCCCATGAAATCTTGCGGCCGTATTTCTGCTTGATCGGCCACAGCAGGCGTTGTGCCTTGTCCAGGTTCGCGTTGTCCGGCCAACTGTTCAGCGGCTCGAACCGATGCTGTCCGCCGCCGGCGCCGCCGCGCCCGTCGGTGGTGCGATAAGTGCCGGCGCTGTGCCAGGAAAGGCGAATGAACAACGGTCCGTAATGGCCCCAATCGGCCGGCCACCAATCCTGCGACGTCGTCATCACTTCGCGCAGGTCGGATTTCAATGCGTCGAAGTCCAGGCTGGCGAATGCGTCGCCGTAATCGAAATCCTCACCGTAAGGGTTGGACGAAGGGTCATGATCCCGCAGCGGCGTCAGATCGAGTTGATCGGGCCACCAGAAAGAGTTCGGCTTTGCCGTCATCCGGGAGTGATCGTCTTGAGCGAGCGCGTCGCTTGTCGGCAACGCGGGTGCCAGCGCTACTGCCAGCGCAGCCAGTAGAGGTATCGTTTGTTTGCGCATGAGAAATATTCCTCGTGTATTAGAACCAGATTGTTCTAATGATCATTAAACAGCATCGGAACCGAACTTTCAATCGATTATCCCTATGGCATTGATTGAAGACGTGGATTCGCTTGATGAATCTGCGCCAGCTTACATTAGGGAATTAATATATTCAAATCAGTGCGCTTTTGTCGGCAACGATCCATCTATCAGTGAGTCCTCGCGACAGCGGCGGCGGCACGTCGGGCTCGCGGTCGCTGGTCGAACCGCCTTGTGATGGTCGGAGGTTCGAACCCTTCCGGACGCTTC
>CAYYZR010000047.1:5601-15843 GCA_964476005.1 uncultured Halomonas sp.
AAATAAAAAACCCCGCGCGAAGCGGGGCTTTTGTATTTGGCGCGCCCGGAAGGATGGCCGGCACTGCGTGCCAGCGAGCTCGCGCCTGCGGCGCTCGGGTCGAACCGCCTTGTGATGGTCGGAGGTTCGAACCCTTCCGGACGCTTCAAATAAAAAACCCCGCGCGAAGCGGGGCTTTTGTATTTGGCGCGCCCGGAAGGATTCGAACCTCCGACCGCCTGGTTCGTAGCCAGGTACTCTATCCAACTGAGCTACGGGCGCGTGCAAGCCGCGTATTGTCATTCAGAGTTGCGGATTTGTCAACCAGTATGCGCGTTCAATGCGTCCAGTCTCGGGTGAATCAGGCGGCGGTAGAGCGGCGGTACGAAGGCGATCGGGAGCATGGCCGAGTAGCCCAGCGGCAGCTGTGGGGCATCGGGCCAGCTTCTCAGTTGCGTGAACGGGCGGCTGGGATAGGCGTGGTGGTCGGAGTGGCGCTGCAGCTGCAGCAGCATGCCGTTGCTGAGCCAGAAATCCGAATTCCAGGAATGCCGTGGCGCCGGACGCTCGTAACGCCCGTTTTCGAGCTGCTGGCGCTTCAGGCCGTAGTGCTCGACGTAGTTGATGACTTCCAGCGAGGCGGCCGCGACCAGGCCCTGGATCAGGAAGCCTGCCACGCCGAGCCAGCCGGCGATCAGCCAGGCGGTAACCGCAAATACGATGACGACAACTTGCCAGCCGATCAATTCGTTTCGAAACGAAATCGGCGATTTTCCGAGACGCCTGAGGCGCTCGGCTTCAAGCCGCCAGCCGTTGACAGTGTTCCCGATCAGTGCGCGCGGCACGAATCGATAGACGACCTCGCCACGCCGGGCCGAAGATGGATCCTTTTCGGTCGCCACCCAAACATGATGGCCGCGGACGTGTTCGATCTTGAAGGTGGCGTAGTTGACCGTGCTCAGAAGGAGCCCCCCTATGGTCCGGTCAATACGGCTTTTTCTGTGGATGAGCTCGTGGGCTACATTGATTGCCAGCACCCCACCGACATAGCCCAGCGAAAGCAGCCAGAAGATGCCGGCCCACCACGGCATGGCCGGCAGCACCGCGAGCGCGCCGAACACGACTGCCAGCTGGACAGGAAGGCAGAGCCACGGCACCAGTCGGCGGCTAAGCCAGGTGTCCTGCGTGTCGACCGGCGGCTGGCGATCCCGACCGATCAGCCAGTCCGTCATCGGCAACAGGCCGTAAAGCCAGACGATCGGCAGGGCGGTCCAGAGAAAGCTCCCTGTCGATTGAACCAGCCACCATGAAAGCGGCATCAGCGCCGGCACGGTAAACACCAGCCAGTAACCGGCTGGTCTCAGCCGGGCCTTCAACGACAGGTTTTGGCAGGTTGCAGCGACTTGCATTTGAAGCATCCTATGGTGGACCATCCCAGGTACCGGGGGCGACGGCGCTTGTCTGCCGAGCGATGTTGCAGGATCGCAGGCCCCGCTTGCAGATTCAAGTATAGAAGCGGGACTGGCCGCGCGCAAACGACGATCTCTTCGAGCCAACCGATCTATTAAAAAGTCATTTCATATGCACTAATTGGGTATATAATGCATAATAAATACCTCTTTAAGCCGGCCCTGTACCGCCGGCCCGCTGATTTGACGCATGAAAAGACCAGGCGTAGCCTGAAACCATAAATGCACTTGAAATCCAACTTCAGGAGAAATTCATGAAACGTGCATCCAGTTTATCCCGTCACCGCATGATCCGATCGATTTCCGGTGCCGTCCTCATCGCCCTGGGCACCGCCGCCGGCGGACAGCAGGCCGAAGTTCACCAGGCCGAGGCGGCCAAGGGCGCCGCCACCGGTGCCGAGCCGTCGCAGGCACTTTACCAGGCCAACTGCGGCGCCTGCCACCAGGCCACCGGCCAGGGCCTGACCGGCGCATTTCCCCCGCTGGCAGGCAACGACAACGTGGTCGACAATCCCGAATACGTCATTGAGACCGTACTCAACGGCAAGACAGGCGAACTGGTCATCGGTGAAACGACCTACAACGGCGTGATGCCGCCGATGCAGCACCTGACCGACCAGGAGATCGCCCAGTCTGTCAACTACGTCATGACCGCCTGGGACAACGACGGCGAAACCGTGACCGTCGATCAGGTCGCCGAAAAGCGCGTCGAACTGGGCCTGGCCGATCGCGCAGAGGGCCAGCGCCACCCCAATGTGACCGAAGGGGAAATGAAGTATCGCGGCACGCCCTCGCCGGTCGAAGGCGGCAAGATGGTGACTACAGCGGGGGCACCTGCGCTCTCGCAGGAAGAGTTCGAGCATTCCCAGCAGCTCTACTTCGAGCGCTGCGCCGGCTGTCACGGCGTGCTGCGCAAGGGCGCGACCGGCAAACCGCTGACGCCCGACATCACCCAGGAAAAGGGTACCGACTATCTCAAGGCGCTGATCAACTACGGCTCGCCGGCCGGCATGCCGAACTGGGGCACCTCGGGCGAGCTGAGCGAGTCGGAGATCGACGCCATGGCGCGCTTCCTGCAGCACGAGCCGCCCGATCCGCCGGAATTCGGCATGCCCGAAATGCTGGCGACCTGGAACGTGATCGTGCCGGTCGAGGATCGCCCGACCGAGAAGATGAACGACTACAACATCGACAACTTCTTCGCCGTCACGCTGCGCGACGCCGGCGAGATCGCGCTGATCGACGGCGACAGCAAGGACATCGCCGCCATCATCGAGACCGGTTACGCGGTGCACATCTCGCGCACGTCCAGCTCGGGCCGCTACATCTACACCATCGGTCGCGACGGCAAGATCGACCTGATCGACCTGTACTTCGCCGAGCCCACCAAGGTGGCCGAGATCAAGATCGGCCTGGAAGCGCGCTCGGTCGAAAGCTCGAAGTTCAAGGGTTACGAGGACCAGATCGCCATCGCGGGCGCCTACTGGCCACCGCAGTTCGTGCTGATGGACGGCCTGACGCTTGAACCGCGCAAGATCGTGTCCACACGCGGCATGACCGTGGACACCCAGGAATACCATCCCGAACCGCGTGTGGCGGCGATCGTCTCGTCGCACGAACACCCGGAGTTCATCGTCAACGTCAAGGAAACCGGCAAGATCCTGCTGGTCGACTACAGCGATATCGAGAATCTGCAGATCACCACCATCGACGCTGCGCGCTTCCTGCACGACGGCGGCTGGGATCGCACCAACCGCTACTTCATGACCGCGGCCAACGAATCCGACCGGATCGCGGTAGTCGACGCGCGTGATCAGGAACTCGAAGCCCTGATACCGGTCGAGCGCATCCCCCACCCGGGCCGCGGCGCGAACTTCATCCACCCCGAGTACGGCCCGGTCTGGACGACCAGCGCGCTGGGCAACGCCAACATCACGCTGATAGGCACGGACCCGGAAAACCACCCGGAACATGCCTGGAAGGTGGTCGAAGTCCTCCAGGGCCAGGGTGGCGGATCGCTGTTCGTCAAGACCCACCCCGAGTCGACCAACCTCTGGGTGGACACGCCGCTGCACCCGGAACCAAAGGTCAGCCAGTCGATCGCGGTATTCGATATCGACAACCTCGATGCCGGTTACGAAGTGCTGCCGATCGCCGATTGGGCCGATCTCGGGCCCGGGCCGAAGCGCGTCGTGCAGCCGGAATACAACAAGGCCGGCGACGAGGTCTGGTTCTCGGTCTGGAGCGGCATGGAAGAGGAATCCGCAATTGTCGTGGTCAACGACAAGACACGTGAACTGAAGGCGGTCATCAAGGGCGAGAACATCATTACGCCGACCGGCAAGTTCAACGTGTACAACACCGTCCACGAAATTTACTAAGCCGCTGGCAGTCGCCCCGGTGCCGAACTCGGCGCCGGGGCATTTTTTTGCCCGAACAAGGAAAACGAGAACCATCATGACTCGCAATTACGCCTGCTCCCGAACAATACGGTTCCGTACGATCCATGCGCTGGGCGCGTTGGCCGTGACCTGCCTGCTGACCTGGGTTTCGGCGGCGACTGCACAAAATGCGCCGGACAATGAATCGGGCCAGGAACTTGAACTCGAGACCGTCACCGTGGTGGCCTACCGCCAGCCGCGCAGCCTGTCCGAGGTTGCCGGCACCATCACGGTGCTGGACGCCGAGCGCATCGAGCGCGACGTGGCGCTGGACATCGAGGATCTGGTGCGCTACGAGCCGGGCGTAGAAGTCGACGGCGGCGGAACGCGTTTCGGCTTCGGCGGCTTCCGCATCCGCGGGCTCGGTGGAAACAGGACCGCCATAGTGATCGACAACGTTCCGGCCGCAGACCGGTTCACTGTCGGCAACTTCGCCGATTCCGGCCGCGGGCTGCTCGAACTGGGCCTGGTCAGCCGCGTCGAAATCCTGAGAGGTCCCGCCTCGACCCTCTATGGGTCCAAGGCGCTCGGCGGCGTGGTCGCCGTCTCGCTTCTCGAAGCCGAAGACCTGCTGTTTGGCCAACCCCAAGCCACCCGAATCGACCTCGCCGGCGGCAGCGAGAACAACCGACTCCGCACCACCGCCGCGCACGCGATGCGCAGCGGCAACTGGTCCGGCGTTCTGGCCGCCAGCGCCCAGACCGCCGACGAGCTCGACGTGGCCGGCCTGCCCGATTCAATGGCCCAGGACCAACTGGACCAAAGCCAGGGTGCGTTCGTGTTCCGCGCCGGCCGCAGTATGGATATCGGGCGCATACGGCTGACCCTGGACGGCATTCGCGAGGAGCGCGACAGCGACCTCCGGGCGCTGCTCGGCACCGGCAGATTCCGCAACACCACCTCACTGGCCGGCGACGACCGACGCAACCAGTGGCGCGTGCTGCTGGACCACCATTTCGACCGCATCGGCCCCGTCGCCCGCGGCCAGTGGCGGCTCTGGCACCAGGTGACCGATACATCCCAGCAGACCGACGAATCGCGCCCGGCGGCATCCACCCCGGTGGCCCTGTTCCGCCGCTTCGATTTCCGCCAGGAGAATACCGGCCTGGGCGCCGATTTCGAATCCGAAATACGCTTCGCCGGCTTCCGCCACCGCATCGGCTACGGCTTCGAGGCCGTACAAAGCGATCTGGAGCAGTTCCGGTTCGCCACCCAGACCAACCTGGAGACCGGCGAGCTGACGACCACCGTGCTGGGCGAGCGATTCCCGCTGCGCGACTTCCCGCGCACCGAAGTCACCGAAGCCGGGGTCTACCTGTTCGACGAGATCCTGCTGTGGCAAGGCGGCCCGACGCTCAGTCCGGGCGCGCGCTTCGAATACTACGAACTCGACAGCAAACCCGACCCGCTGTTCACCGCAGCATTTCCGGACGCCGAGATCGTCGACCTGAAAACGACTGCCTGGGCCCCGCGCATGGGCCTGGTGTGGCCTGTAGTTGACCAACCGGGCATCGACGAACTTGATGTTTTCTTCCAGTTCGCCCGCGGTTTCCGCTCACCGCCGTTCGAGGACGTCAACATCGGCCTGGACATCCCGCAGTTCGGCATCCGCGCGATTCCGAATCCGGACCTGGAGCCAGAGCGCGGCCATACGCTGGAAACCGGGATTCGCTATCGCTCGCGCGCCACGATGCTTGACTTGGCCGTTTTCCGCAACCGCTTCAAGGACTTCATAGACACCCGGGCATTGGTGGGATTCAACCCGGCTGCGGGCGTACTGCTGTTTCAGTCGATCAACCGCGACCGGGTCGAGATCGAGGGCGCCGAGATTCGCGCCCGCCGTGCGCTGCGACAAGGGTTCGACCTGGAACTGGCCGCCGAATGGACGCGGGGAGAAGACCGCACCAGCAACCGTTCGCTGGCCGGCATCAGTCCGCCGCAGGTGATTGCCGCGCTTGCCTGGGCGCCGACGCCGGATTGGGAAATTCGCTTCATCACCACCGCGACGAAGGCCCAGCGTCGACTCGCTGACGAACAGGGCGACCCCCTGTTCTCGGCACCCGGCAGCACCGTGTTCGACCTGACCGGTCGCTGGCGAATCACGCCCAACCTCGATTTGTCGGCCGGCTTGTTCAACCTGACCGACAAGCGCTACTACAAACACGCCAGCGTAATCAATCGACCGCCAGACGATCCCGTGCTGCCGCTGCTGGCCGAGCCCGGCATCAACGTGCGCGGCACGCTGAGCTGGACACTCTGAAGCTGAACCCGGCGCGGAGCGGCGACAGAATGATGCCGTCCGGCGCCTCGCGCTGTTCCAACTTGCCGCCTCGATCGACCCGATGCCTCTCCGGCAGGCCTTGCTGCGGAAACATGCCGGTGAAATTGCCAAGGGCAGTAATCCTACGGCAGGTTCCAGGAATCGCCGCCAAACTATCCGACCCGATTGACCCTGCTACGCTACCATTGCCGAAGATTTTTTAGCAGAACTGCCTCCGATGATTCATCCCCAATCGCTTTCGGCCGCCTGGCTGGCGCGCGGGACCGACTCCGGTTCGTATCAACGCGGCAGTCGCTATTTTCGCGACGGTCACGCCACGGTCGGGGCAGTCAAGCGCCTGCCCGACGGCGGCGTACTTCTGGAAGGCACCTGTAAGGGGTCGGAAGTCGAGCCCTACCGGCAGAACGTCGAAATCAGTCGCGAGCAGAACCGAATCGCTCTCCACGGTGATTGCTCCTGCCCTGTCGGCCTCAACTGCAAGCACGTCGTCGCGCTGGTAATGACCTGGCAAGCGCTGGCACCGCGCGAACCGACGAGCGCCCGCGATGACGTTGCAGAGTGGCTGGCCGAGTTGCCTGAAGGCGACGATACCGCGAACCAATCGCCCGAGGCACTGCTCTACCTGCTCCAGGAGGGCTATGGCCGAACCGGCGATCTGGAAATCAAACTCAACATCGCCCGGCTCAAGAAAGACGGCACCTGGGGCAAGGGGCGCGCCACGCACGCCTCGGCGATTCACAATTCCTGGCACCGGCCGAACTACCTGCGCGCGATCGATGAAGAAATCCTCACCCTTTTACGGGCAAGTCGTCAGCACGACCGGCCGCACGAGTTCGCGCCGTCGGGTGCGGCCGGCTATCTGGCGCTGATGAAGATCGTCGAATCCGGACGCGCGTTCTGGGGCCCCGAACGCGACGGCCCGCTCAAACCCGGAGACCTGCGCACCCTGAAACTGGGTTGGACGGGCAGTCGGAAGACGGGCTATAAGGTGCAGGTGGACGTCGAGCGCGGCGGACTGATCGTGCCAGCCGATCCGCCGTGTTACGTCGACCCCGATTCGCTGACCATTGGTGGCCTCGAGTTGCCACCGGGTCTGGACAGCCGAAAACTGGAATGGCTGGCGCGCGCACCGGCTGTTCCGGCCGCAGCGGCGCAGCGTCTCAGCCACACGCTGGCGACGACGATGCCCGAGATCCCGACACCGGTCGAGGTTGAATACGAAGACATCGACACTCCGCCGTCGGGACGCCTTCGGCTCGATTTCGACCCCGCCCGGCCGGCGCGCGCGAGCGGCAACCTGCACTATATCTACGATGAGCTTGTGGTCGACCCAGACCACCCAGAAAGCGAAATCATCACCGAATCGGGCAACCGGCTGCTCCGGCTCCGTCGCAACCTGAGCGCGGAGAAACGGCTCGGGGATGCACTGACCGAAAGCGGCCTGGAAGCGATCAGCGACGAGCGTTTCCAATTGGCCGGCGGGCTCGGGGGCATCGCATTGCGGGACGCCTGGTTCGACTGGCTGCAGTTCCGCGCGCCGGCACTGCGCGAGGCCGGATGGCAGATCGATCTGGACCGCGAGCAAGAATTCAGCGTCAGCGAATCCGAGGGTATCGACGGCGAAGTCGAAACTGAAGGCAACGACTGGTTCGGCCTGCGCTTCGACCTCGAGTTCGACGGTTGGAAAGTACCGCTGCTGCCGCTGATCAGCCAGCTCCTCGACCACTACCGGCCCGGCGATCTGCCTGAAACGCTGTACCTGAACACCGGCGATGGGCACTATGTCAGCGTGCCCGCCGAGCAGATCGAGCCAGTACTCAAGACCATTCTTGACCTGTTCGACAGGGTCGACGGCGACACGCTTGACCTGGCCCGCCCCGATGCGACCCGGCTGCTGGATCTGGAAGGCATCCCGGTACGCGGCGCAACCAGTCTCAAGAAACTGGCCCGGGCGCTTGCCGATTTTTCCGGATTGAAGCGCGTCAAGCTACCGACGACGTTCAAGGGCGAATTGCGCGAATACCAGCGGCACGGCCTGAACTGGCTGCAGTTCCTGCGCGAACATGAATTCGGCGGCATCCTGGCCGACGACATGGGTCTGGGCAAGACGGTCCAGACGCTGGCCCACCTGGCCGTGGAAAAGCGCGCCGGGCGGATGCAGCAGCCCAGCCTGATCGTGGCGCCGACCAGCCTGATGGGCAACTGGCGGCGCGAGGCCGCGCTTTTCACGCCGGGATTGAACGCACTCGTTCTGCATGGACCGGAGCGTGCCGGCGACTTCGACCGTATCGACGAATTCGATCTGGTCCTCACAACCTATCCGCTGTTGCCACGCGACCGCAAGGAGTTGCTCCAGCGTCGCTGGCACTACCTGGTTCTGGACGAGGCCCAGCAGATCAAGAACCCGAAAGCCCAGGCGGCCCAGGTGGTCCGAAAGCTCGATTGCCGACATCGGCTGTGCCTGACCGGCACACCGATGGAAAACCACCTCGGCGAACTTTGGGCGCAGTTTGATTTTCTGATGCCCGGCTTTCTCGGCGACCAGACCAGCTTCACCCGGACTTACCGCACGCCGATCGAAAAGCACAACGATTCGGAACGGCTCGAACGGCTCCAGCGACGCACCGCGCCGTTCCTGCTGCGACGAACCAAGGATCGAGTTGCCGCCGAACTTCCGCCAAAGACAGAACTGCTGCGTCAGGCCGAATTCGAACCGAGACAGGCCCGCCTGTACGAGAGCGTCCGGCTGACGATGGAAAAGAAAGTGCGCACCGCAATCGCCGCCAAGGGCCTGGCGCGCAGCCACATCATCGTGCTGGAGGCCCTGCTGAAGCTGCGGCAGGTCTGCTGTGACCCGCGTCTTTTGCCCGAAAACATGCCGGGCGCGGCCGGCACGCCCTCGGCCAAATTCAACCTGTTGTTCGACCTGCTCCCCGAAATGCTCGAAGAAGGTCGCCGGGTGCTGCTGTTTTCGCAGTTCACGACCATGCTGGGTCTGATCGAGAAGGAACTGAACAAGCGCGATATCGCCTACGCCAAGCTCACCGGCCAGACCCGCAAGCGCGATGAGGCCATCCAGCGCTTTCGCGACGGCGAAGTATCGCTGTTCCTGGTCAGCCTGAAGGCCGGCGGCGTCGGCCTCAACCTGGTCGAGGCCGATACCGTCATCCACTACGATCCGTGGTGGAACCCGGCCGTCGAGCACCAGGCGACCGACCGCGCCCACCGGATCGGCCAGGACAAGCCCGTGTTCGTCTACAAACTGGTCACAGAGGGCACGGTTGAAGAGAAAATTCTCGCGCTGCAGGAACGCAAACAGAAACTGGCTCAGAGCGTCTACGGCAAAGGCCGCAAGCAGGATCAGCCGCCGATCGACGAAGACACCATTCGCGAATTGCTGGCCGGAGATTGAAAGACGGGTGACCCCGGCGACTTCGGCCAAAGGTCGAGACAATCCAGCCCGAGCGTCAAGCCGTGCTCTCCAGCACCTCCTTGAGCACGACGGTGTGGTTGCGTTCCCGGTCCTTGGCGGCCGTCAGCAGCGTCAGGCCGTGGTCTTCGGCCATCCGCGCGAGCCGGCCGAGTTCATCATTGACCTCGCGAAGTTCTTCGGCGTACTTGTCGCGAAATTGCCCCCATCGGCCGTCAACGTCCTCGTGGAACCACTTTCGCAGTTCATCCGAAGGCGTAACCGCCTTGCACCACTCGTCCAGTCCGGCGTCCTTCTTGGATACCCCGCGCGGCCAGATCCGATCGACCAGCACCCGGCAACCGTCGTCTCCGGAAGGGTCGTCATAGATTCGCTTGAGCTGGATCACCGGCCGCCAGATTGCTCGAGTGTCCTTGGATGCTATCAGTGCGGAGCGTGCGTGACAAATCAGCGCTGCTGCTTCTTGAGAGCCGGTTACTGTATAAATGCTGGAAAAGCGCTACAATATGCGGCTGATTGGAGAGGTGCCGGAGTGGTCGAACGGGCTCGCCTGGAAAGTGAGTGTACGGGGCTTGTCATGCCAATCGCCGTACCGAGGGTTCGAACCGAGGCGCCAGCCGAGCTCACGAGACCGGACGCCAA
>CAYYZR010000048.1:0-15698 GCA_964476005.1 uncultured Halomonas sp.
GACTATCTTGCTAATCGTATTCACTGCAAAAAGGTGGACAGCCGGGATTATTTTTTCGATTGGCTACAGCAGGGCAGAAACGGACGAAATGCGGCGGAAGGGCGTTTATATTTTCCATACGCTTCCGGTTCTTCATGCAGGTGAACCTCAACTGCCTGCTGCGTGCAGTCAAGCGTGTTGATCTCGCCGTAAACGTTACTCGGCCGCAAAACGCGGGATCGAGACCGTCGCCTTAGCGCGATTGCCGGCGATGAGCGACGACGGGCTCGTAGTCGGCGTCGGTTCGGGCTGCTTTGGCGGTGATTTCTCGATGGTCGACGACGCGGTTCTTGCCGCGGCGCTTGGCTTCGTAGAGCGCGATATCGGCGCGGGCAAGGGCCGCATCGGTGTTGTCGGCCCGGCCGTGCGAAACCCCGATGCTGCAAGTCTGGCGGCGATCCAGGCCGGCCTTTACGCCGAGTTCCCGCTCGACCCGGGCGCGCACCATCTCGGCCAGTTGGCGGGCGCGCTCGTGTGCGCTGCCAGTGGACACGATGCCGAATTCCTCGCCGCCCAGCCGGACCGCGATCTCGTCGGCCACCGTCATCTGCAGCAGCAGGCGGCCCAGTTGCGCCAGTACGCGGTCCCCGGTGCTGTGGCCGCACTGGTCGTTGACGGCCTTGAAATCGTCCAGATCCAGCAGGACAACGCTCAGCGGCGTGTCGCCCGGCAGTTGTCGCAGACGGCGGAACAGCCGGCGCCGGTTCGCCAGCCCGGTCAGGTAGTCCGTAGACGCGGCCGCTTCGGCCTCGGCCTGGGCGGCCCGGAGCCGGTCAAGGTTGCGCAGGCTGTTGAGCAGCATCAGCAGGAATGGCAGCAGGACGCTGGTGATGCCGAGCGAAATGTACACCAGCGTTTGCGCCCAGCTGCCGTCGAACAGCGACGCCGAGGGCACCGATGCGAACGCCGAGAAGGCCGATCGGAGCCCAACCAGGAGCGCAATGACGAGCATCACGGCCTGGAGGGACCGGAACAGCAGTGAAACGCCCGGCGCCGGCCGCGAAAGTGCAGTGAAGCAGCGGATGCTCAGGAACAGGTAGGCCAGGTTGCCCACCGCGATGCGGGCGTCCGTATCCAGGCCGTAGGCCCATTGGGCGAGTACAACCGCCACCGTCGTGACGCTCACCGCCACGTCCGTGCCGATGCGAAGCGGGAGGTCGCGAAAGCGCAGAATGCCGGCTCGAACCAGCACCAGCGCCATCAGAATCGCAACGTTGCCGAAGAGGATGGACATCCATAGCGGAACAACGATGCGTGCCAGCAACAGGATCATGCCGAGCGCGAACATCGCCTGGGCCGCGGCCCAGAAGCCGAAGCCGTGCGAAGTTCGTTCCCAGCGCCACAGGAGCAGCATGCCCACGGCGAGCGCACTGGCGAGCAGCGCGATGAACATCGCGACGGAAACCGGATCGATCGTGTGTGTGGCGGTAGGTGTCAAGAGCGGCGCCGTCGATACTTAGTGGGTACAGGATAGCGAATGCAATTACCATACCGGCTGAACCCGGAAGTCAACGAAGTCGAAGCACGGAGCGCATAGGCAAACACGCACACCCATCGGAGATAGCTCATCCGGCATGAATTTCATCGGCGCGCTATCCTGATCGAACATGAACGCCAGGGAGCCTGGTCTTGTGCGTCCGGGTCGCTCCCGGATTCATGGCGTTCGCTGCGGTCGCGGTGTGAACCACCGCCCTGGCGGGTTCTTCCGCCGGATCGCGACGAATGAAACGAGCACAGGCGCAAGCGTATGAGACAGCGAATCGGCTTTTGCACCACGACCGACGACGTGCGCATTGCCTACGCGACGGCTGGACAGGGCAGGCCACTGCTGCGCGTCGGCGGCTGGATGACGCATATCGAGCACGACTGGGACAGCCCGGTATGGCGGCATTGGCTGCGGGAACTGACGCGTGACCATACGCTTGCCCGCTTCGATATTCGGGGCACCGGTCTGTCGGACCGGGCCGTGGACGGACAGTGCCTGGCGGCCTGGGTGCGCGATGTCGAGGCGGTGGCCGGCAGCCTGGGCTGGCGGCGATTTCCGGTGCTGGGGGTGTGCCAGGGGGCGGCCATAGCCGTTGCCTACGCGGTGCGACACCCCGAGCGCGTCAGTCACCTCTTGCTCTACAATCCCTATGCGCACGGCGCATTCGCCAAGGGCATGTCGGGCTATCGTGTCGACGAGGCAGAGGCGCTCGAGCGCATGATCGAGGTGGGTTGGGCACGCAGAACCGGCGCCTTCCGGGAAGTCTTCGCCCGCCTGCTTTCGCCCGCCGAAGCGGCAGATCAGATCACCTGGTGGGACGATCTGCAGCGCCTGACGACAGACCCGTCCACAGCGGCACGGCTTTGGCGCGCGTTTCATGAAATCGATATCCGTGACCAGCTTCCGAAGGTGCGTGCGCCCACCCTTGTGGCGCACGTCAAGGCCGATTCCATGGTGCCGTTCGAGGCTGGCCGGGACCTGGCCGGGCGGATTCCCGACTGCCGTTTTCTGCCGCTGGAAGGCCGTAATCACATCCTGCAACCGCATGACCCCGGCTGGCGCCCGTTCATCGAGGAAATGCGTCGATTTCTCGCCGCCGACCCGCTGCAGGACGTGCTCATGGCGGCGCAGTTTCACGAGTTGACCCGCCGCGAATGCGAGGTGCTCGACCAGGTTGCGCGCGGGTTGTCGAATGCGGCCATCGCCCAGGCACTGTCGGTTGCACCCAAGACCGTGCGCAACCACGTCAGCAATGTCTGCGGCAAGCTCGCCGTTTCCAGTCGTTCGGAACTGGTGGTCGAAGCGCGCAACGCCGGTTTCGGCGTCGACTGACCCCTTGCCGGGACGCTCGTCCCGTTTTCCCCGGTATTGGTCGCGACATTCGGGACACTCGTCTCATGTGCGCGGTCTCCTGCTTGTCCATGCTTGTATCCCGACAAGCCGACCGGCCAAGGAGTCACGACGATGTCCGCAACACATGAAGCAACCCTGAAACAACGCCAGGAAGCGCTGCACCGGCACTATGCCGAGGTGCCGGAGGATGCCCTGATCACCGACCAGGCGCGAGCAACGCCCGGCCAGAGCAGGGATTGCGTGCATGGCGAGGTCGAACCCGCCAACAACGACGGCATGCGTTTTCGATACGGGATTCACCGCGCCGTAGGCGGCGACCACGACGCGCCCAACCCGGGCGACATGCTCAGCGCGGCCCTGGCGGCATGCCTGCATTCGACATTGCGCATGGTGGCTGAAAGGCTGGAGATCACGATCACCGATAGCGAGGTCACCGCCACGGCACACGCCGACGTTCGCGGTGCGCTGATGGTGGATACATCGGTTCCGGTGGGTTTTCAGCGCCTGCATTGCGATGTCAGACTGACGGTGCCCGCCAGCGTCGACAAGCGGAAACTCAGGGTTCTGACGACCGGCGCAGAGCAATGCTGCGTCGTGTTTCAGACCCTCAGGGCCGGCACCCGGGTGACGACCGATTGGCGCATCGACGAGGCCGCGTGAGCCCCGACAAGCCGAAACGGAATCCGGTTGCCCGTAGAAACCAAAATCCAATGACAGACTGGAGGAAAAATCATGAACGAGAATGATCGCATCAAGTATCTGCGGATCGCACTGATCGCGGTAGGCATCGTGTTCATCGTCGGCATCGGGCCGCTCACGATCGTGTGGCCGTCGGGCTGGGCCTGGCATGACGAAGGCCGCTCGGAGTACCTCGAAATGATCCTGGGCATATACGCCACCCTCGGCGTGTTCCTGATCTTGGCCTCGCGCAATCCGCTGGCGCACCGGAGCCTCATCTGGTTCACCGTCTGGTCGAGCGTCGTGCACGGCGCCATCATGGCCGTGCAGTCCATCGCCAACCCGCAGCACATCGGGCACCTGTGGGGCGACGTTGCCGCGCTGTTTGCCGTTGCCGCAGTGCTGGCTGTCCTGACGCCCCGCGGGCGATCGCAGCCGCAGGCTTCGGCAACCGAATGAGCGCGTGCACTCGAAAGGGTGCGGCGTGCAGCGCACGAGGCCCGGGCCTTGCTTCCCGCAAAGCCTGACCCCTTCTTTCCGCGGCGCAGTTCATTCCTCGCTGCTGGTCGGGACGAACGCGGCGACGAAGACCGCGTTTGCCCCCGACTCCAGGTTGCGGACGAAGATCAGCACCGGCGCCGGCAGGCTGAGGCCGCCGTCGGACACGTAGACAGACGTGAAGCCGTTCGGGTAGATCAGCTGGCGGCAGCCGGGGGTGCCGTCGAGGATGCACCCGCGCGCGATCCCGTTCGGGACGGAATTGGCGTCGTTCCAGGCCTGCTCGATCGCGTTCGCGTTGTCGATCTGGCCCTGGATGGCGTCGAACACCGAGTTGAGATCCTTGAAGTCCGACGCCGACGGAAGCCCGCCCGCGGCATCGCTGACCGCATCGAACAGGCTCGGACCGACCATGGTGACCGCGTTGTTGGGGCTTAGCCTGGGATCGAAGCCGAATCCCTCGACCACCGACGGCGCGATCTCGAATACGTGGATCGACTGGCTGGCGCCGGTGACGATGCCGACGATGGCGCCTGCATTGGCATAGGTCTGCAGCAGGTCGGCGGCGATGATCTGGCCCATTGCCCGGGCCACTTCGCCCAGGTAGGGCACGTAGAAGTCCTTGATGATGTCGTTGCGGATCCGCACCGCGCTCAGAATCCCGGGCAGCGTGAAGCGTCCGGGCATCGCCGAGCCGTCCGGCGCGAGTATGCCCTCGTCGCGCAGCGCCTGACGGAGCGCGCGGAGATCGGCCACCAGCATCCGCGGGGCGAACGTGCCGAGCAGGGCGGTGATCCCGGGCGAGGCGCGCAGAACGCCGATCGGCGAAGGATCCAGCGCCGCCCGTGCCTGGCCGACCGCGGCCAGGTCCTGGTTGAGAGCGTTGAGGACCGCGTCGGAGACGGATCCTTCGCGCACCAGCGCCTCCAGGGTTTCGAGCGCCGCGATCAGGTCGATGCCGATCCCGGTGTAGGCGTTGTCGTCCAACCCCTGCGGCAGGCCGCCGGCCAGCGCCTGGGCCGGTGTCGGCGGAACGCCGCCGGTCGGTGCGATGACCGTCAGGGTCCGGAGCCGCCGCAGATCGACCGCCTGCTCCAGGTCTTCCAGCGCCTGGTCGAGCGCCTCTATCGCCGGCCCGTCGCCGGCGTCGACGGCGGCGATCAGCGCATCGACCAGTTCACCGAAGGCCTGCTGCTGCCGCGTGAACTCGGTGTAGACCGAGCCACCGGGCCCGTCGCTGATTGCCGGCAGCACGGCGACCGGAACCGAGATCGATTCGGCGCCTCGAGTGCTGAAGTCGACTGCCAGCGCGAACTCACCCTGGGTGTCGGCCGAGGTCTGGATGGTGGTGCCGTCCAGGCTCGGCGGCGTGCCGAACACGGTGTCCGGCGGAAGGTCCAGCGAAAGGGTGACTGCCGGCTGCGGATCCAGCGCTGAACCGTCGACGTCGCGGACTTCCACGCTGACCGACGCGGTCTCGCCGGCCGGAACAAGCGGCGGATCGACGGTGACGAGCGCCCGCGGTCCGCCGGAGACGGTCATCGTCACATCGCTGCCCGGCGCAACCAGGGCATTGGGCGCCGGGTCCTGGCGCATGACCAGCCCGCGCGGGACACGCGCATCGTTGACCCGGATCAACGGACTCTGCGCGAGCCCGGCAGCGGCGATCGCGGCCAGTGCATCGTCGAGGTCGAGACCCACCAGGCGCGGAACGCCGACGGGAATCGGACCCCTCGAGATCTCGACGGTAATCCCTGAACCGGCGGCCACCGGCGTGGACGCGCCGGGGGATTGCAGCGCGACCGTTCCGACCGCGACGGTGTCGCTGAAGGTGTCGCGCAGCGGGTCGGCGCGCAGCGAGACCGCGGCCAGGGCATCAAGCGCCGCCGACTCGCCGAGACCGGCGAGATCCGGCACCAGGACCGGATCGCGGACCTCGATCACGAAGTGCTGCAGTGCGGCAACGCCAAGGCTGTCGTCCACCGACAGCACGACCGGATGCAGGCCCAGGTCGGCCGCGCCGGGGGTCCAGGACACCCGTCCGGTGTCGTCGATGTTCATGGCCGCCGGGCCTTCGACGATCGCGTATTGCAGGGTCTCGCCGGCGTCGGCATCGACCGCGAGCACGGGATAGACGTACTCGAATCCGGGAGACGCCAGTTCGCGCGGTGTCGAGAGAATGCGAGGCGGACTGTTCGGCGGCAGTACCTCGATCGTGACCTCGGCCACGTTCGAGTTGAACTCGCCGTCGTTGGCGCGGTAGCTGAACGTATCGGTGGACTCCAGCCGGGCCTCGGGCAGGCGCTGGTTGATCATCGCCTGGTTCAAGCCGGGCAGCAGCCAGTGCGGCCGCTCGTGCGACGGGATTGAGAGATCGTCGTTGACGTTGGTCACGTGGTACCGATGTTCGTTCCAGATCGAGCGCATCGGCGCCCAGTCGTCGTTCGGGCTCTCCCAGATGCTCAGCGCGGTGTCGAAGCCGAACGAGAACCCGCCGGGCACCACCAGTTCGGACGCCCCGTCGGCGTCGATGTCGGCGAACACCGGCATGGTGTGGTCGGCGGGGCGGGGGTTGTTCATCAGGAACACGAGCTTCTCGCTGCCGTCGCGGCCGTCCCAGACGTAGAGGTTGGACGCCTCGTCGATGAACAGCACCTCGACGAAACCGTCGCGGTCGAGATCGAACACCGTCGCCCCCATCGAACGCGTGGTCACCGACTTGCTCCACTTCACCGAGCCGTCGCGGCCGTCGAGCACCTCGAACTGGTTGACGTCGGTGGGCAGTGGATGCAGCACGTCGGCAAAACCGTCGGCATCGACGTCGGCGATCGAGATCGGCGCGGTGTTGAAGCCGAACGGCCGGGACACCTCCCAGAGGTCGGTCCCGTCGTGATTCCAGGCAACGATGTTGCCCGGGCCGGAAACGCCGCCGCGCGTACGTACCAGTTCGGGGTACGGGTCGTCGTCGAGGTTGGCGACCAGCGGGAAGGTGGTCGCCCAGGAATGCCGAAAGTCGTCGTCTCGCTTCCACAGCAACTGGCCGTCGTGGGACCAGGCGACGTTGCCGACCACGATCTCCGGGTCGCCGTCGAGATCCAGGTCGACGACCGTCACGCGGGTCGGGCTGCTGTCGCCGACCGACGTGCCGGGCTCGTCGACGGTGTACAGCGACCGGCCCTCGTGGTCCCAGACGTGATAGCCGGCCGGCCCGAAGTCCGGGGCAGCGAGAATCTCGGGCACGCCGTCCTGGTCGAGATCGGCGACGCTGATCGCCGCTTTGGTCAGCTGGCGGTTGGCCCGCCGCGCCCCCTCCAGGTAGAAAGTGGCGGGGAGGTCTTCGCTGATCCATTTGAGCTGGCCGTCGTGCTCGAAGGCGTAGACCCGGAGCGCGGCGGTCGGTGAATTGTCGGCGTCGCCACCGATGATCAGGATCTCGGGGCGACCGTCGAGGTCGATGTCGGCCAGCGCCGGCTTGCTTGATAAGTCGAGTTGCCGTCCGGGCAGCCTGACGATCCATTCCTCGAGTCCCGTGACGCCGTCGATCGCGATCAGGAAACCGACGCAGCACCCGCTGCCGTCGCCGATGATCAGCTCGGACTGCGGATCGTCGTCGAGATTGCCGATCAGCGGGGTCCAGGTCGACGAACCGTTCGCCCGCTCGTAGGACAGGGTCTCGACCAGGCCGATCGTGCCCACCGGCACGTCCGGGGTGTAGTCGAAGCCGCCGTTGGCGTCCAGCGACAGAACGCCGCGCTGGGGTCCGTCGACCAGCTGGGCGGTCAGCGGGTCGGAATTCGGATCCAGATCGTTGTCGAGCACGCCGGACGGGAGCACGCTCAGCGTGTCGCCGATTTCGACGCGGTAACCCGCATCGTCCAACGCGATCGGTGCCCGGTTCAGATCGACCGTAATCCGGAAATCGGTCTGTTCGGACGCACCCAGCGCATCGCGCACCGCCACCGTGACCGCGTGCAGTCCGAGCTGCAGCCCGGTCGGCGTCCAGTCGATCCGGCCGGTCGCCGGGTCGACGGCCATGCCGGCGGGCCGGTCGATCAGCGACCAGGTCAGCACGTCGCCCGGGTCGGGGTCCGATGCGACCGGTTCGACCACGACCTCGACGCCGGGCGCGGCGCCCCGATCGGGGATGGGCGCAAGCAGCGGGGCGCTGTTCTGGTCGACCACCACGACCGTGAACGACGCCTGGTCGAAGCGACCGTCGGCGTCGGTGGCGCGGACCGTGACCGGGTGCGCGCCGATGTCGCTGGGCGCCGGCACCCATTCCAGTACGCCGGAGACCGGGTCGAGGATCATGGCGGCCGGGGCCTGGTCGAGCGAAAATTCCGGCACGTCGCCGGCGTCGCCGTCGGAGGCCTCCACCGTCAGCGAAAGCAGGTCCCCGACGGCAACGCCGCGATCGTCGATCTGCGCGATCACCGGCGCGGCATTCGGATCGACCACCTCGATCTCGAAGCTCAGGGTGTTGGCCAGGCCCTCGAAGTCTTCGGCGCGAACCGTCACCGATGAGGTCCCGACCTGGTCGGCCTGCGGCGTCCAGGAAATCTCGCCGGTGTTGCCCCGGATGGTGAGCCCCTGCGGCGCTTCATCCAGAGAAAACGCGATCCCGGCCTGGTTGGCCGGATCGGAGGTATCGATGTCGATCGCCAGCCGGCGCCGGACCACCCCGGCCTGCGGATCGACCGGAACGAACTGCGGCACATTGCCGGTGCCTTCGAAGGAATTGACGAACAGGATCTCGCCGTCGCCGGCGAAGACCGGCGGGGTCAGCGCAAGCAGGCCGAGGAGCGTAAACAGGGAAACGGGTTTCATGTCATTGTCCTCGCCGCATGCCGGACAGCGGGTTGGGCGTCCGGAAGACATCCCGCGCGCCGTTGTCGTCGCCGGGCACCAGGTTGGTTGCGTCGGACTCGAACACGATCCAGGCCCCGTCCCCGGAGATCGCCGGTGCGGCGCTGTTGCCGTCGGATTCTGCGTCGGCGGGCTGGCCGACACGAACCGTCTGACCGTTTGCCCGGTCGTGGACGAAGATATCGGCCCGCCCGTTGGTGTCGTCGTCGACCAGGTTGGTCGCCATCGAACGGAACGCGACAAAGCGCCCGTCGCCCGAGATCGTCGGCTCGAGGCTCCCGCTGTTCGCTTCGCCGCCGTTCGATCGAACGCTGACCCGGGTCGTGGTGCCGGTTGACCGGTCGTGGACGAAGATGTCCCAGTACCCGTTGGTGTCGTCGGCGACCAGGTTGCTGGCGGCGGAACGGAAGGCGATCACGTTGCCGTCTGCAGAAATGTCGGGATTGAAACTCTCGCCGTTTCCGGCCGCCCCGCCCGGCGCAGCGCTGATCAACTCGAGCGCACCGGACTGCCGGTCCTTCCAGACGACATCCGGGCGGCTGTTGGTATCTTCGAACAGCAGGTCGGAATACGTCATGAAGGCCACGTAGCGTCCGTCGTGACTGAGCGACGGCCGCCGGCTGTCGGCATTCAGTTCGCTGCCGTCGGTCAGCCGGCTGACCCGCTGTGCCGGCTCGACCGGCGAAGCGGTCAGGTCGAACAGGAAGACGTCGTGCGCGAGGTTGTTGTCGTCGTCGGTTGGCTTGGCCGCTTCCGGGAACACGTTCGGCAGTTCGCTCAGTGTGCGCAGCGCGAGAATGGCGCCGTTTCCCGACAACACCGGTTCCAGCCTCGCTTGCCTGGGCCAGGTTGGATTGCCGCTGGAATTTCGATCGGGCAGCACGTACGAGTTGGCGTCCAGCACGCGGTCGTAAAGCCCGGTGACCAGGATGGTCTGGACCTCGAACGGCGTTTCGAACACCACGTAACGACCGTCGCCGGACAGCGACGGGCGCTGGCTGAAGTTCACCGATTCCGATCCGTCTGGCTGCCGGCTGGCGATTGCCGTCGTACCCGCCCCGAGATCGCGAACGAAGATATCGGTCCACTGGTTGGTGTCGCCGGCAACCAGGTTCGCGGCGTTGGACCGGAACGCCACGACGCTTCCGTCGTCGGAGATGGCGGCCTGGTAGCTGTCGGCTTCGGCCTGGCTGCCGTCGCTGGCCACGCTGATACGTTCGACCTGGGCCGCCAGCGGGGCCGCCAGCAACAGGAGGATGCTCGCGGTGAGCGCGGTCGCGCCCGGTAACGGTGGAATCATGTCGTGGATCGCCCTTTAATGATCGCTATACCCTGGAAAGCGCAGGACGAGACGAAAACGTATCAGCCGCCATCGGCTCGGGTGCCCGGGTCATTTCGTCCCCCGAGTCTTGCGTCAAGGTCGTGCGGGCCTGGATGGACAGAAAAACTCTCCCGGTTTCCGTTAGGCTTCCAGCCCGGGTGCAGGTCGTCCGGTGTTCCGGTTTTCTTCCAGTCTTTTTTCAGGGATTTCTTATGGCTTTCACCGATACGCTTTGGGAACGCAACCGTTCGCTCTACGAGGCGATCCTGGAGCTTCCTTTCAACGTCGAGTTGTGCAGGGGCGAGCTGAGCGAGGACCGCTTCGCGTTTTATGTCAAGCAGGACTCGATGTATCTGGCCGATTTTTCCCGTGCGCTGGCCGTCACCGGGGCGCGTGCACCGAACAGCGCCGCGCTGAGCGCGTTCGTGCAATTCGCCGGCGATGCGGTCGCGGTGGAGCAGGCCTTGCACGACTCGTTTCTCCAGCGGTTCGATACCTTCGTCGACGTGCCGAAATCGCCGGCGTGTTTTGCCTACACGCATTTCCTGCTGTCGACCGCGGCCGGCGAGAGCTATCCGGTGGCCTGTGCGGCGCTGCTGCCGTGTTTCTGGATCTATCGCGAGGTCGGCCTGCATATCCACGAGCGCGCAGCCGCGCCGAATCGCTACCAGGACTGGATCGACACCTACGCCGGGGCGGATTTCTCGGCGACGGTCGACCGGGCAATCGCGTTGACCGAGCAGGCGGCCGCGGCGGCCGGTCCGGCCGAGCAGGAGCGGATGGCGCAAGCGTTCTTCGACTCGACCCGGCTGGAGTGGATGTTCTGGGACTCCGCCTACCGGCTCGAACAGTGGCCGGTTTGAGCCGGTCGCGGCGCGCACCCTGACCCGCGCCAGGAATTGCCCGAGGCTGTAAATCGTTATACTCGGCGCATGGCGAAACCGCAGCAATATCGAGCGCCCTTTCCGCCCGGCCGGTCCGAACCGTGCTTTTGCGGCAGCGGCCGGAGGTTCAAGCACTGCTGCGGCAGCGCCGACCCGATGCGCC
This sequence comes from uncultured Halomonas sp., assembly GCA_964476005.1. Lineage (GTDB taxonomy): Bacteria > Pseudomonadota > Gammaproteobacteria > Xanthomonadales > Wenzhouxiangellaceae. The sequence continues at coordinate 11,289 of CAYYZR010000048.1, forward strand.
CGGTGCCTCATGGCATCGAAATCCACGAGGACTTCCTGTCGCCGGACGAATGCCGCGAGTGGGTGCAGTTCGCCGGTACCCGTCCGTCCGAGCGGCTCAAGGTGATCGACTGGAAAGCCGCCGATCCCAGCGTGGCCCGCAAGCTCGACGATCGCCGCGTCACCGAGCGCGTGCATATGGGCGACGATCGCGACCAGGATCTGCGCAACCGGGTCGAGCAGATTTACGTCTCAACCATCGCAGAAAGGCTGGGACGAAAGTTTGCCTGGTTCGAATCTCCGCAGGTGCTCAAATACACCGTCGGCGGGTTCTACGAGGCGCACGCCGACGCCGACTCCTACGATCCGGAACGTCGTCGTTGGCGCCACCACATCGACCGCGACATCAGCCTGTTGCTCTACCTCAACGATGACTTCGAGGGCGGCGATCTGCAGTTCGAGTATTTCAACTTCCGCATCCGGCCCAGGCCCGGCATGCTGGTGTGGTTTCCATCCGACGCGCGCTATTTCCATCGCGCCAATCCGGTCGAAGCGGGCACGCGCTACGCGGTCGTGAGCTGGGCCGCGCTGGCCGATACCGAAAAGCTGCACGACGGCTTGCCGGAGCGAGCCGTGCTGCTGGATCCGAAGTTCCTTCCAGCGTCCATGTCGCCGCCGGGATAAAAATTCAAAGGAAGTGGGCTTCCCGTGCCCGAGTTGATTACAGCAAGGTGCCTGGACTATCAGCCGTGACTGCTCCGGTTCAGGCTCTTGCCCGGTGGCGGGAGGCAGGCACGGAAGCGAGCATTGCTTACGGCGCCTTGTATTCAGCACCACGCAACGCCGTTTTCGTGAAATGTGTTGGCCCATGCGGGTCAGATGCCGCGCGCGGAGTTTCGGCCCGCTGGCACATCAAGGCAATAACCGAGAGATACATGCAAGCCGCTTTTTCGTCAACCGCCCTTTCCAGTTTCACTGGCGACCTGCGCACGGCGCGCGGACGATATCGGGACGGTGTTGGACCGGTCTCGTTTCGGGTGCTGATATGAGGTCAGATTCCGATAGCACTCACGATTGGGCTTACGGTTTTTTCTGCAGTCATTCGCTCGAAGATATTCGGACTGCGTTCAATCGCGTCGGCCCCTGGAACTGGACACTGCGAGAGAACTATATCGAAGGCAGCTATCTCAATACTCGACCAATCGAAGGCGTTCGAGTCAAGTTGAACGCCTATCCACAAGGCTTTATTTCCGGACCTGACGTCGGGCGATGTGCCGTTCTGATTCGAATCGCTCCCGGCACGTCGACAAACACAATGTTTCTGGATCGGACGGTGCTCGGATTGCTGGATCGAATCGAAGCGCGCGGCATCATCGCCATTGAGCCGTATGACTGAAGCTGCGGAGAACTGCTCCAGCGGGCCGAAGTGAGCAGGTTCCGTCGCCTGGGCAGGCGCGCAGCGGTAAACTTTCAGCCTTATCGCGAGGAGAATGAGATGCGCAAACTCGTTATGGGGGCAGTATTCACGCTGGCCTTCGGTATCGTCGGTCCCGCCCACGCGGGCTGGGAAGAGGGCGTCCGCGCATACCGTTCGGGCAATTTCAGTGCGGCTGCTTATGAGTTCCAGGCAGTCGTCGAGAGGCGTCCGGATTTCGCCGGCGGTCATTTCATGCTCGGCCAGGCGCTCGCCAGGCTCGAGCGGAGCCAGGAAGCGCTCTCGGCCTTCCGTCAGGCCTACGATCTCGATCCGAACAGCGTCCAGTTCCAGCTCGCGCTTGCGGACGCGTACCTGGCGGCCGAACGCTACAGCGAAGCGGGCCGGCTCTACGATCGGATTGACGCCTCCAGCCTTCCGAGCAGCGTGCAGGCCGTGTTCAGGCAGAACCAGGCGATCGCTATGGAAAAGAGTGGGCGGAGTGACGATGCCCTGACCGCGACGGGGGCTGCCGCCAAGGTGCAGCAAGACGACGCCGGCTACGAAAATCTGCTGCATCTTGGCCAGGCGCAGCTCGACGCCGGGGCGTACGCGGATGCCTTGAACAGCCTGGAGCAGGCTTCCGCTCTGCGTGCCGGCGGCTGGCCGGTCCTGTATTACATGAGCCAGGCACAGACTGGGCTCGGCGAGTATGCCGCCGCGGCGGCTACCCTCCGGGATTTGCTCCAGAGCGACCTCTCGCCCGAGGACGAATTTCGGGTCTACAAGCAGATCGGCACCGTGCAAGAAAAGCTCGGGAACTACGCCGAGGCGCGTGCGGCCTATGCCAGGGCCGGGGATCAGACCTCGGTCGCCCGCGTCGACGAGAACGCGCGGATAGCGGCCGAGAACCGGAAGATCGAGGCGCACAACCGGGAAATCGAGGCGATGGAAGCCGAGGCGGACGCGCTGGAGGAACAGCTCAATGAGCTCGAAGAAGGCAGGGGCGGTCGGCTCTACTGATGAATTTCGCCGGACTCGCCATCCAGGCCAACGCGGGATCGCCGTACCGGGGTACGGCCGTTGGCCTTGGGCAAGATGGGCACCGCGGTGATGCGCTCGCTTCGTCTTTCCCTTTCCGGCTTTCTGACGGTAAGCTTCGCATCTTGCGTACTTGAGCAACCGTTCGAGCCGCGTGCGCCGGGCCTCGACAACTGCTGTCGCGACCAGTCAGTCTGCTATTTCGCGTTCGGGCAGCACCCAGTCCCGGCGCGGGAAGTGGCAGGTATAACCATTCGGGTAGCGCTGAAGATAGTCCTGGTGCTCCGGTTCGGCTTCCCAGAACGGGCCTGCCGGCTCGACCTCGGTGACCACCTTGCCCGGCCAGAGACCTGACGCTTCGACGTCGGCAATTGTTTCCAGCGCCGCCGCCTTCTGCTCCTCGTCGATGTAGTAGATCGCCGACCGGTATGAAAGGCCGCGATCGTTTCCCTGACGGTTCAAGGTAGTGGGGTCATGGATCTGGAAGAACACCTCCAGGATACCGCGGTAGGAAATCACGTCCGAATCGAATTGAATCTCGATGCCCTCGGCGTGCGTGCCGTGGTTTCGGTATGTCGCGTTCGGCACGTCGCCGCCGGTGTAGCCGACCCGTGTGTCGAGCACGCCCGGCAGATTTCGGATCAGGTCCTGCATGCCCCAGAAGCAGCCGCCTGCGAGTACTGCGCGTTGTTCGTTCATTTCAGCTGTCCTCCACCTGGTCGAGATAGTCGCCATAGCCCTGGTCGGCCATGTCGTCGCGGCGCACGAAGCGTAGCGAAGCGGAGTTGATGCAGTATCGCAATCCACCCTGGTCGTGTGGGCCGTCGCGAAACACGTGTCCGAGATGGCTGTCGCCGTGCGTGCTGCGCACTTCGGTTCGAATCATACCGTGGCTGCTGTCACGGAGCTCATTGACATTGGCCGGTTCGATCGGTTTGGTAAAGCTCGGCCAGCCACAGCCGGCGTCGAATTTGGTCGTGGATGCAAACAGCGGCTCGCCGGAAACGATATCCACGTAAATGCCCGGTTCCAGGTTGTCCAGGTATTGGCCGGTGCCTGGGTGCTCGGTACCGTTTTGCTGGGTCACGCGGTATTGCTCTTCGGTCAGCGCATCAATGGCTTCCGGGGATTTCGTGTATCGGGTCATTTCGAGTGCTCGATTCGTAACTTGGTTTACCAACATGTCCGGGGTCTCGCCGCATTCTTCAAGTAGTCTGAAGATCGCGCGAGCCCACACCTGTCGATTATATTGGCGAAGGCGGCGTCGCCGTGATCATGCACCTGAAGATCGGTTCGTTTCGTTGACCGCTCAACCGGCCAGAGCTGCACGCAGATGCGCTAACCAGAACTCCTGTGGATGCTCCATCGTGTTCCGACCCACGCTGATCTCGCAGATGCTGTTGCCGTTCTCGTCGACGCCGCGCGGCTTGGGCAGCACGACCACGTCGTGTTGGGCGATGTAATCGGCAATGGCCCGGTTCAGGCTGTCCGGGTCGGCCTCGATATGCAAATGAAACATGGCCGACTGCGGCGTGGCGGGATTCACTTCAACGCCGGGAAGACTGGCCAGCAGCGGGCCCAGGTTCCGCGCGTAGTGCACGGCATCTGAAATACTGGACAAGTTGTCCTCCAGCCCTTGCTCGGCGGCCAGGATGCAGGGGTAGAACGAAATCAGGTTGCCGCCGGCGCGGCGACTCCAGATTTTCGCTTCGGCAATGAAGTCGGTTTCGCCGGCCAGTACCGCGCCGGCAATACCGCCGATATCCTTGTACAGGCTGACATACACCGAGTCGGCCAGGGCGGCGATCTCGGCGAGGCTGTGCTGGTAATAGGCGGGACAGTGCCAGAGCCGGGCGCCGTCGATATGAACGGCGATATCGTGCCGGTGGGCCCAGTCGGCCTGGGCCACAAGATCGCGCCAATCGGGCAGCTGGCCGCCGATCTCGCGCATGGGCAGCTCCAGTACCACCGCGGCCA